>NZ_JAUMTJ010000076.1:0-37603 GCF_032654765.1 Bradyrhizobium sp. 33ap4 | reverse complement strand
CAACCAACAGGCCGCTCGCGAGCGCGCTTCCAAATTGCGCCGTAGCGAGCGGGCGGCCGGCCCGTTACCCCATCTACAGATCTCTCTTCTCCTTCCCCCTGAAAGGGGGAAGGTCGGGATGGGGGTCAGCCACATGCACCGTCGCTCGTGGAGAGAGATGATCCCCACCCGCTTTGCTCTGGCGAGCAAAGCGACCTCCCCTTTTCAAGGGGAGGTTATGGAAAGAAGCGGTCCCGGATTGCGCGGAGCCTGTCATCGGGCGCGCGTTCGCGCGACCCGTTGGCTCCATCCGGGCTACGAGCGCTTACAGCATGCTCGGCAGCACGCGATCCGGCGGCTTGTGGGCGTCGAGGAAGGTTCGGATGTTGATGATCACCTTCTCGCCCATCTCGACGCGGCCTTCGATGGTGGCCGAACCCATATGCGGCAGCAGCGTCACCTTGCCGGCCTTGGCGAGCCGCACCAGCTTCGGGTTCACCGCGGGCTCGTGCTCATAGACGTCGAGGGCTGCGCCGCCGATATCGCCGGCTTCGATCAGCTTGATCAGCGTGTCCTCGTCGATCACCTCGCCGCGCGCGGTGTTGACGACATAGGCCTCTTTCCGGATCAGCTTGAGCCGCCGCGCCGAGAGCAGATGATAGGTGGCCGGCGTGTGCGGGCAATTCACCGAGATGATGTCCATCCGCGCCAGCATCTGGTCGAGGCTTTCCCAATAGGTCGCCCCGAGCTCTTCGGCGATCATAGGCGCCACCGGGCGGCGGTTGTGATAGTGGATTTGCAGGCCGAAGGCGCGGGCACGGCGCGCCACGGCCTGGCCGATGCGGCCCATGCCGACGATGCCGAGCCTCTTTCCACCGATGCGGTGGCCGAGCATCCAGGTCGGCGACCAGCCCGCCCAATGCTGCTTGCCTTCGGTCAGGATCGAGGCGCCCTCGATCAGGCGCCGCGGCACCGCCAGGATCAGCGCCATGGTCATGTCGGCGGTGTCCTCGGTCAGCACCTTCGGGGTGTTGGTCACGGTGATGCCGCGGGCATGCGCCGCCGCCACGTCGATATTGTCGACGCCATTGCCGAAATTGGCGATCATCTTCAGCTTGCAGTCGGGCTGATTGATCACGTCCTCGCGGATCATGTCGGTCACGGTCGGCACCAGCACGTCGGCGGTTCGCGCCGCCTCGGCGATCTGCTCCGGCGTCATCGGCGTGTCGTCGAGATTCAATCTGGCGTCGAACAACTCGCGCATCCGGGTCTCGATCGAGTCCGGCAGCTTGCGGGTGACGACGACGAGAGGCTTTTTCTTCACCGACATGTCCTGCTTTCATGACGCGCGGCTTGCCAAAAAGCAAACCGTTGAGGCCTCATTAACCCGGTTGTTCGACACTGCTGATAGCCGCGCTGTCCCGGCGTTTCCTTCGCGTTTCCTAGGGTTCCCCGATACTTGCCCCGGCTCTTCGCCAAGGCGAAACGACGGGCAAATTCGGGTGTTCTGGCTCTCAGGCGTTCCGTCCTCTCTAGCAGAAGGCCGGGCCAAGACAAGAACCCCTCGGACTTGCAGTGCGGGAGCGAACGGCGCAGGCGCAGGGGCCTTCGGGCGTGGTTTGGGTTGCAATTCGCCGAATGCGGGTTGGGCATTTCGGCAGGAGACGAGTTGATGGTCTGGCGTTTCGGTTCATTGGTGGCGCTGGTCGGAAGCATGCTGAGCGCGTCGGTCATCCCCGGACATTCCGCCAAGGATATGAGCCCCACCACCAGCGGCCTGCCGATCCCGCGCTATGTCAGCCTGAAGTCGGATCACGTGAACGTCCGGGCCGGCCCGACCAAGGACAATGACGTCGCCTGGGTCTACACCCGGTCGGGGCTGCCGGTCGAAATTACCGCCGAGTTCGAGAACTGGCGCCGGGTGCGCGATTCCGAGGGTGCCGAAGGCTGGGTCTATCACTCCCTGCTGTCCGGCCGCCGCACCGCCGTCGTCACGATGAAGAACAAGGACGATCTGGCCTCGCTCTACGACCGTCCCGACGCCACCAGCGCGATCGCGGCGCGCCTGCAGGCCGGAGTCGTCGCGCAGGTGAAGAAATGCGCCAATAACTGGTGCCGGGTCACCGGCAGCGGGTTCGACGGCTGGATCGAGCAGCAGCGCCTCTGGGGCGTCTACGCCGACGAGAAGGTTGATTGAGCTTCCCCGACCGCAAATGAAAATGGCCGGGACGAGCCCGGCCATCACAACTCAAATCGACGGTAAGACGGTTCAGCGCTTCTTGCGCAGCCGTACGACCATGTCGACGCGGGAGATCTCGTAGCCTTCGGGCACGTCGGGCATCTTCGACAGCACGAGGTTCGGGTCGGGAATGTCGACCAACTCGTGGTTATGCTCGAGATAAAAGTGGTGGTGCGTCGACACGTTGGTATCGAAATAGGTTTTCGTGCCGTCGACGCTGACCTGGCGCAGCAGGCCGGCGTCGGTCAGCTGGTTCAGGGTGTTGTAGACGGTCGCCAGCGACACCGGAACCTTGGCCAGCGTGGCTTCCTCGTACAGCATTTCAGCGGTCAGGTGGCGGGCACCCTTGCCGAACAACAGCCAGCCCAGCGCCATGCGCTGACGGGTCGGCCGCAGACCGGCAGACTGCAACATCTCGTTGACGTCATGCCACGGACAGCCGGTCAGGGCAGGGTGGTGACCAGCGCCCCGGGCAGCCGGGTGCACGGCATCATCGTTCACAGCCGGTACTTCCTCGTTCATATCCACTCTATGCACCCAACTCAGGCAATATTCCTCATAAATATAAAAAGGATGCCTATCAGATGCAAGTTTTTCGCAACTAGAACGAATCCAAGCGGCGGTAGAAACCTAAGGAGAAGCGGTCATTTATCCTCGGAATGCCGCTTTGCCGCCCAGTTGGCGCTATGTTAGAGAGCGCGCGGACCACATATGCGCTTTCGGCAGAGATAACGGGCCGTAGCGTACCCAGGTAGCGCCAAGATGCGGGACGGGTTATTCCGGTTCCCGTGGGTAGATCAAGGTCCGACCAAGCAAAGCGCTCATCGGGACATCAGAGGTGGAAAGAGGATGCTGGATCGGCGCGGCGGTTACGAATACGAGGATTTGCTGGCTTGCGGGCGGGGCGAGCTTTTCGGTCCCGGCAACGCCCAGTTGCCGCTGCCGCCGATGCTCATGTTCGATCGCATCAGCGAGATTTCGGAGAATGGCGGCGAGTTCGGCAAGGGGCTGGTGCGCGCCGAGCTCGAGGTGAAACCGGATCTCTGGTTCTTCGGCTGCCATTTCAAGAATGATCCGGTGATGCCGGGCTGCCTCGGCCTCGATGCCATGTGGCAAATGGTCGGCTTTTACCTTGGCTGGATCGGTGGCGAAGGTCGTGGCCGCGCGCTCGGCCTCGGCGAGCTGAAGTTCTCCGGACAGGTGCTGCCGCAAGCGCGCAAGGTTGTGTACAACATCGATATCAAGCGCGTGATGCGGTCAAAGCTCGTGCTTGGAATTGCCGACGGGTGGCTTTCCATGGACGACGAGATTATCTATCGCGCCAAGGACTTGAAGGTCGGGTTGTTCAAGCAGGGCACGGCTCCATCTTGAGCAGGATCATCATGCGGCAACATAAAGGCAGGGCGAGGCGAACATGAGGCGGGTTGTCATCACGGGGATGGGTATTGTCTCGTCCATCGGTAACAACACCCAGGAAGTGCTTGCGAGCCTCTACGAGGCGAAGTCGGGCATTTCGCGCGCGGAGAAGGCCGCCGAACTCGGCTTCCGCTCGCAGGTGCACGGTGCGCCGACACTCAATCCTGCCGAGGTGATCGATCGCCGCGCGATGCGGTTCCTTGCCGAAGGTGCGGCGTGGAATCACGTTGCGATGGAACAGGCGATCCGCGACTCGGGCCTCGAGGAAAGCGAAGTCTCCAACATCCGTACCGGCATCATCATGGGATCCGGCGGTCCGTCGACGCGCACGCTGGTGGAGGCCGCCGACATCGCGCGCGCCAAGGGCCCGAAGCGCGTCGGTCCGTTCGCGGTGCCGAAGGGCATGTCCTCGACCGCGTCGGCGACGCTCGCCACCTGGTTCAAGATCAAGGGCGTGAACTATTCGATCTCGTCGGCCTGCGCGACGTCGAACCACTGCATCGGCAACGCCTATGAGACGATCCAGATCGGCAAGCAGGATGTCATCTTCGCCGGCGGTTGCGAGGAACTCGACTGGACGCTGTCGGTGCTGTTCGACGCCATGGGCGCGATGTCCTCGAAATACAACGACACGCCCGCCACCGCCTCGCGTCCCTACGATCTCAACCGCGACGGCTTCGTCATCGCGGGCGGCGCGGGTGTCGTGGTGCTGGAAGAGCTCGAGCATGCCAAGGCGCGCGGTGCCAGGATCTATGGCGAGGTCGTCGGCTACGGCGCAACCTCCGACGGCTACGACATGGTGGCGCCGTCGGGCGAGGGCGCCGAGCGCTGCATGCGCATGGCGATGTCGACGGTGAACACGCCGGTCGACTACATCAATCCGCACGCCACTTCGACGCCCGCCGGCGATCCGCCGGAGATCGAGGCGATCCGCAAGGTGTTCGGCACCGGCGACAAGTGCCCGCCGATCTCGGCGACCAAGGCGCTGACCGGCCACTCGCTCGGCGCCACCGGCGTGCAGGAAGCGATCTATTCGCTGCTGATGCTGAACAACGGCTTCATCTGCGAGAGCGCGCATATCACCGAACTCGATCCGGTGTTTGCCGACATGCCGATCGTGCGCAAGCGCATCGACAACGCCAAGCTCAACACCGTGCTGTCGAACTCGTTCGGCTTCGGCGGCACCAACGCGACGCTGGTGTTCAGGCGGCTTGACGCGTGATTTCGCCTCTCCTCGCTTGCTGAGGGACATCCGCGGGCAGCGAATGGGAACATTGCAACGATCCGGAATGGGGTGGGAATGATTATCGAACCGCGCGTGCGAGGCTTCATCTGCACGACGGCACATCCCGTCGGCTGCGCCACGAATGTCCGCGAACAGATCGCCTATGTTCTGAAGCAGGGTCCGGTCGCCGACTGCCCGAAGCGCGTTGCCGTGCTGGGCTGCTCGACGGGGTATGGCCTCGCGAGCCGCATCGTCGCGACCTTCGCCGGCGGCGCCGATACGATCGGCGTGTCGCTGGAGCGCGAGCCGTCGGAAAAGAGAAGCGCCAGCGCCGGCTGGTACAACAACCGCGCCTTCGAGATCGAGGCCCAGAAGATCGGACGCTCGCCGCTCACGCTCGAAGGCGACGCCTTCTCCGACGAGCTGAAGGCGACCTTCATCGAGCGCGTGCGCGAGAAATTCGGGCAGCTTGATCTGCTGGTCTACAGCATGGCCGCGCCGGTCCGTACCGATCCCGACACCGGCAAGACCTATCGTTCGGTGATCAAGCCGCTGGGCGCCCCGGTCGAGATCAAGACGCTCGACACCGAGACCGGCGAGGTGTTCCAGACCACGCTCGAGCCGGCGAGCGAGGAGCAAACCGCGGCGACCGTCGCGGTGATGGGCGGCGACGACTGGAAGCGCTGGATCGACCAGCTCGCGGATGCCGGCGTTTTGGCGCCGGGCTTCCAGACGCTCAACTACACCTATATCGGCAGCGAACTGACCTGGCCGATCTACTGGAACGGCACGCTCGGCCGCGCCAAGGTCGATCTCGACAGCAAGGCGGAAGCGATCCGCGGCCGGCTCGGCGCGGACGCGGCCCGCGTCGTCGCGCTGAAGGCCGTGGTCACCCAGGCGAGCTCGGCGATTCCGGTGGTGCCGCTCTATGGCACGGTGCTGTTCAAGGTGATGAAGCAGCTCGGTCTCCACGAAGGCTGCATCGAGCAGATCGATCGCCTGTTCCGGACGAAGCTCGGTAAGGGCGTCGAGCTCGATGACGCGCAGCGCGTCCGGGTCGACGACTGGGAGCTGTCGCCCGAGGTGCAGACGGAAGTGTCGCGGCGCTGGCCACTGCTCACCACCGAGACGCTCGGCGAGTTGGCCGATCTCGGCGAGTACAAGAGCCAGTTCCTGCGCCTGTTCGGCTTCGGCATCGACGGCGTCGACTATACACAGGATGTCGATCCCCGCGTCGTGCCGGGTTAGGCCGTTCGGAAGCATCCTATTGAGCTTGAAGACGGGAGCGCTCTACTGCGCTGAGACTATCCGAGCAGAAAAGCACCCGTTATCTCGCGCCATTCAGAACCGGGCGTAATTCTCGATGACTAAGCGCTCAGCCCGTTGGTATCTCTATTGGGTGGAGTCGGACGGTTACGAGGATTGTTTCGTTGTCGCCCGAAATAGTCGCAGTGCTCGCGCGGTTGAGTGCGAAATGAATGGCTTTGACCCGGGTGAGGTCAAAGCTACCAAAATTATGAGTGTTACTGAGCGCGCAGAGCGCGCCTATAGACGAGGGCAGGAATTCAAAGAGAGGCCGTGGCCGTGGTACGTATATGGAAAGAAATTCTTCGAACACTTAGGAGCTAGTTTCAGGACGATTAAGGGCCAAGCTATTACGCTAGCATTCAGTTCGCAGTTCAACACTTTGGCATGCCTGACGGCATGCCAAAGAAACTATTCAACAAGAATCAAATCGAAGAAATGGGAGTGTTCTTCGAATACTTCTCACCGAAAGCCGACGCTATTTGAGTATGTTCGAGATCCAGCTAGGAGGGGTGCGATCTGAGAATCGTAGGCCTCACAAGCTCCTTGGATAACGTCTCGCTTCATTCGGGTTGGATGAAGCTCACCCCGCCGCGATCTTCTCTGCGCGCTGGAACGCGGGCCGGGCCACGCAGCGGCCGATATAGGCCTCGAATGACGGCCGCGACGGCACCATCTTGAACACGCGCACCGCAAAGTTCAGTCCCGCGCCGATCGCGATGTCGGCCGCGGAGAATTGATCGCCGAGGATCCATGGCCCCTTCTGCAGCTCGGCGTCGAGCACGTCGAACACCTGCGCGGCGCTGCCCCATGCCGCGGTGCTGGTCGGCACCTCGAGCTTGGTGAAGAGCTGGATCAGCGCGGGCTCGATGCAGCTCGGCGAGAAGAATAGCCACTGCAGATAGCGCGCCCGCTTCGGGTCCGTCGCTGCCGGCGCGAGTTTGGTCTCGGGATAACGGTCGGCGATATAGGCGCAGATCGCGGCGGCCTCGGCGAGCTGCGCGTCGCCGTCGGTCAGCGCGGGCACCTTGCCCATCGGGTTGATCTTGAGAAAATCGGGCGATTTCTGCGCCCCGGTGCTGATGTCGGTCAGCACCCGTTCGTATGGCAGGCCGGATTCCTCCAGCAGCCAGATGGCTGAGAACGAGCGCGAGCGCGGCGACCAGTACAGCTTGATCATGGCTTAGCCTCCGATGTGCGGTTTGTTCTCATCCACCGATAGTGCTTCATCATGAAGCCGGTGACCGGATGGGGCGCTTCCTTCTCGAAGATGAAGCCTTCGCGCTCGTACCAGCGCCAGGCCTTCTCGTTCTCGCGGACGCATTTCAGCCAGATCTCGTCGGGCATCTGCCGGCGCGTGAAGGCAAGCAGCTCGCGTCCCAGGCTCCGGCCCTGATAGGCGGGGACCACCATCAGCTGATCGAGCAGCAAGGTCGGCAGGTGCAGCGCCAGCATGGCGGCGATGGCGCCGCGATCGTCGGCCACGAACAGGCTCCAGCCGCCGGCAATCTCGCGCGGCAGGCGGACACGCAGATCATTCAACAGGTTGTCGCTGGCTTGCGAGAGCCCGGTCGAAACCCAACTCGCCATCCAGGCGCGCGCGATCGCGTCATGTTCGTCGGGACGAGCGGGGCGGATGATCGGCAGCGTCATTGTTCCCTATCGCCTTCGACGCCGGCGGCGCGACGCTGTGGGTGCATAAAGGTGAAAGCCCGCGAGCGCCTCGCGGAGCTTTCAACTCTAGCGTAGTTGTTTGCGACCGGCGAGCCCGGCGGCTCACACGCCGAGCGTGCCGGCCTTTGCTGCCGCATAGCGCTCAGCCACGGCCTTCCAGTTCACCGTATTCCACCACGCCTTGAGATAATCGGGGCGGCGGTTCTGGTAGGTCAGGTAATAGGCGTGCTCCCAGACGTCGTTGCCGAGCAGCGCGCGCTTGCCGTCCATGATCGGATTGTCCTGGTTCGGCCGGGTCTCGATCGCAAGCTTGCCGTCCTTGGTCACGGTGACGAACACCCAGCCGGAGCCGAACACGCGCCCGCCGGCGGCGTTGAAATCGGTCTGGAATTTTTCCATGCCGCCGAGGTCGCGATCGATCGCGGCGAGCACCTCGCCGTCCGCCTTGCCGCCGTTCGGTCCCATGATCTGCCAGAACATGGTGTGGTTGGCGTGGCCGCCCATGTTGTTGCGCACGCCGGTGCGGATCGCCTCCGGTACGCTGCCGAGATTGGCGAGCACCTCGACGACCGGCTTCTCGGCGATCTGCGGATTGTCCTTGGCGAAATTGTTGAGGTTGGTGACATAGGCCTGATGATGCCGGTCGTGATGGATTTCCATCGTCTTGGCGTCGATATGCGGCTCCAGCGCATTGGTGGGATAGGTCAGCGGATCGATCTTGAACGGTCCGGCGGGGGCCTGCGCGAATGCCGTGCGCGATGCGGCTGCGGCCGCGGCGATGCCGCCTGCTGCGATGATCAAATGGCGTCGGGACATCGAGGACATCGTGGTTCTCCGTGCTGGGAAAGCTTCCTGATGTTAGGCCCGAGTTGTGAACGGGTTCCAGCGAATCCGGTCACAATGCCGGGTCAAAATCGCGCATGCCGATCAGCGGAGATTGATTTGCGTCCGATCTCGGCAAACCAAAAAGGGCGGCCACAGGGCCGCCCTTTTCGTAACAGTCGATTTGCTAGTCGATTGGCCTTGGCTTACTCGCCGGCAGCTTCGCGCGGCGCCGCAGCCGGCGCTTCGGTCTTCTGCTTGGCCTCGAGATCTTCGC
This sequence comes from Bradyrhizobium sp. 33ap4, assembly GCF_032654765.1. Taxonomy (NCBI): domain Bacteria; kingdom Pseudomonadati; phylum Pseudomonadota; class Alphaproteobacteria; order Hyphomicrobiales; family Nitrobacteraceae; genus Bradyrhizobium; species Bradyrhizobium sp. 33ap4. Next base: position 28,666 of record NZ_JAUMTJ010000076.1, on the reverse strand, counting down.
CGGTCTCCTGGTCGACCGCCTTCATCGACAGGCGGGTCTTGCCGCGATCGTCGAAGCCGAGCAGCTTGACCTTGACCTTGTCGCCTTCCTTGACGACGTCGGAGGTCTTCTGCACGCGGTTGGACGCGAGCTGGCTGATGTGGACGAGGCCGTCCTTGGCGCCGAAGAAGTTCACGAACGCGCCGAACTCCATCACCTTGACGACGGTGCCCTCGTAAATCTGGCCGACCTCCGGATCGGAGGCGATCGACTTGATCCACTTGATCGCAGCCTTCATCGCCTCGCCATCGTTGGAGGCGACCTTCACGGTGCCGTCGTCCTCGATGTTGACCTTGGCGCCGGTCTTCTCGACGATCTCGCGGATCACCTTGCCGCCGGTGCCGATCACTTCGCGGATCTTGTCGGTGGCAATCTTGAAGGTCTCGATGCGCGGTGCGTATTCGCCGAGCTCGGCGCGCGCCGCGGTCAGAGCCTTGGCCATCTCGCCGAGGATGTGGATGCGCCCTTCCTTGGCCTGGCCAAGCGCAACCTTCATGATCTCTTCGGTGATGCCCTCGATCTTGATGTCCATCTGGAGCGAGGTGATGCCGTGGTCGGTACCGGCGACCTTGAAGTCCATGTCGCCGAGATGATCCTCGTCACCGAGGATGTCCGACAGCACCGCGAAGCGCTGACCTTCGAGGATCAGGCCCATGGCGATACCGGCGGTCGGCCGCTTCAGCGGCACGCCGGCGTCCATCAGCGACAGCGACGCGCCGCACACCGAAGCCATCGAGGACGAGCCGTTCGACTCGGTGATCTCGGAGACCACGCGGATCGTGTACGGGAACTCGTGATGCGGCGGCAGCACCGGGTGGATCGCGCGCCAGGCGAGCTTGCCGTGGCCGATTTCGCGGCGCTTGGTGCCGCCGAGGCGACCGGTTTCACCGACCGAGTAGGGCGGGAAGTTGTAGTGCAGCAGGAACGTTTCCTTGTACGTCCCCGACAGTGCATCGATGTACTGCTCGTCCTCGCCGGTGCCGAGCGTGGTCACGACCATCGCCTGGGTCTCACCGCGGGTGAACAGCGCCGAGCCGTGGGCGCGCGGCAGCACGCCGGCTTCGGCGATGATGTTGCGCACGGTCTTGGCGTCACGGCCGTCGATGCGCTTGCCGGTGTCAAGGATGTTCCAGCGAACGATCTTGGCTTCCAGTTCCTTGAACACGCCGGCGACGCGGAGCTTGTCGTATTTCGGCTCCTGGCCTTCCGGGAAGAAGTGCGCCAGCACCTTCTCCTTGACGGCGCCGACCGCGGCATAGCGTTCCTGCTTGACCGGGATCGCATAGGCCTTGCGGAGCTCCTGTTCGGCGATGCCGAGCATCTCCTTCTCGATCTCCGAATTGTCGATTGTGGTGACTTCGCGCGGCTCCTTGGCGGCCTTCTCGGCGAGCTCGATGATCGCGTTGATCACCGGCTGGAAGTGGCGGTGGCCGAACATGACCGCGCCGAGCATCACGTCCTCGTTGAGCTCCTTGGCTTCCGATTCGACCATCAGCACGGCGTCGGCGGTGCCGGCAACGACGAGGTCGAGCTGGGTCTCGGTCATCTCGTCCAGCGTCGGGTTGAGCACGTATTCGTCATTGGCGAAGCCGACGCGCGCGGCGCCGATCGGGCCCTTGAACGGCGCGCCCGACAGCGTCAGGGCGGCGGAGGCGGCGACCAGCGACACGATGTCCGGATCGTTCTCCATGTCGTGCGAGAGCACCGTGACGATCACCTGGGTCTCGTTGCGCCAGCCGTCGACGAACAGCGGACGGATCGGGCGGTCGATCAGGCGGGAGACCAGCGTCTCCTTCTCGGTCGGACGGCCTTCGCGCTTGAAATAGCCGCCGGGAATGCGGCCCGCGGCGTAGGTCTTCTCCTGGTAGTCGACCGTGAGCGGCAGGAAGTCGACGCCCTCGCGCGGCGCCTTCGCCGCAACGACGGTGGCAAGCACCACGGTCTCGCCGTAGGTGGCCATCACGGCGCCATCAGCCTGGCGGGCGATCTTGCCGGTTTCAAGTTTGAGGGGACGTCCACCCCAGTCGATTTCGACGGAATGCGAATTGAACATTTCGGTTTTCTTTCATGGTTTCACGAAAGCACGGCGCCCTGAAACACAAAGACCATGCCAAGACGGCGAGACACTGATGCGCTGTCGCGATCAGCATCCGGCGATCCTGCCATGGTCCCTGGATTTCGGATGGCGTCCATCCTTTCGGTCATCTGGGCATCTTGCCCGGTCCAGCGGCCGGATTGCTGCTGGACGCTAGTGTGCATGGCGCGACTGCCATGCTGCGCTTGGTCATCTTTCGACAATTCGAAAGCCCGAGTTCACGGACGACCATGCGAAAACGCGCGCGAACCCTCGCGCGCGTGCTTCTCAAATCAACGACGGATGTTGTGCTTTTCGAGCAGCGCCTTGTAGCGCGCCTCGTCCTTGCGCTTGATGTAGTCAAGCAGGGAACGACGCGTCGACACGAGCTTCAGGAGGCCGCGGCGTGAATGGTTGTCCTTCACATGGCTCTTGAAGTGCTCGGTGAGGTTATTGATGCGTTCCGACAGGATCGCGACCTGAACCTCGGGCGAGCCGGTGTCGCCGGCTTTGTTGGCATTCGTCTTGATGACTTCCGCTTTGCGTTCGGCGGTAATCGACATCGTCAGTTACTTTCATCGTTGCGAGCCGGACCGGCAGTCAGTCCGTTCAGGTTGAACACGCGCTTGGGGATGAGTTCGCCATTGCCAATTTCGGCAAGCGCGAGAAGCCGGCCTGCCACCGTGACATAGACTGTGCCGCTGGTATTGGGCGCATCCCGTCCGCGCAACAAAACGGCCTGGCCCCTGTGGAGCCTTGCCGCATCAGCCCGTGTGACGGCCAGTGCCGGGATGTCGTCCAGCGCGGTCTCAACGGGCAAAAGCGCGTCGGCGAGGCTGCCCTCGCCAGACGCGGCTCTATTGCATAAAGCCTCCAACTGTTCCAGCGGAATCATGTCTCGTTCGGTAAACGGACCGACAAGGGTTCGCCGCAGGGCGCAGATATGGCCGAAACAGCCCAGAATCCGGCCCATATCGCGGGCCAGCGCCCGGACATAGGTTCCCTTGCCGCACTCGGCCTCGAACACGGACTGGCCGTTATCGCCATGTTCCACAAGGGTTAATTCGTGAATTTCGACCGGGCGCGGCTTCAGTTCCACAGTCTCGCCGTCGCGCGCCAGATCATAGGCGCGCTCGCCCTGCACCTTGATCGCCGAATATTGCGGCGGGATCTGCTCGATCACCCCGGTAAAGCGCGGCAACAGTTCCCGGATCGAATCGGCGGTCGGCCGGCTCTCGCTGGTCCTGACCGGCCGCCCCTCGGTGTCGTCGGTGTCGCGCTCCTCGCCCCAGCACACCGTGAAGCGGTAGCGCTTGCGGCCGTCCATCACGAACGGCACCGTCTTGGTGGCCTCGCCCAGCGCGATCGGCAAGCCGCCGGAGGCGAGCGGATCGAGCGTGCCGGCATGGCCGGCGCGCTTGGCCTGGAACAGGCGCTTGAGCACCGCGACCGCCTGCGTCGAGGTCATGCCGATCGGCTTGTCGAGCACCACCCAGCCGTGGACGTCGCGCTTGTCGCGGCGCGGCTGCTGGTTCTGCCTGCCCTGCTTCTGGCGCGGGTCGTTGTTGGTGCGGCGCGCATCGTCGGTGCGCTGGCCGGCAAAAGCATCCCGCTCAGCGTCGCGCGCGTCGGCATCCTTCGCGTCGACAACGCTGTTGGTCGTCATCACAGTCATCACTCGTCGTCCGAATCGGGTGCAAGGTCTCGCTGCACCGCAGGTGTCCGCAGTAGTTTCTCGATGCGCTCCGCCTCGTCGAACCGCTCATCGACGCGGAAGCGAATGTCGGGTGCAAATTTCAGGTTGACGCGGTGCGCGATCTCGCCGCGAAGGAATTTCTTGTTGCGCTCGAGCGCGGATATCACCGTGTCGGTGTCGCGGCCGCCGAGCGGCATCACGTAGATCGTGGCGAGCTTCAGATCCGGCGACATACGCACCTCGGGAACGGTGATGATGTGGCCTTCCAGATCGGGATCGTGAACCTCACCCTGTGACAGAATCTCGGCAACTGCATGGCGAACCGTTTCGCCGACGCGCAGCTGACGTTGCGATCCGCCGGGGCTGGAACTCTTCTTTTGACGGGGCATGACCTTTTTCCAAAACCGTCGCGCCCGCCAGCCGTGGCCGCGGGCATCAATGTCCTTGCTTTGCTTTCAATCGGACGATGCGCTGGTGGCCGGACTAAAGTCCGGCCACGCCGTCGCATTTTCAGTTAAATGGACCCAACGCCTAGCAAGATCTGCGCTTCGTAAGATTTGGACTTACAGAGAGCGCTGGATCGTCTCGATGCGGTAACACTCGATCACGTCGCCGACACGCATGTCGCCGTAGTTCTCGAATGCCATGCCACACTCCTGGCCGGCGACCACTTCCTTCACTTCATCCTTGAAGCGCTTCAGCGTCGACAGCTTGCCTTCGTGCACCACGACGTTGTCGCGGATCAGGCGAACATTGGCGCCGCGTTCCACGGTGCCGTCGGTGACGCGGCAACCCGCGACCTTGCCGACCTTGGAAATGTTGAACACTTCCAGGATCTGCGCGTTGCCCAGCATGGTTTCGCGCAGCGTAGGCGCGAGCAGGCCGGACATCGCCTTTTTGATGTCATCCACGAGGTCGTAGATGATGTTGTAGTAGCGGATCTCGATGCCGTTGCGCTTGGCCGCGGCCGCCGCTTCCTTGTTGGCGCGGACCGAGAAGCCGATGATCGCGGCGTTGAAGCCTTCCGCCAGCGTGACGTCGGATTCCGAGATGCCGCCGACGCCGGCATGCAGGATGCGGGCGGCGACTTCGTCGGTGCCGAGCTTCTCGAGCGAGCCCAGGATCGCTTCCAGCGAGCCCTGCACGTCGGCCTTGACGATCAGCGGGAACTCCTTGCGGCCCGCGGTCTTGAGCTGCGACATCATCTGCTCGAGCGAGCCGCGCATGCCCGAGATCGAGGCCGCGGCATTCTCGCGCTTCTGGTGCGCGCGATAGCTCGTGACCTGACGGGCGCGGGCTTCGTTCTCGACCACGGCGAGACGATCGCCGGCTTCCGGCGGGCCGTTGAAGCCGAGCACCTCGACCGGCACCGAAGGGCCGGCCTCTTCGAGATTCTCGCCCTGGTCGGAGATCAAGGCGCGGACGCGGCCCATCTCGGCGCCGGCCACGATGATGTCGCCGACGCGCAGCGTGCCGCGCTGCACCAGCACGGTCGCGACCGGACCGCGTCCGCGATCGAGCTTGGCTTCGATCACGGTGCCTTCCGCCGGACGCTCCGAGTTGGTCTTCAGGTCGAGGATTTCAGCCTGCAGCGCGATCATCTCGAGCAGCTTGTCGAGATTGGTCTTGTTCTTGGCCGAAACCTCGACGTCGACGACGTCGCCGCCGAGCGATTCGACCTGCACCTCGTGCTGGAGCAACTCGGTGCGCACGCGCTCCGGCCGCGCATCCGGCTTGTCGATCTTGTTGATCGCCACGATCATCGGCACCTTGGCCGCTTTGGCGTGATTGATCGCCTCGATCGTCTGCGGCATCACGCCGTCATCGGCCGCGACCACCAGCACGACGATGTCGGTGACCTTGGCGCCGCGGGCGCGCATCGCGGTGAACGCGGCGTGGCCGGGTGTGTCGATGAAGGTGATCTTGGTGCCGCTCTCGGGCGACAGCACCTGGTAGGCGCCGATATGCTGGGTGATGCCGCCGGCTTCGCCCGATACGACGTTGGCGTGGCGCAGCGCGTCGAGCAGCGAGGTCTTGCCGTGGTCGACGTGACCCATGACGGTGACCACCGGCGAGCGCGGCTCGGTGTCGGTGGAATTGTCGACGACGTCGAACAGGCCCTCTTCCACGTCGGACGCCGCGACGCGCTTGACGCTGTGGCCGAGTTCTTCGGCGATCAGTTGCGCAGTGTCGGCATCGATCACGTCGGTGATCTTGTGCATCGCGCCCTGCTTCATAAGCATGCGGATGACGTCGACCGCGCGTTCCGACATGCGGTTCGCGAGTTCCTGGATCGTGATCGCTTCCGGAATGGTGACTTCGCGGATCAGCTTTTCCTTCGGTTCGTTCGACGCATGCCCCTTCAGGCGCTGGGTGCGGCGGCGGAACGAGGCGATCGAACGCTCGCGCACGTCGTCGGCGTTGAGCGCAGTGGTCAGAGTGAGGCGGCCGCGCTCCTTCTGCGGGCCGGGCTTGTGGGTGGTCTTCGGAGCCGCGGCGGGGCGCACGGCGCCGCCGGGGCGGCGCACTAGGCGCGGACCTTCGTCTTCGTCCGGCCCGGCCGCAACTGCCGCCGGCCGCGGCGCAGAGGCTGGTGCGCGCGCGGTTGTCGTGGTGGTCGGGCGTGCTGCGGGCGCGCGGGCAGGCGGAGCAGACGCAGGTGCGGCTGTCGCAGGCCTGGCCGCTGTTGTGGCCGGAGCGCCGGGTTTGGCTTCGCCCTCGCCAAAGCGGCGCTTGGCCTCGACCTCGGCCTTGCGCTTGGCCTCTTCCTCGTGGCGGTGGCGCTCCTCTTCCGCTTTGCGGCGGGTTTCGGCGGCCTCGCGCTCTGCCTTCTCGGCAGCCTCGCGGACGGCGCGGCGCTTGGCTTCCTCTTCGGCCTGGCGGCGCTCCTCGATGTCGCGCTGACGGGCGTCGGCCAGCGCGCTGGCGCGCGCGGAACGCTCGTCCTCGGTCAGGGTCGGCAGCACCACGCCGGAGCGGGTGTTACGCTGTTGCTGGCCTGGAGGCGGGCCTGAGGGGCGGCCGAGCGGCGGCCTGGCGGCCGGCGCCGCTGGCTTTGCAACCACGGGTTCCGGCGCGTGCGCCTCGCCGGGACCATCGCCACCGACGCGACGCTTGCCGCGCTTCTCGACCACGACCTGCTTGGTCCGGCCGTGGCTGAAGCTCTGGCGCACGGTGCCCGTCTCGACGCGCGGCTTCAGCGACAACGTCTTGCTCGGGACACTCAAAGTCTTGTCGCCAGGGGTCTTGGTATCAACCATTCAGCAGTCCTAATCTCGTTTCGCTGTGCGTTTGCCGCACAAATCCTTCAACGTGTCGTCGTTTGCTGAGCATGACCGGTCGGAAAGACGGCGTCCGCCTTCCCGGATCACGCTCTGGAATTTCTGGCCGCTTCGGCGGTCTTGTCGTCGTCGGCCATCCGGTATCGGACCAGCATCTGGCAGCGCGACAGGAACGTCTTGCTCGCCGGGCCCGCGAGCAGCGCAGCATGTATCACATTTGACCGCCCAAGTGCCAAATCCAATTCTTCCGACGTCAAAACATTGACGACGGGGATTACCGGCGATTCACCACGTTTTTCGCCCCTTTGCCCCACGATCGCGTCCAATTTGCGGATTCCGTCCGCCGCGCCGTCGGAAGCGTGGATCAGGGCTGCAGTTTCGTTCCGGTTGAGTGCGTCCTCGACCTTGCCGAAGCCCGAAACGACCTGACCGGCCTTGGCGGCCATTGCCAGGGCCTCGGTGACGCTGCGCACCAGGAGGGTGTCGGTATCGGTGGGAAGGGTCGACGCGACGCGGACGTCGCGCTTGAATCCCTTGCTAAATTGGTGACGGCGGACCGCTTCCGCAACGCTGCGCCGCGACGCGGAAACCCAGAGTCCGCGGCCGGGCAGCTTGCGCTTGATATCCGGGATCACCTCGCCTGTGGGCGCGACGACGAACCGGATCAGCTCGTCGATCGGACGCACCTCGCGGCTGACCGCGCACATCCGCGTGGTCGCGGACTTCTGCGTCCGCGGCCCATCGTCGAGATCGGGGTCAGCCTGAGCCAGCATCCGTGGGGCATCTCCTTACGAAGCCGTCGTTTCTGCTTCGGCGGCCTCGGCCTCCTCGGCAGGCTTGGCGAGGTCGGCCTCGGTGATCCAGCCGGCCTTCAGACGGGCCTGCATGATCACGGCCTCGGCCTCGTCGCGCGAAATCTCGATGCCGTCGAGGAACCCGGCATGCTTGGTCGGCTCGCCGCCTTCCTTGCGCTCGGTCCAGCCGACCAGGTCGTCGGTGGCGCAGCCGGCGAGATCCTCGACCGTCTTCACATCGTTCTCGCCGAGCTTGACCAGCATCTTGCCGGTGATGCCGGGCACGTCCTTCATGGCGTCCTCGACGCCGAGTTCCTTGCGCTTGGCTTCCAGTTCCGCCTCGAGCTGTTCCAGATATTCGCGGGCGCGGGTCTGCAGCTCGGTGGCGGTCTCCTCGTCGAAACCCTCGATGCCGGCGAGTTCCTTGACATCGACCAGCGCGAGTTCCTCGACCGAAGTGAAGCCTTCGGAGGCGAGCAGCTGGCCGACCACCTCGTCGACATTGAGCGCTTCCATGAACACGCGGGTCGAGTTCTCGAAGTCGGCCTGGCGGCGCTCCGACTCTTCCTGCTCGGTCAGGATGTCGATGTCCCAGCCGGTCAGCTGCGAGGCGAGGCGGACGTTCTGGCCGCGGCGGCCGATCGCCAGCGACAGCTGGTTGTTGGTGTCGGGAACCACGACCTCGATGCGCTCGCGGTCCTCGTCGATCACGACCTTGGCGACTTCAGCCGGCGCCAGCGCGTTGACGACGAAGGTCGCAATGTCGGGCGACCACGGGATGATGTCGATCTTCTCGCCCTGCAGCTCGTTCACCACGGCCTGCACGCGCGAGCCGCGCATGCCGACGCAGGCGCCGACCGGGTCGACCGAGGAATCGCGCGAGATCACGCCGATCTTGGCGCGCGAGCCCGGATCGCGGGCGACCGCCTTGATCTCGACGATGCCGTCATAGATCTCCGGCACTTCCTGCGCGAACAGCTTCGCCATGAACTGCGGATGGGTGCGCGACAGGAAAATCTGCGGACCGCGGGTCTCGCGGCGGACGTCGAAGATATAGGCGCGGACGCGGTCGCCGTTGCGGAACACTTCACGCGGCAGCATCTCGTCGCGGCGCACGATCGCTTCGCCACGGCCGAGGTCGACGATCACGCTGCCATATTCGACGCGCTTGACGATGCCGTTGACGATGTCGCCGATGCGGTCCTTGAATTCCTGGTACTGCCGGTCGCGCTCGGCCTCGCGCACCTTCTGCACGATCACCTGCTTGGCCGACTGCGCGGCAATGCGGCCATATTCCAGCGGCGGCAGGGTGTCGGCGATGGTGTCGCCGACCTGGGCGCCCGGATTGGCGCGCTGCGCGTCGTGCAGCGAAATCTGGTTCGACGAGTTTTCGACGACGTCGACCACCAGCATGTGGCGGGTCAGCCGCAGCTCGCCCTTCTTGGCGTCGATCTCGGCATGGACGTCGGTCTCGCTGCCGTAGCGGGCACGCGCGGCCTTGGCGATGGCGTCTTCCATCGCCGCGATCACGATGGAGCGGTCGATCGACTTTTCGCGCGCAACTGCGTCTGCGATCTGCAGCAGTTCGAGTTTGTTGGCGCTGACTGCCATGGCTTAGTCTCCTTCGGATGGATCGATCTCGCCACGGCGCGCGCGCTCGGCCGCCAGGCGGTGCTTTTTGGTGTTAGTCGGAGCCGGTTTCTTGCCGGGCTTGTGAGCAGGCTTATCACCAGGCTTGGGTTTCGGCTTCTGGCTCTTCGCCGGATCGCTCTTCTTGGCGTGGGCCGGTTGCGGCGGCGCGAGGCCGAGCTCGCGGCGCAGCTCGCGCTCGGCGGCCTTGCCGCGGCGCATCGATTCCTCGATCAGCTCATCGGTCAGCACCAGCCGCGCGTCCGAGATGTCCTCCATCACCAGGAGAACCTCGGCGTCCTCGTCCGGACGCGGATCGTCGCGCCTGATGCGCACCGCATCGCCCTCGACGCCGGCAAGCACGCCGCGAAACCGCTTGCGGCCCTGATGCGCCACCGCCATCTCGATCTTCACGAGATGCCCGGTGTAGCGCTCGAAGTCGGAGCGGCGCACCAGCGGGCGGTCGATGCCGGGCGACGAGATTTCCAGCCGGTAGGCACGCTCGATCGGGTCGGCGACATCGAGCACCGGCGACAGCGCGCGCGAGATCGCCTCGCAATCCTCGAGCTGCATCGAGCCATCGGGTCGCTCCGCCATGATCTGCACGGTGCAGCCGGCATCGCCCGAGACCTTGATGCGCACCAGGCGATAGCCCATGCCCTGCAGCACCGGGACCGCGACCGCGGCGACGCGCGCCGCGACCCCGGGCTCGACGACGAGACGCGGCTCGGCGAGCAGTTCGGTGTCCACGGACGTGGCGGTCGGTTCGGTCATATCCAGTGTCAAAGGCTGTCTAAGGTCTTAAAGGCTGCCGAGGTCTGTTGTGTTGTTCAGGTGGCCTTAAGGGGCCGCTAACGCTACCCAAACCGGACCCGGCCTCGTTGGGTCCCGTCAGGTAATAAAAAAGAGCGGGTCCCGGGGGGCCCACTCTCCTACGCGATCGTATGAGATACCATAAGTTGCGCTGGATATAGCTCTTTTGCCCGGGTCCGGCAAGGCCCCCGGGTCCGGCGGGAGGCGATTTTACGGCTCTCCGGATGCCGGATTGATCTAACCCTCCGTTTACGAACGGGACCATAGATTGCCGAAAATCGGCAGAAGTCGCCGGTTGGACAAGGCCCATGACGACAGCCCCTGCGCTGATCCCGGAACTCGACGATATCGTTCGCCGCGGCGACCCCAAGCGCCGCGCCGAGGCCGCGCGGCGGCTCGGCGAGCTGTTCCTGCAGGGCGCCGCGAGCTTCCGTCCCGACCATATCGACCTGTTCGACGGGGTGCTGACCAGCCTGGTCCCGCATGCCGAGCTTGCCGCGCGGGTCGATCTCGCCGAACGGCTCGCGCTGCTCGCCAACGCGCCGCGGCATCTGGTCGGGCAGCTCGCCCGCGACGACGAGGTCGCGATCGCGGGGCCGCTGCTGCGCCGATCGCCGGTGATTGACGAAAAGGTGCTGGTCGAGATCGCCAATGCCAAGGGCCAGGGCCATCTGCTCGCGATGGCCGAGCGATCGAAGCTCTCGACTGCGCTGACCGACGTCCTCGTCCGACGCGGCGATCGCGACGTCATCCGATGCGCGGCCGGCAATGCGGGCGCGGCGTTCTCGGACGCCTCCTTCACGACGCTCGTGCAACGCGCCAGCCAGGACGGCGTGCTGACGCTGCGGATCGGCCGCCGCGATGATCTTCCGCCCGAGCATCTGAAGGGCCTGCTCGCCGGCTCGATCGACGTGATCCGCCGCCGTCTGCATGCCGTCGCCAAGCCGGAACGCCAAGCCGAGATCAAGCTGGCGATGACCGAGATCGAGGGCGTGATCGTTCAGGTCGAGGGCCGCGATTTCACGGCCGCGCAGCGCGCCATCCTGGCACTGCATCGCGCCGGCGAATTGAACGAGGCCGCGGTGGCCGGCTTCGCAAAGGCCTTCAAATATGAGGAATGCGTGGCGGCGCTCGCCGCGATGGCCGGCGTGAAAATCGTCACGCTCGATCGCCTGATCTCCGGCGACCGTTACGATCCGATCCTGATCGCCAGCAAGACGATCGGCTTCGAATGGCCGACCGTGCGCGCCCTGATCCTGATGCGGCTCGGGCCGAACCGCGTGCCGTCTCCTGCCGATATCGAAGGTGCGCGGGTGAATTTCGTGCGCCTGATGCCCTCGACGGCGCAGCGCGTCGTGGAGTTCTGGAAGTCGCGCTAGTTCACGCTAACTGCTCTTGGCTCCGTCATCCTGAGGAGCGCCGCAGCCGCGTCTCGAAGGATGCACGGCCACGCTGTTGCAGCCGGGCCGTCGTGCTTCGAGACGGCCGCTTTGCGGCCTCCTCAGCATGACGGATCATCGTGCACACTTCCCAAACCCAAAATCGTTCCGCTATGCTTTCCGCAAGGCGCGACACAGCGCCAACAGGGAGATTGCCATGCTGACGGACGCCGACATCCAAACGCACGCCGCGCGGATCCGCGACGACGGATACACCGTGATCGAGCGCGCCGCCTCGCCCGATCTGGTCGAGGGGTTGAAGGCGGCGGTGCTGAGAATCGAGAGCGAGCACAATCTCGCACCTGCCAGGACGTCGTTCGAAGGCTTCAAGACGCTGCGCATCAACAACCTCCTGACCTATGACGATCTGTTCTGGGAGGTGCCGCTGCATGACAACGTGCTGCCGGTGGTCGAACGCGTGCTGGACAGGGAATGCCTGCTGTCGTCGTTCTGCTCGCTGGTGCTCGGGCCCGGCCAGGAAGCGCAGCCGATTCACGAAGACACCCAATTGATCCCGTTGCCGCGGCCGCACATTCCGATCACGATCAATGCGATCTGGGCGCTGTCCGATTTCCGCGAAGATAACGGCGCGACGCGGATCATCCCGCGCAGCCACAAATTCGATTTGTCGCCCGAATACGGCAAGGAGTACGACGCGGTCACCGCGACCATGCCGGCCGGCAGCGTGATGCTGTTCGACAGCGCGCTGTGGCATGGCGGCGGCGCCAACAGCAGCGACGCCAGGCGCTTTGCCTTCTCCTGCGCCTATTGCTGGGGCTGGATGCGGCAGCAGGAGAACCTGCAGCTCGGCATTCCGCGCGAGACCGCGGCTCGCTTTCCGCGCCGGCTGCAGGAATTGTGCGGCTACAGCGTCTACAAGGGCCAGTTCGGCCACATCGACAATCACGATCCGATCGAGCTGCTCGGCCGCGAGCGCGGCAAGCGGATGGTGTGGGAGGCGACCGACGTCAGGAAGGCGCGGCTGGCGGGGCAGGCGTGAAGATATCCGTCATTCCGGGGCGATGCGAAGCATTGAACCCGGAACCTCGAGATTCCGGGTTCGTGCTTCGCACGCCCCGGAATGACGGCGTCAAGGCAAGCGCTTGAACCTCAAATACGCCGCCTTGCGCCCTTCGCGCTCGGCCTTGGCGCCGTAGCGCGTCATTGTGTAGTTCGGCCACGGCTGCTGCCAGTCGATCGCGCGCTCGGCGAGCCAGGCGAAGTCGGGCGAGCGCATCAGATGCGCCAGCGTCCAGGCGCAATAGTCGTCGATGTCGCTGACGAAGCGGAATTCGCCGCCCGGCGGCAGCAATCGTGTCATCGCAGCGACCGTCGCATCCTGCACGAAGCGCCGCTTCCAGTGCCGCCGCTTCGGCCAGGGATCGGGATGGATCAGGTCGATGCGCGCAAGCGAACGCGTCGGCGCCCAGGCCAGCAGTTCGGCCGCGTCGCCGGCGAACAGGCGGATATTGCCGATATTCAGCGCCTCGATCTGAGTCAGGATCTTCGCCATGCCGTTGACATAGGGCTCGCAGCCGATGAAGCCCGTGGCCGGAAAGGCCTGTGCCTCCGCGATCAGATGCTCGCCGCCGCCGAAGCCGATCTCGAGCCTGACATTCTCGATGCCGTCATCGAACAACTCGGTCAGCGCCTCGGGCGCGGGCGCCGAGATGTCGACCGCCAGATGCGGCAGCAGAGTGTCGATCAGGTCGGCCTGATGCGGGCGCAGCTTGTGGCCCTTGCGCCGTCCGAAGAACGAGCCGCGCGCATGCGCCATCGCGCCGTCGTCGGGGGAATCGCGATCGCCGCGGTCGCCTGGAGCCGGTGTCATCGCAGCGTTTGATAGAGACGGTGGAGCAGCCGCGCGCGCGGCTCGATCGACGAGATGTAGAGCTGCTCGTAATGGGTATGCGCGCCCTTGCCGTCGACGCCGAGGCCGTCGAGGGTCGCCGTGTGTGGCGCGGTGAAATTGCCGTCGGAGCCGCCACCGGTGAACACATCCACCAGCTCGAAGCCGAGCTCGGCGGCCAGCCCCTTGGCGTGCTCGTAGAGCGCGGCGCCGGCGTTGCTTTTCTCATAGGGCGGACGGTTCAATTCGCCCGATATCTTCACGCTGACGCCCTCGGTGCGTGAGGTGATTCCGAGGATCCTCGGCACCAGCTCGTCGGCGTCGGCCATCGTCGGCACGCGCATGTCGACTTCCGCATAGGCCTCCTCGGCGATCACGTTCGGCTTGGTGCCGCCGCGGACGACGCCGACATTGACGGTGACGCCGCGCTTCAGGTCGTTCATCGCCTCCAGCGCCTGGATCACATTGCCGAGCTCCCGGATCGCGCTGCGGCCGTCCTCGGGGCGCGTGCCGGCATGGGCCGGCGCGCCCTTGATGAACACGTCGAAACGCGCAACGCCCTTGCGTCCGGTGACGATCTTGCCGCCGTCGCGCGCCGGCTCGGTCACCAGCACGTATTTCGCCTTGCGGCCCTCGGCCTCGATCAGCGCCCGCGAGGTCGGGCTGCCGATCTCCTCGTCCGATACGTAGAGCTGGGTGATGCCGAGCGGCGGGCGCGCGCCGTCGGCGCAGACCTGCCTGAACGCATGATGGGCGAGGTAGGCTCCGCCCTTCATGTCGTAGATGCCGGGGCCGAAGGCGCTGTCGCCGTCGACCTTGAATGGTAACCGTTCGATGAATCCCATCGGATGAACTGTGTCGAGATGGCTCAGCACCAGGATGCCCGGCGCGTCCTGGCCCCAGGACGAGCGCGTCACCAGATGGTCGCCGCAGCCGTCGCGTCCCGCAATGCGCTCCACCGTGGCCGGCAGGTCGCGATAGCCCGACGCGACGAGATCAGCCAGCTTGTTGACCTGATCGGGCCGCTCGGTCGGAGATTCGATCTCGACCCAGCGGCGGATGCCGTCGAGAATCACGGCGGTTTCGAACGGATTGCTGGACATGCTGTTGTCGTCGCCTGTGAGTTCGCTTTGTCATTGCGCGCACGCGCCGAAGCACGATCAGGAATCATGCTCAAAGGAGGCGCTCAAGCGCGATGATGCTCAAGCTGAGCTCATCGCGTTGGCGCGCGCCGGAATGGCATATTCCAGATTTGACGATCTCTCAAACGGATATGGCTGAATCAGGCCTGCTCGGCCGCCTCGCGCGCCGCGATCTGCTCGACAAGTTCGACGATGCTGCGGCGGAGCTTGGCGTCCGCAATCCGCGTGAAGGCGCGGGTCAGGGCCAGGCCCTCGGCGGTTGCCAGAAAATCGGAGACGTAGGTCGGCGAGGCACCCTCGCTGAAGCCGTCGGCGGTCTTGACCCCGCTCGGGCCGCCGTCGAACAGGAAGGAGACCGGCACCTGCAGGATTTCGGAGATCTGCTGCAGCCGGCTGGCGCCGACGCGGTTGGTGCCCTTCTCGTATTTCTGCACCTGCTGGAACGTCAGGCCTAGCGCCTCTCCCAGTTTCTCCTGGCTCATGCCGAGCATGATGCGTCGCATACGGACGCGGCTGCCGACATATTTGTCAACAGGATTGGGCGCTTTGGTGGACATCTCCAACTCTCCTAAGGGATTGCGCGCCCGTGGATGAGGCAAGTTGGAAGTGGAGTATGCCTCAGGCGCCGGTGCCGTCAAATCCTGCAAGGAGGATCGGGACGAAATGCGGACAATTTGCGCAAAGGGGCTGACTTGGCTTGTGATTTCGCGTGGACCCGTACAATGCGAAGTGCACGGTCGATCTGTCAACTGGTGGAATCATACTGAGGTAAATTTCGACGTTTTTTCGGGTTCGCGACAACCGGCGATATGCAGCCGTCAGGCTTTTCGCCTCACAAACCGCCGCCGCAACACGAACGCCAGGGCTGTGATCACAATCACAGCGGCGGGGACGTTCCCGACACGCGCATAGATCGTCGGCGCGATGGCCGCCGGCAGGCCGGCATCGAGCACGCCTTCGATGCCGAGCCCGAGTTGCGCGACGATCCGGCCAACCGGGTCGATCACGGCCGAGATGCCCGTATTGGCGGCGCGGACCATCGGCAGGCCTTCCTCGATGGTGCGCAGCCGGGCCTGTTGCAGGTGCTGGTAAGGGCCGGTCGAGATTCCGAACCATCCGTCATTGGTGACATTGACGATCCAGCCGGGACGGTCGTCGCGGCTCACGACATTGCCGGGAAAAATCGCCTCGTAGCAGATCAGCGGCAGGGCGCGCGGTGCATTCGGAATATCGAGCGTGCGGCGGATCGTGCCGGGAATGTAGCCGCCCTGCACCTTGGTGAGCTGCACGAAGCCGAGCTTCTCCATCCAGTCCTGGAACGGCAGATATTCTCCGAACGGGACAAGATGCAGCTTGTCGTAGACCGCAAGCACGTTGCCGTCGTGGTCGATGACGTAGATGGAATTATAGGCGCGCGTCACGCGGACGCCGGGCGGCAGATCGGGCGCGCGCACCGAGCCGGTGATCAGCACGGTTCCCTTCGGCAGCAGGTCGGCGATCTGCGCCATCGCGTCGGCTTCCTTGGTCAGGAAGAACGGAAACGCGGATTCCGGCCAGATCAGGATGGTGGCATCCTTCACGCCGGTGGCGTGCGGCCCGGAGGCGCGATCCGACAGGGTGAGATATTTCTGCATCACCGCCGCCTTGGCGGAGTAGTTGAACTTGGCGTCCTGCTGCAGATCGGGCTGCATGATGCGCAGCTTGACGCCGTCGACCAACCTGGTCGGCTGCTGCGCGAGGCGGACCACGCCGAACGCCAGCATCGCCGCCAGAACCAGCACCGCGGCCACCGGCGCGCGCCACGGCTTGCGGCCGCGCGAGGCGCCATCGATCAACACGGCCGGACTTGCGAAGATCGCGACGGCCAGGAACGTCATGCCCCAGAGCCCGATCAGCGACGCGGTCTGGGCCAGCGCCAGCGGCTCGGTCAGTGCGTAGCCGAACGCATTCCACGGAAAGCCGCTGAGGAGATGGCCGCGCAGCCATTCCGAAATCGTCAGGCTGACCGCGAGCGCCAGCACGCGCGAGGCGTCGCGCGGCCAGATCAGCCGCGCCAGCGCGAAGCCGAACGCGGTGAACAAAGCGAGATAGGCAGGCAGGCCGAGCACCGCGAACGGCGTCAGCCAGGCGAAGGTGTCCGCATCGACGAAGAAGGCGTAGCCGATCCAGTACAGTCCCGGCACGAAATAGCCGAGGCCGAACCAGAAGCCGGACAGCGCCGCGGCAGGCAGACCGCGCCAGCGGCCGGCCGCGCTGCCGTCGATCAGCCAGACCGCGATGGAAAAGGTGAGAAACAGAACCGGCCAGGCGTTGAACGGCGCCATCGCCAGCGCAGACAGCGCGCCGGCCGCGAGCGCGAGGACGGCGCGTTTCCATCCCCAGGTCAGGATGATTGCAAGGCCGATCGATCGGAGCTTGTCGGACAGCCTCACTGCGGACCGGCTCCCTCGCCGGGCGGCGGCAGGTTGTCATTCGCCTGCGGGTTTCCGGAGTCCGGCGCCTGCTCGCGGCGCCGCTCGCGCTCCTTGCGCGGCGTCGGCCGTTCCTTGCGCGCGCTGATGCGCACGCGCTTGACCCGCCGCGGATCGGCGTCGAGCACCTCGACCTCGTAATTGCCGGGTCCCGAAATCACCTCGCCGCGCACCGGCAGGCGTCCGACGAACGATACGAGGTAACCGCCGAGCGTCTCGACCTCCTCGCCGGCGTCGCCGATCACGAAATCCTCGCCGATCACCGAGCGGACATCGTCGAGGCTGGCGCGCGCATCGGCGATGAAGGAGCTGTCCGGCTGGCGCACGATGGACGGCGGCTCGTCGGAATCGTGCTCGTCGTCGATCTCGCCGACGATCTGCTCGACGATATCCTCGATCGACACCAGTCCGTCGGTGCCGCCATATTCGTCGACCACCAAAGCGAGATGGATCCGCGAGGCCTGCATCTGCGCCAGCAGGTCGATCGCGCGCATCGACGGCGGGATATAGAGCAGCTTGCGGATGATGTTGGCTTCCGACAGCGGCAGCGCGAGATCGACGCTGCGCAGATCGAGCCCCGCCGGGAACGGCTTCTTGCGCTTCGTCTTGGTCGCGTCGGTGACGCGGGCTCTCGCGGTCATGAAGGCGAGCAGGTCGCGGATGTGCACCATGCCCTCGGGGTCGTCGAGGGTTTCGTTGTAGACGACGAGCCGCGAATGCGCCGCGCTCTCGAACAGGCTCATCAATTCGCCGAGCGGAATGTCGCGCTTGACCGCGACGATGTCGGCGCGATGCACCATGACGTCGGCGATCCGCCGCTCGTTCAGCGACAGGATGTTGCGCAGCATGGTGCGCTCGATCGCCGAGAAGCCGACATCGTCGGGCGTCGAGGCGTCGAGCACCACCTGCAAATCGTCGCGCACCGAGCCGGCCTTCCAGCCGAACAGGGTGCGGATCGCGCGCACCAGCCAGCCCTCGGCCGCCGGGCGCTGCACCTCGCCCTCATGCACCACGGCGGGCAGGTTGCTCACGTTGCGCGGGTTGTCGTGGGTCGGTTCGGAATCCGGCATGTCAGGCGGTCCGATCCGCATAGGGGTCGGGAATGCCGAGGGAAGAGAGGACCTCGCGCTCGAGCGCCTCCATGTCCTCGGCATCGTCATCGTTCTCGTGGTCGTAACCGATCAGGTGCAGGAAGCCATGCACCGCGAGATGGCTCAAATGATGGTCGAACGGTTTCCCTTCTTCATCGGCTTCCCGCCGAGTCGTCTCATAGGCGATCGCGATATCACCGAGCATGCGCGGGGCATCGTCGGGTCCGCCGGCGCCTTCGGGCTGCAGCGCCGGGAACGACAGCACGTTGGTCGGCTTGTCGATGCTGCGCCAGTTGGCGTTCAGCGTGCGGATACCGGCATCGTCGGTCAGCATCACCGCAAGCTCGGCGTCGGCGACATCGGCATCGGCGATTTCAGCGGCAGCCTCGATGGCGCGGTGGATCACCGCGTCGGCATTGGGCTCGGCCTGCCAGCATTCGGCGGTGACGAGAACCTCGGTGGCAGGAAAAGCGGACACGTTGGTTTCAAAATCTGCGTTATGGCCGGATCCCGCATCGTGCGGGCTCGCGGCCGAAGCTATTGGTCTCAAGATCTGGCGTTTGCCGGCTTTTGCGGCAATCCCTCATAGGCGGCCACGATGCGCGCCACCAATTCATGGCGGATGACGTCCTCGGCCTTGAAATGCACCTGGGCGATGCCCTCGACGCCGTCGAGCAGCTTCACGGCTTCCGTGAGGCCCGAGGCCTGGCCATGCGGCAGGTCGACCTGCGACGGGTCGCCGGTGACGATCATCCGGCTGTTCTCGCCGAGACGCGTCAGGAACATCTTCATCTGCATCGTCGTGGTGTTCTGCGCCTCGTCGAGGATGATGGCGGCATTGGTCAGGGTGCGGCCGCGCATGAAGGCGAGCGGGGCGATCTCGATCTCGTTGCCCTGCAGCGCGCGCTCGACGACGCGGGCGTCCATCAGATCGTACAGCGCGTCATAGATCGGGCGCAGATACGGATCGACCTTCTCCTTGAGGTCGCCGGGCAGGAAGCCGAGCCGCTCGCCGGCCTCGACAGCGGGCCGCGTCAGGATGATGCGATCGACCTCCTTGCGCTCGAACAGCTGCGCGGCATGGGCTACCGCGAGCCAGGTCTTGCCGGTGCCGGCCGGGCCGATGCCGAACACCAGCTCATGCCGCTTCAGGGCGCGGATGTAGGAATCCTGCGCCGCGGTGCGGGCGCGCACCGGACGCTTGCGCAGATTGATGGTCTCGAAGGTCGGCTTGGCGGTCTTGTTGTCGAATTCGAACAGCGAGCCCTGTGCGATCACGGCGCGGATCGCGCCTTCGACCTCGCCCTGATCGAGGTCGTGTCCTTCGACGGCCTGCGCGTAGAGCGTCTCCAGCACGCGCCGCGCCGCGTCGCAGCCGTCGCGGGAGCCTGCGATGGTGAGATGATTGCCGCGGGAATCGACCACGACGCCGAGCCGCCGCTCGATCAGCGCCAGATTCTGTCCGTAGGGGCCGACCAGCGCGGATGCCGCGCGGTTGTCGTCGAAATCGATGACGACCTGAGTTTCAGGGGGCCGGGTCTCAGGTGGCATTTGCATGTCGCGGTCAGGTTTGCGGCTGGGAGCGAGCGAAGACGAATCCGATGCGCTTTTGGGCAAGGATTTCAGGCTCCAATGGTCTGCGAAATGAGGCCGGGCACGGGTCGCGTCGCGAGCTCGCCGATCAGGCTGTAGCGCTCGAGGCTGTCGATCCTCACCGGGAGGACCTGGCCGATGATGTCAGGCGACGCCATCACATGGGCGGGCTGCAGATAGGCGGTGCGGCCGACGATCTGGCCCGGATTGCGCGCGGCGCGCTCGAACAGCACATCGACCGTTGTGCCAATCGCAGCCCGGTTGAAGGCCGATTGCTGGCTGTCGATCAATTCCTGAAGCCGCCCCAAGCGCTCGTCCATCTCGGCTGCTGACACTGTCTCCCGCATCTCCGCCGCCGGCGTGCCCGGTCGTGGCGAATACTTGAATGAATACGCCGCAGCGTATCCGATTTGCGTGACAAGCGCGAGGGTGGCGGAAAATTCTTCCGCGGTCTCTCCGGGGAAGCCCACGATAAAATCTGATGAAAAAGCAATGTCTTGCCGCGCGGCGCGGAACCGGTCGATGACGCGCCGGTAGTCATCGGCGGTATGCTTGCGGTTCATGGCGGCAAGGATCCGGTCCGACCCCGATTGCACCGGCAGGTGCACGAACGGCATCAATTCGGGCAAATCGCGATGGGCCGCGATCAGGGCGTCGTCGACGTCGCGCGGATGGCTGGTCGAATAGCGCAGCCGCGCGACGCCGGGGATCTCGGCGAGGCGCTGCAACAATTTGCCGAGCGGCCAGACGCGGCCGTCGGGGCCTTCGCCATGATAGGCGTTGACGTTCTGTCCGATCAGCGTGAATTCGCGCACGCCATTATCAGCGAGCTGCTTCACGTCGTCGATGATCCTGGCGACCGGACGCGAGACTTCCGCGCCGCGTGTGTAGGGCACCACGCAGAAGGTGCAGAACTTGTCGCAACCTTCCTGCACCGTGACGAAGGCGGAGATGCCGCGGGCGCGGATCGCATCCGGCTTCGGCTGCGGCAGGAAGCCGAACTTGTCCTCGACCGGGAATTCCGTTTCCAGCGCGCGGCCGTTTGCCTTGGCGCGCTTCAACAGCTCGGGCAGATGATGATAGCTCTGCGGCCCGACCACGATGTCGACGGTCGGCGCGCGATGGATGATCTCTGCGCCTTCGGCCTGCGCGACGCAGCCGGCGACCGCGATCTTCATCTCGCGGCCCGCCCGCGCGGCCTCGTCCTTGGCGACGCGCAGCCGCCCGAGCTCGGAATAGACTTTCTCCGACGCCTTCTCGCGAATGTGGCAAGTGTTGAGGATGACGAGGTCGGCGTCTTCGGCGCTCGCGGTCTCGACAAAGCCCTCGCCGGCCAGCGTGTCCGCCATGCGTTGCGCATCGTAGACATTCATCTGGCAGCCATAGGACTTGATGTGCAGCTTGCGCGGCGTCGTCATGGAACCCTGAGAGTGAAAAATGGAAACGGCGCCATCGGGGCGCCGAGGCTGAAATATAGCTTAAACCGGGGAAAATCCAGCGGTCTGGACGTCATTCCGGGGCGATGCGTCAGCATCGAACCTCAGGTGCGCAATTACGCACCGGGGAATCTCGAGATTCCGGGTTCGCTCCCTTCGGTCGCGCCCCGGAATGACCTCGCAGGGTCAGTCAGCGCTCGCCGTGGCCCCCACCCGGGCGATCAAATCGGGCAATTTCCGCATATCGGCGAAGGTGACGGCCGCGCCGGCCTGGCGCAGCATCCCCTCATGTTCCGCCGTGCAGTGGCTGCCGCCATAAAAACCGAGCACGGTCATCCCGGCGGCGCGGGCGCCGGTGACGCCGGCCACGCTGTCCTCGATCACGACGCAACGCGCGGGGGTGGCGCCCATCTGCGCCGCCGCGAACAGGAAGAGATCGGGCGCCGGCTTGCCGCGCTTGACCTGGGTGGCGGAGAAAATATGCGGCGCGAGTTGGTCGTAGAGCCCGGCGCAGGTCAAGCCGTGATGGATCTTTTCCGGCGTGCCGCTCGACGCCACGCATTTCGGTAAGCCGAGCGCGGCGATCGCCTCGCCGACATGCGCGATCGCGCTGAGATCGTCGGCATAGAAGCTCAGCGTCGCGTGCTTGACCTCGGCCTCGAAGGTCTCGGGCAGCGCGCGGCCGATCTCGCTCTCGACGATCCGCCGCGCCTCGCGGTCGGACACGCCGAGGAAGCGCTTCAGCACGCCGTCGGGTGTAATCGGAAAGCCGTGCCGCGTCAGCGTCTCCGCATGCGCGCGACAGGAGATCACCTCGCTGTCGACCAGCACGCCGTCGCAATCGAAGATGACGAGGTCGAAACTCACCCGGCTTACGACTTGCTGTCTTCGTCGAGCGGGACGCAATACAGCTCGAGACGGTGATCGACCAGCTTGTAGCCGAGCTTGCGCGCGATCTCGGCCTGCAGCTTCTCGATCTCTTCGGAGGTGAACTCGATCACCTTGCCGTCGCGCAGATTGATCAGGTGGTCGTGATGGCTCTCGGGCATCTGCTCGTAGCGCGCGCGGCCCTCGCGGAAGTCGTGGCGCTCGATGATGCCGGCATCCTCGAACAGCTTGACGGTGCGGTAGACGGTCGAGATCGAGATCTTGTCGTCGACCGCCACGCAGCGGCGGTAGAGCTCCTCGACGTCAGGGTGATCCATGGCCTCCGCCAGCACGCGTGCGATCACACGGCGCTGTTCGGTCATGCGCATGCCGGTCGCGGCGCAGCGCGCCTCGATGCCGGTATTCTTCTGCGCAGGCGTGATTTTCACCGTCGTCATGGGTCCTTGGCAGGTCCTTGGCCAGTCCTTGAGCCTTGGATGGCAGAGCAGGGCGCTGTTCTGCCATCGCGCCGATGTTACGACAAGTCGCGCCGCATCAGAAGCGCGTTCAAATGTTCCCCGCCGGGCTGCTTGTAGTAGCGTTCGCGGCGGCCGATCACGCCGAATCCGGCCTTTTCATAGAGCCGTCGCGCCGGCTGATTGTTCTCTTCCACCTCGAGGAAGATGGTGCGGATGCCGCGGCCGGCAAGATGGCCGAGATGGGTCAGCAGCAGGTCGCGCGACAGGCCGCGGCCGCGCTGATTGGAATCGATCGCAATCGACAGAATTTCGGCTTCGTCCGCCGCCATCCGCGAGACGGCAAAGCCGATCACCTTGCGTCCCTGCCGCAGCCGGTGCACCAGCGTGTTGCGCTCGGTCAGCATCGCCTCGAATTCGCCTTCGCCCCAGCCGCGATGAAACGACGCGCCGTGCAATTGCGCGAGTCGCGCCGCATCGCGCAGCGATGCGGGCTCGACCGCGGGCGGACCGCCGCCCCACCATCGTGACAGCCAGCCGATCATGTCGATCGCGGCGTGCTGATCTCGAGCCGGTCCTTCGGCGGCTTGGCGTCGGGCGCACGCAGATAGAACGGTCGCGGCGGCGCGGTTTCAGGATCCACAGCCGCGCCGATCCAGGCGACCCAGGTAATATCGGGCGCGGGCTGCCGGTCGACCTTGACCGGCGGTGCGGCGTCGGCGGGCCAGCGCTCGGCGAGGATATTGGCGGCGTTGCCGACCAGATGCAGCGCGCCGTGTTGGGAGGCCTCGAGCGCTTCCGCGATCGGCGCCACCTCCGGCTTGATGATCGGACTGCCGTCGCCGCCGACCAACTGGAAATAGACGTGATCATGCCGCGCATCGATCGCCGACAGGATCGCGGCCGCGCCATTCTCGGCGACGACGGGCGCGGCGTAGGCGGCGAGCGTCGACAGTCCGACCACCGGCTTTTCTGCGGCCAGCGCCAGGCCGCGCGCCGCCGAGAGGCCGACGCGCAGGCCCGTGAAACTGCCGGGGCCGGTGGTGACGGCGATGCGGTCGAGCCCGGCGAAGCCGATGCCGCTCTCTTTCATCACCCGAGCGATCAGCGGCATCAGCGCCTCGGCATGGCCGCGCTGCATCGCCTGCGATTCAATGGCGATTGTATTGCCGGAGGTGGTGTCGAGCACCGCCGCGGAGCAGGCGTCGAGCGCCGTATCGATGGCGAGAATCATCATGGGAGGGCGAATAGCGAATAGGGAATGGCGAACAGGGGTCTTGCGGAGAATGCTATTCGCGATTCGCCACTCGCCATTCGCCGCTCCATCACATCGGCCGGACTTCCTGCACGTCGGGCACGAAGTGCCGGAGCAGGTTCTGGATGCCGTGTTGCAGGGTTGCGGTCGATGACGGGCAGCCGGCGCAGGAGCCCTTCATGTTGAGATAGACGATGCCGTCCTTGAAGCCGCGGAAGGTGATGTCGCCGCCGTCATTGGCAACCGCGGGACGCACGCGGGTCTCGATCAGGTCCTTGATCTGCTCGACCGTCTCGGCGTCGGCCTCGTCGAAGAACTCGTCCTCCTCATCGCGGGCGTCGTCGCTGGCCGCGGTGCCGTCGGCGAGCAGCGGCGCGCCGGACATGTAGTGCTCCATGATGGCGCCGAGGATCGCGGGCTTGAGGTGCTGCCAGTCGCCGTCCGCCTTGGTCACGGTGATGAAGTCGCCGCCGTAGAACACGCCGGTGACGCCGGATACGGCGAACAGCCGTTCGGCGAGCGGCGAGCGCGCGGCGGACTCGGGCGAGGAAAATTCCATCGTCCCGCCGTCGAGCACCATGCGGCCCGGGATGAATTTCAGCGTGGCGGGATTCGGCGTGGCTTCGGTCTGAATGAACATCTGCTGTCTCCGGCGTCGCCGGTTTAAGGCCGGCGCGTTGGGTTCCATTATAGCGTTTTCGAGCGAAGTGACACCGGTTCGCGAAGAAAACGCGTCAAATCAAGGAGTCAGATGGCAACTAAAAAGCCCGCGATCAAGCCGCAAAACCGCGGTTCCAGGCGCATACCCATGCCCGGAAGCGGGTCCGGCGCCGGTAACGCGTTAGGACAGGGCGTCGATCTCGGCGTCGGTCAGGCCGCCCGGCACGATGGTTACCGGGATCGGGAATGCCCCCATGGTCTTGGCCATGGTGGTGATGATCGGCCCGGGCCCCTCGGCGCCCGGGTTGGCGGCCAGCACCAGCGCTGCAATATCGACGTCCTTGTCGATCACGTCGAGGATCTGTTCGATCGGGTCGCCCTCTCGAATCACCCGCTCCGGGGTGATCGCGGCGATGCCGTTGGCGCGGCCGGCGGCGCGGTCGAGCGCCTCGTTGGCGGCTTCCTCGGCCTCCGCGCGCATGATGTCGGCGACCCCGAGCCATTGCTGGTTCTGGTCCTCGGTCTCGATCACCCGCAGCATCACGACGCCGCCGCCGACCCGGATCGCCCACCGGCTGGCGTAATAGACCGCGCGGTCCCATTCCGCCGTGTCGTCAACGATGACGAGGCATTTCGGCTTGTGACCTGACTCGTAGCTTCGTCGCTGGGTGGTCATGCATGTCCCGGTGCTGAACCAAACCAACCCATGGTGCCATACTCCCTCGCCGTTTGGGAGAGGGAGCGCGCAGTTCCTGCCTCGCGCGTCAGCGCGGGCAGATGAAGCCGACGATGTCCTTGGTGATGCGCATGGTCTCGTCGGCGATGCCGCGGGCGCGGTTGGCGCCGTCGGCGAGGACCGCGTCGACATGGCCGGGATCGGCGACCAGCTTCTTCATCTCGGAGGCGATCGGCGCCAGTTTCGCGACGCAAACCTCGACCAGCGCGTTCTTGAAGCTGGAGAACTGCCCGCCGCCGAACTGCGTCAGCACCTCCTGCTTGGAGATGCCGGCCAGCGCCGCGTAGATGCCGACCAGGTTGTCGGCCTCGGGGCGGGTTTCCAGACCCTTCTCCTCGGACGGCAGCGGCTCCGGATCGGTCTTCGCCTTGCGGATCTTCTGCGCGATGGTGTCGGCGTCGTCGGTGAGGTTGATGCGCGAATTGTCCGACGCATCCGACTTCGACATCTTCTTGGTGCCGTCGCGCAGGCTCATCACCCGCGTCGCCGGCCCCGTGATCAGCGGCTCGGGCTGCGGGAAGAACAGGCCGTCGGCGAAACCATGACCACGAATTGAATCAGCGAAATCGTTGTTGAACTTCTGCGCGATGTCGCGGGAGAGCTCCAGATGCTGCTTCTGGTCCTCGCCGACCGGCACATGGGTCGCGCGGTAGAGCAGGATGTCGGCGGCCATCAGCACCGGATAGTCGTAGAGGCCGACCGAGGCGTTCTCGCGGTCCTTGCCTGCCTTCTCCTTGAACTGCGTCATGCGGTTCAGCCAGCCGATCCGCGCGACGCAGTTGAAGATCCAGGTCAGCTCGGCATGGCCGGCGATCTGGCTCTGGTTGAACACGATGTGCTTCTTGGCATCGATGCCGGCGGCGATGAAGGCCGCGGTGACCTCGCGGGTGTTGCGGGCGAGCTCGGCCGGGCCGCCCCAGACCTCGACGCCCTGCGTGATCGCATGCATGTCGACGACGCAATAGATGCAGTTGTGGGTCTGCTGCATCTTCACGAAGTTGACGATGGCGCCGAGGTAGTTGCCGAGGTGCAGATTGCCCGTCGGCTGGACGCCTGAGAAAACCCGTTCAACGAACGCCATGGTCTAATTCCCGGAAATGGCTAGTTTTGCCGCGTCGTTTGCCACTTAAGCTCCGCGCGCGCAAGTCAGGCGGGGCGCCTTTGCCTGACGGCGTTAACCGCCTCGCGCCAGCCGGTGACGCCGAAAAGCTGCAAGAACAGCCCGTAAGCGGCGATACCTGCCGCGATCAGCACGAGCAGGGAGGCTGCTTGCACGAAACCGTGGCTACCGGCCGACGGCAGCCCGCCCTCCGCGAACCAGAGCAGGGCGCCCATCGCGAGCGCCGCGGCCAGGATGCGCGGCAGCCGGCGGCGCGCATCGGCATCGATCGACAAGCCGAAGGTCGCGGCCCCCTTGCGGATCAGTGCCAGTGCGTTGCTCCAGGCGCCGAGCGCGATGCCTGCGGCAATTCCGCTCGCACCGAAAATCTGCCCGAGCAGAAAGGCCGCCGCGATCGTCACCACGACCGCCTTCAGCGTCGCGAGCAGCGGCGTCAGCGTGTCCTCGCGCGCAAAGAATGCCGGCGACAGCGCCTTCACCAGCACATGCGCCGGCAAGGCCAGCGTCAGCCAGATCAAGGCTTGCGCGGTTGCCGCGCTATCCTGGGCGGTGAACGCGCCGTGCTCGAACAGCATCCGCACGATCGGTTCGCTCAGCACCATCAGGCCGAGCGTCGCCGGCAGCGCCAGCCCGACCGCGAGCTCGAGGGCACGTGATTCCGCATGCGCGATTGCGCTGGATTCGCCGCTGCGCACGGCGCGCGTCATCTCCGGGATCAGCACGGTGCCCATGGCGACGCCGACAATGCCGAGCGGCAGCTCGAGCAGGCGGTTGGCGAAATAGAGCCAGGACACCGCCGACGGCGAGGTCGATGCGATCACCGCGCCTGCCACCATCAGCCATTGCGGCGCGCTACTCGCGACCATGCCGGGGATCGCGCGGCCGAGAAAGCCGCGCATGTCAGGATCGAAGGACACGCGGAGCGGCGAGGCGAGCCTTGCGCCGCGCAGCGCCAGCATCGACAGTTGCAGGAAGCCGGCGACGCCGATCGTTGCCGCCATGACAATCGCGGCCTGCGCCGGCTCCTGCTGCCGCACCAGCAGCACGGCCATCACCGATATCAGCGCGATGTTGAACAACAGCGGCGAGAACGCGGTCAGCGCGAAACGTCCCTGGGCGCTGAGCAGCGCCATCATCACGGTGACCGGGCCGGCGAAGGCGAGATAGGGCAGCATCAGCCTTGCATCGTCGACGGCGAATTGCAGCGTGTCGCGGCCGACAAAACCCGGCGCGATCGCCGCGATCACCAGCGGCATCAGCAGGCCGATGACGAGCGCGGATGCGATCACCGCGGCGCTGACGGTGCCGAGCACGCGGCCGGCAAAGGCGGTTGCCGCCTCCAAGCCGCCGGCATCGCGTGCCTTCAGCCAGGCCGGCACCAGGGCGGCATTCAGTCCGCCCTCGGACAACAGCCGTCGCACAACATTCACAAGCTGGAATGCCGCCAGGAAGGCATCCGCCACCGGTCCCGCGCCCAGCAGCGCCGCGATCGCGGAATCGCGCACGAAGCCGAGCAGTCGCGAGGCCAGCGTTCCCGAGGAGACCGTGAGGAAGGAGCGGAACATGAGGCTTGTATAGCAGTAGCAGGTATAGCTTCCAGTGGTGCCGTCTTAAACCCGTCATCCTGAGATGCGAGCGAAGCGAGCCTCGAAGGATGAATCGGCCAGAGCCGGGCCGTTCATCCTTCGAGACGCGCTGCGCGCTCCTCAGAGTCTGACTCATAAATCACCCAACCTTAGCTGCAGCCGCGAGTCTGCGGGTCAGGAGCCTGATGTGTGCAATCAGCAGCCAGGCAGCTTCGGTTGCCGCCGTCGCCTCGAAGTCCTTGGCGAGGCGGCGGCATCTGCCGAACCAAGCGAATGTGCGTTCAACCACCCACCGCCTCGGCAGAAGCTGGAAGCCTTTGACGCCTTGAGGCCGCTCGACGATCTCGACAGTCCATGGACCGCAGTCTGAGAGCGCGTCGAGGAGTTGATTTCCGCGGTAGATCCGGTCGGCAAAGACGTGGCGCAGCCGGGGGAAGTTCATCCGCACGTTCTTCAGCAGCGGTACGGCGCCATGGCAGTCCTGAACGTTGGCCGGATGAACATGAACCCCAAGGAGGAGGCCATTGGTATCAGTCACAATGTGCCGCTTGCGGCCGTAGATGCGCTTGCCTGCATCGTAGCCGCGCGGTCCGCCAGCTTGCGTGGTTGGCGCACTTTG
>NZ_JAUMTJ010000075.1:0-37949 GCF_032654765.1 Bradyrhizobium sp. 33ap4 | reverse complement strand
GGGAGGTTTGCCTCCTCAACGGCGACAACATCCCATTCATCGCGCGCCGTTCAAAGACTTCTTCAACAGCCTGCTAGCGCCTTCTGTTTGTCGCGAACGGATGGAGCTGATTCGACGGCTGGCCGCTCGTGCTCGGCGACGTGATTGCATGACGCGATGCCTACCGTGCTCGCCAGCCTGCGTCGCTCTGCTTTTGCTTCGGCCGGGCCATATAGCTTCCCGTAGCGTCCCTGCGCCTCTTGAACGTCAAAAAAAGCAAAATGGCTCCTCGCGGAGCCCCGAAATCTCGCCGAACGTTTCGCTCCAATTCAAATCGTGCGTCTTGCCATTTCACGCCAATCTTGTGGAATAATTCAGCTATCGATCGCGCAAGGTCATATGCGATGGGACGCGTGCCGACGTTTACCAGCAAGTTGCTGCCGCCTGTAGACAACGGGCTGGACTTTCATCAAACGCGCGAAAGTGCGGCTGAAACTACTTGCACTGGAATAGCCCAGGAATTTTGCGACGTCGGACAGGGGCTTACTCGAGTCTACGAGCAGCCGGCAAGCCAAATTCAAGCGAACCTCCGCAAGCATTGCGCGGTAGCTTGTGCCCATACGGCCGAGATGACGCTGCAACGTCCGCGAGCTGATCTTGCATGCGCGAGCTGTGCCATTTATGGTTGCGTCACCATGTCGCAGCGACGCGACAATGGCCGCGCGGATCGCTTCGGACGAAGGCAAACGGACGGCTCTCATCTGTTGGTGTGAGGCACGAAGTCTATGCTCCGTCTAGAGAATACCAGATGCTTCGACGCCATGGGCATTCCGGGCCTCCTTCCGGCCGACTGTCCGGAAAAACTGGGGCGCCTTTCGATCACCCAGTGGCTCTCGTTCAACCATTGTCGAGCGCACGTAATGCTGCGAGGGTACGGAGAGAGAATTCATCGAAACGCAGCACGAAGGGCTCAGCTTTCCTCCATTCCGGTCGTAGTTTTGATCTCAAGTAAGCCTATGCAGCGAATTGTTGGCCGTCTGGCCATAAGCCGCCAAAAAAGCCGGCAAGACCCGCATCGAAGGAGTGGCTCGCAGCCGATCGCTGGGGTGCAGAGAACGGTGCATGCCGGGAGGGGGCAGCGAACTCTTCCATTTTTGCCGGCCGCGCCAACGCCCGGTCCCAGCGAAACTCCCGCCGACAGGCAGCGTCCATTTTACAATCGAGGGGCGGCCCGGTGGCAAATATTCATTTGACGCGCTGCCAGTTCCTCATTCCTTTCGCTGATATCCTTAGCGAAATCGGCGCGTCGACGGGTTCGTTTCTGGCAAAATTTCATCTTCCGACATCATTGGAAGAAAAGGCCAATCACTACGTTCCGATTCTGCGAGCAATCGACTTCGCGGAAATCGCCCGGAGATCACAAGGTATTCCGGATTTTGGATTCCTCGCCTCCCAACGTCTGCACTATTGTCACCTGAGCGAGAAAACCCGGACTCTGATCGGCCATGCCCCAACGCTGTTGGTCGCGCTGCAACAGGCTTGCAAATGGGCATCGATCGAGGACTCGAACTTGAAGAATTGGATCGAGCGCCACGACGGTCACGTGAAGTTTTGCAGCAGTCTCACTGGAACAAAAGGACTCCTGCATCTCGAGCATTCACAATGGCTTCAGAATATTTTCCCCATATACATTGTCCGGCAATTCGCCGGACCGGATTGGGCTCCTGCTACAATCGCGTTTGAAGCCCGGTATACGCCGAGCCCCGCGTGTCAATCATTCTGGCCAAACACGCGTTTCCTGTCGGGACAAGACGCATCGTGGATCGACGTGCCGATCTCGCTCCTCAGCCTTCCCAATCGCGCAAAGGAGCAAGTGCTCTCCTTGCAAGACGATCAGGCTGGCCCGTCAGGTCATGACATCATCGCAACGCTCAAGTTGATGTTGCCGTCCTACCTCGACCAGGGACTTCCGGCTCTCGCTCAGGTTGCGGAGATGGCTGGCGCGAGCGCGAGGAGCTTGCAACGTAAGCTGGCCTACGCCGGCATGACATACTCGGATCTGCTCGACGCCATCCGGTTCGAGAATGCCAGCAAGCTCTTGCGCGACACGGATTCCAAGATCATCGAAATCGCATTCTCCTCCGGCTATACGGATCCAGCGCACTTTACGCGCGCCTTCCGCCGCATTACCGGCGTTACGCCGCGGCAGTTTCGTGCGCAATCGCGGCCGGGACAAGCGCCT
Source organism: Bradyrhizobium sp. 33ap4 (assembly GCF_032654765.1). Classification (NCBI taxonomy): domain Bacteria; kingdom Pseudomonadati; phylum Pseudomonadota; class Alphaproteobacteria; order Hyphomicrobiales; family Nitrobacteraceae; genus Bradyrhizobium; species Bradyrhizobium sp. 33ap4. The sequence goes on along the minus strand of NZ_JAUMTJ010000075.1, from coordinate 35,728 downwards.
GCCTTGGGCGCCATGCTGCCCGAATGATTGAAGGTATCCCTTGATTCGACACGACATCAACGTCGATCGATCGGACCCGGCTTCGCTGGATGGGAGCGCCACGACTTCGGGTGGGATAGATCCCTCCTCCTTTGCGCCGAGGAGCTGAAGCGCCGGTCTCCATCAACAGAACGCCGCCGACGGTCAGGTCGGTGCGGTGCGTGTGCCGCGAACGCGCGGGGCCCTCATGCTCGAACGCACATCAGGCAAACCTAAAAGTCCGGACCAAATACGTCATCGTTGAACTGGGCCGAAGCGTCATCGTTTTCCATGCTGTTGATCAGGTTCTCTTCGGGATTCGTAAAGCCGCCTGCCGAGAGCGTAGTTGCCGGCAATGCATCATAACTGGCGCGATATTTGTCCATAGCGGCCACGCTGCCGACATACGCACAGGTACATCCGGAGGGATCCGCGTAAACGTAGTAGGGACGTCCGCTCCTCTGCCGCAGCTGAAATTGATTGGACGGGAACAACATCAGCCGATTCAACAGCTCCGGCGTGGTCGCAGCGACAGGGCTGAATCCCGATGAGATCAACAATTGACCAGTTGATTGCTGGGCGTAACCGCGAGCACCCGAGCACAACTGGACAAGAAGAGTGACCGAAACGAGGGCTGCAATACTGCCTGCAGATCGAAGACCCATTTTTTCTCCGGAGATATCTGGATGAGCTACCAATTGGAGCCGAGAGTGAAATGGAAGGCGGCTATAAATATGCCGTATACGAACCGATCCAGACCAGGATCGACATCAACAGGCCGATGACGCCGGCGTTGTCCGCGAACACGGTGGCGGTGCCCGGCATTCCGAGCCGGAGTTGGCTACGGTCGATGGTCTTCGGGATCGAAATAGCAGCCGGATAAGCCTTCGCGCCTCCGATCGAGCCGACCCGCGCCAGCGTACCTGAGACCGCGATCTGGCCCTGCCCCACGCCTTGGGGGATAGCCATGACCGTCGCTTCGTGGATGCGGCCAGGGTCGTCGTCGAAGACGAGCTTGACCCGCGCGCCGGGCTTGATGGTCCGGAATCCGTTCGGCGGGAACATGCCGGTGATGACGATATCGTTTGCGACGATGAACGACATCACCGAGCGCGCCGGCATGGCGCGGTCGCCGACCGACAGCGCCATGATCGTAACGACACCGTCGCCGATGGCGCGGATCGTCGTCTGCTCGAGCTCCCACTTCGCATGGTCGAGCTGGGCCTGGATCTGTGCGACGGTTGTGTTGACGCCGCCGATTTCCGACTCCATCGCCAATTGTGCGCTCAGCTGTGCGGCCTTGGCCGCCTGAAGCTGAAACTCGACCGTGTCGTATTGCACCTGGACGTCCTGCAGACGAAACGCGGTCTGCGCCTCCTCGCTGACGAGCTTGCGGTAATCGGAAAGCCGCTGGGTGTGAAAGGCGAGCTGCTTGGTCAGTCCATCGACATTCGCCGTCGCCTGCTCGTAACTGGCCTTCAGTTGCTTGACCTGCTGGCGTGCCTGGGCGAGCGATGCCTCGAGCTGGTTGACCTTGTACTGGAACGGTGCCGGATCAATGCGAAACAGCACCGCGCCGGCCTTCACCGGTTCGTTTGGCTTGACCGGGATTTCGATCACCTCGCCGGAGACATTGGGCGCGACCTCCATGACGCGGGAAATCACGACTAAGCTTCCCGACGGGGTCAGGTAGTTGAACATCGCGAGGAATACCGCGAGGATGAACGCGCCAAGCAGCACGGTGACGGTGCCGGACGCCCAGCCCCATCGGACCAGCTTGAGCCTCGAGAAGACGAGCCAGACCAGGACCAAATAGAGCGTCAGGATGATGAGCACGATGATCTCCTGCATCTGTCGTGCACCGGGATTGAACACTCACAAGGGCGGTGCCATGCCCGTGCCGGCCGGATGCGTGCAATTGCGACTCTGTCGCCGCGCATCCGGCCGATAAAAATTCGATCTCTAGGACGCGCGCTTGAAGCCGGGAGGCTTCCACGTCCCTTCACCAGCTGGCAGAATCGATGGCGGCGTGGTTTTCGGCCAGTACAGTCGCATCACCACATAGATCGGGCCATCCGGCGCCGGCAGCCAGTTTGCCTCCTTGTCGGCTCCCGGAGACTTGTTCTGGACGTAGATCGTCAGCGAGCCGTCGGAACCGCACTTCATGTGCGGCAGCATCGGCGAGTTGATCAGGTAGCGGTTGATCGGGTTCTTCACCAAAAGCTGCGTCTTGCCGTCATACATCGTCACCGACCAGAAGGCGTTGACCGGCGGCAGCTGCTCCGCCGGGAAGGTAAGCGTGTAGCTCGACTTCGAGCAGTCGAGTTCTTTGCCATCGACATCCACTTTGCCCAAAGGATACATGGCCTCCACCGCGTCGTTGCCATAGATGCCGGCCTTCGCGGCTGCCGCGCGCATAAGCCAGTCGCCATGGAAGAATGCGGCATCGCCGAACGGCGCGCCGACGCGCCAGCCGTTGATGTCCTTGCCGAGGGTCGCAACGGCCTCGCTGACCTTGCGCTCGCCCTCCTTCATGCCAAGCAGGATCTCCGCCTTGTCTTCCAGCGACAGGCTGCGGAAATCGAAGCTCTTCCCTGGCCCCACGCCGATCCGCGCCAGCTGCTCGCGGATCCAGCGATCTTCCGGCAGCGCCGGCGCGAATTGAAGCGCGAAATCAAGGTATTCGAAGAACTCGGTGCGGACGAGGTCCTTCTCGAATTTGGGGAAAGAAGGCGCCGGCGCCGGCGAAGGCGCCGGCTGATTCAGGAAGCTGGAAAGCGGCTGCGCCTTGTAGCCGGCCTGAATCTTCTTGACGGCCTCGATATCGGCCGGGTCGAACAGCTGCGTGCGTAAGAGCCCCAGGCAAAAATCGGTGGTCGACCGGAATACCTTCTTGATGCCGGCCGGTGTCACGCCGGTCCATCGCGGGCCGACGATCATATAGCTTCCGGCATCGCTGCCGGTGGCGCGCGTCCCGACATAGCCGAAATTATACGTGTTGAGGTCGTTCAACTGCAGCGAATATTAGCGCTTGGGGTCGATCGCCGGCACCGAAAAGACAAGCGGTTCGGCCCGCAGGTCCAGCCAAGCGAACGAATACGGCGTGTCGCTGTTGGGGGTGATCACGGCGGTATCTTCGTATGTGAAGACGCGCGCCTCGTTGAACAGTGTATTGAACGGCGCCTTGTACTGGCCCGACGACTTGTCGACAGCGTACTCGTTCATGACGCCGTAGGCCATCACCATCGGCAGGCCATAGATGAAGCCGGCCTCTGCGATGTCCTTGGCCTTGAAGAATCCCGGACGTTCCGACCACTGGGCCCAAGCTTGGCTTGATTGGGCGCCAGCAGCGGCGACGCCTGCCAGCGCGGCAGATCTCAGCAAATCGCGCTTCGTCAGCATGTTCGGGCTCGATCGCTTTTGCATCAACCTACTCCGTTTCCGTGGTGGACGGGCCTGACACGCCAAGCGTCTTTTCGTCCGCTCGCCAACCTAACGAAAAAGCGGCCACCCACTATGCAAATTCGGCAATCTCCAGCCCCGCGCGAAGCAATGGTCTGAAATCGCGCTCAGTTATTGCCAGCGCGGGGTCTTCGACTTCGGCATGCGCCCGCTCGGATCCCCGGCTCGCCAAGCGATTGGTCGGATGGGCCCCCGATCAAGGTCAGAAACTGCATAGCCGATGCTGGGAAGTACGGGCTAGCCTGCCTTGCGCGGCACGAGATGGAGCGCCGCAACGCTGCCAAAAAGCCGCCTTGAACGAAACCAATCCCAGGAAACAACGATGGACATCACCCGCCGTTTTGCGCTGAAGACCGGACTTGCCGCCGCTTCCACTGCACTGACCCCGTCGATCCTCCGAGCGCACGAAGGCCCAGTATTTGATATCGTTGAAGGGGCGGAAGATTTTTGGCTCGCCACAGACGCCTATGTGTTCGGTTATCCACTTGTCACAATCGAGATGACCCGCCGGGTCTTCACCAACGTCGTCAAAGCGGAGGGCACGCGTGCCCCCATGGGTCAAATCATCAAGCTGCGTCAGTATCCGGATGCCTCGTTTCGCGATGTGACAGCACCGAACGCCGATACGCTCTACACCACTGCATTTTTCGACGTCGGCAAGGAGCCATGGGTGTTGAGCGTTCCCGACATGAAGGACCGGTATTTCCTGCTGCCGATGCTCGACGGTTGGACCAATGTGTTCGCCGTGCCCGGAAAACGCACAACCGGCACCGGGGCGCAGACCTATGCAATCACGGGTCCCGGCTGGAGCGGCACGCTTCCGTCCGGCGTCAAGGAATTGAAGGCCCCAACCAACATAGTCTGGTTGCTCGGCCGGATCTACTGCACGGGCACTCCGGAAGACTACGCAGCCGTCCACGCCTTGCAGGACCAGTTCAAGCTGGTGCCGCTGAGTTCCTACGGAAAGGACTACACGCCGCCCTCGGGCAAGGTCGATCCGTCCATCGACATGAAGACGGCCGTGCGCGAACAGGTCAACCGCATGGATGCGGCTGAATACTTCAGCCTGCTCGCCCAGCTGATGAAAGTGAACCCTCCCTCTGCTGCTGACGCGCCCGAACTCGCGCGGTTCGCCAAGATCGGTCTTGTCCCGGGCCAGGACTTCGATGCCAGCAAGCTGGACGCGGATTTCGTCAAGCGCATTCCCCGCGCCGCTTTCGATCGCATCATGCTCCAGCTCAAGGTCAACGACGCCATCAAGAAGGTCAACGGATGGATCTACGACACCAAGACCGGCGTCTACGGGACCGACTATCTCAACCGTGCGCTGGTCACCGCGATCGGGCTCGGCGCGAACCGCAACAGAGACGCGGTTTATCCGCTTTCGCTAAAGGATGCGGACGGTAGCGACTATCACGGCTCGAACAAATACGTCATGCGTTTTCCAAAGGGCCAATTGCCGCCGGTGAGCGGCTTCTGGTCCGTTACCATGTACGATGCCAACTACTTTTTCGTCTCCAACCCGATCAATCGGTACTCGATCAGCCCGCGACAGAACCTCAAGGTCAATCCGGACGGCTCAACGGACCTGTACATCCAGAATCAATCCCCGGGGGCCGACAAGGAGTCGAACTGGTTGCCTGCACCGACCGGCAAGTTCATCCTGATGCTGCGCATGTATTGGCCGAACGAGGACGACCCGTCGATCCTCGACGGCACTTGGTCGATCCCGGCGGCCAAAAAAGCGACGTAAGTTTAAGCGACGGGCAAGGGGACGCTTCGCGGCGCCCCCTTGCCCGTCACGCTACGCAGCGATTATCTTGAGCAAACGATCTCACATCGTTGTAAAAAGCTCCCCGTGACCAACGATGCGCTAAGCTTTCGTTGCGAGCGCTCGCCCTGACTCCAATGTAGGCGGCGGCGCAGGTACCGGTCGCGGAGAAAAGTAGCCATGCTGATCGACACACCGACCGCCGCGCACCTGTCGCAGGTCATTTCGCAAGTAGCGGCGCCCGCATTTCTCCTTGGCGCAGTTGCGGCCTTCGTGTCGCTTTTGATAGGGCGCATGAATCGCGTCGTCGACAGGCTACAGGCATTGCACGCTACGGCCGACGACGACCGTTCCGGAACGCACCCTGATATCCCACATCTCAGGCGTCGCGCTGTGCTTCTGAACAAGGCAATCGTTCTCGCGACGGTCAGCGCAATCGTCACCTCGCTGCTGGTGATCCTGGCGTTCGTGTGTACCTTCTTTCGATTCCAGCATGAGTACGGCGTTGCACTGCTCTTTGTTGTCGCTCTCAGCTTCTTCACGCTCTCGCTTGTAGATCTGGTGCGCGAGGCCCGCCTTTCACTGCATGACCTCAGTCATCACAAGCCCAATCCGTAGCAAGCGGCCGGCTCAGCCGGGCTCTTTCGCGTTGTAGCGCCAAGACTCGAAATCGGCTCGTTTCTGGACGGGCCGGCGCTTCCTCGAGTCGAGAGAATCATCGTCCAGTGCCGGCTGGACGCAAATGGTACACAAAGGCGCATCAGCCAGAGGCTGGCCCGGCGCAAGGACGCCAGGCCAAACTCCGCGCGGTCCCGCTAGTAGCACGGGGGATAGGGATAGTATCCGCAAACCGGCGGCCGATAGTAATACGGGTGGTACGCGTAGGCAGCCGCAGCGCCAGCCGCCGCAGCGGCTCCGGCATAATACGCACCTCGATAGGCCGTGCGTCGCGCAACGCCCGCGAATGAAAGCGGCGTAAACGGAAGGCCGATGATGTCGATGAAGACAGAGGCAGGACCGTCGGCGCCCTTGATGTCACCTTCGAGAATATCGACATCGAAGGCAAGGTTATCACCTTCGAGCTTGGGATTCTTCAGTGTGACAACGACATCGCGCACGGTGCTGCCGTCCTTCTGGAATACGGACACTGTGGCGTTGGGCGGATTCTTTGCAAAATTGTCGCTGCCGGTTCCCCAGTCTTCGACGATATGGCTGGTCAGATCGTGACCGGCCGAGCGAACCGGCCGATCCGCAAATATGATCGCATTTGGCGCGACGCCAGTGAGGACCAGCTTGCCGGGCTGCACGTTCGCGCCCCTGGAGTTGAAGACGATCAGTGATGGAACGACCTGGGGTTTGTTGGCCCCGATCGTCTTCAGCGGCGCATGGGACGCCGTGTCTTGCGCCAAGACCATGTTTGTGGCCGCCAAAGCACCGAGAAAAGCAATCGCACGCATCGTATTCGACAGCATGATCAACTCCGGAATAGTGGATTACCTGGACCCAGGCATGATGAAACAAGAATGGAGGCCGGCCGAATTGGACGACCTCCTTTCTTCACTAGTAACCGAACTTATAGTTGAGGCGGAGCGCCAGCAGACTCGCGTCCGTCTTGGTGTTGGCGGTGATCGACGTGATGCGCCCGAGTGACGGCGTCAGGAACGTGTTGCTCTCGTTTACCCGCCACAGATAGTCGTACTCGATGCCGGCCGTCCAATTCGGAGAGAAGCCGTACTCGAAGCCGACACCCACGACGCCACCCCAGCGGGTCCGGTTCGCGAAGGCGAGGCCCGTGCCGCTCACATTGTCGATGATGGCAAAGTCCTGGCTGCCAACCGCGCCGCCGCCCTTGACGTAGAACAAGGCCTCGTTGGCCGCGTAGCCCAGTTGAGCCGTGAAGAGGCCCAGGCCGGCGAGGGTCGACTTGTAAGTACGTGTCGGGTCCTGCGCACTGATGCGCGTGTTGCGGATGTTGGCCCAGTCGCCCTGCGCTTCCAGACCGTACACCAATTGTCCGGCCTGCCAACGATAGCCAAGCTGGCCACCGATGATGCCGCCGCCCTTGCTATTGCAGCCTTCCGCGAAGACGCCGCCAATTCCATTGATTGCGGTGATATCGATGCACTGGTTGCTCCAGCCATATCCACCGTTGATACCGAGATAGAAGCCGGACCAGTTGTACATCATGGGCGCGGCGATCGGCGCCGCCTTGTACGCCGGCCGCTGCGGAAGATCGGCGGCCTTTGCAATACCCGTGAACGCAACGGACATCACCGCCGCTGCGGTAAGTAAACTGATTTTCTTCATCGCCTGCAAGCCTCATTGAACGTGGAAAACACATGAGCCACTTGCCATCGACCTTGTCTCAGTCGGTATGCAGAAACTGTCACCGCCGACCAATTCTTAGCGGTGTTGCACCAAAACCCCACTTCGAGGTCACGGCACGTTGCCAGACCTCAATGCGCGAGACCGGCGATATGTCTCGGATGGCAACTCGCCGAACAGCGACCGGTAGTGGCCGGCAAATCTGCCGAACTCGGTGACGCCGTGTGCCGACAGGATATCGACGACTCCGACCGATGCACCGTTGTCGCGACTGATCTCGTGATAAACCAGGTTTAGCTGCCGAAGCCTCAGATAGAGCTTTGGCGAGAAGCCGAGATAGCGCTCGAAAGCACGCAGCAAGGTGCGGTATTCCACCTTGGTCGCTTTCACGATGTCCTTGATATGGACGATGCTTTCCGACCTGGTCCCAACGAACTCAAGCGCCTCCAGAACGATTCGCTCGTACGAGAGGGTGTACTTGTTGGGCAGGAAGCTTTGGCTCAGGCGATTATCCCGGATGCAAGCCAGCTGATCCATCAGGGCGTCCTCTGCCTCCCGCGCCATCATAGGCCGGTCAGCGAAGGCAGAATCGGAGAAGGAACGCAGAGCCTGCCTCGACACCTCGATCAGCTTCGATTTGATCGGCTCTGGCAACCGGACGAGATGCTTGGCGGTCTTCGGCGAAGCCTGAGTTGTGGCCGCAGGGAGCATGTTCCTCGCGATGCTCTCCTCATTGGGCAGCGACCACGCCACCCATTCGACATGACCGGAACGGACAAAGGTGAAGTGACAGTTCGGAGGGAAAATGACCAGGTCAGAGGCCTGGCATGGCACACCATCGAGCACGACGCGATCGTCGAAGTTGGAGGACTGGACGATCAACGTCGTAAAATTCGGGTCGGTGACGCCATGCGCAATCCCGGGGCCGCCGTCGGTGCCAAACTGAAGGATCGTGCGATTCAATGCGAGAGACTTCACGCCCCAATCGTGAGAGGACGGAGCGGATTTCAGAAATGTCACCCTCGCGCCTCTAACGGCGTCGGTGTATTGCCCGAAATCATTCAATTCAAAATATCCCGCCCGTCTGAGCGGCAATTCAAGAGAAAAATAGAACAGGCGATGCCGCTCTTAGTAACACTGCGCACAGCGGATCGGTCGGCAACGTGCGACCGATCCGCCCTCTGACAATCTACTTCATCTGGATTCCCATCATCTCCCGCTCCGCCTTGAACACGACGGCAATAGCGTCGATGATGAGCTTTTCGGGATGTGCCTTGCAGTAGACGATGACTTCGTGCTCCACGAGCTTGCCCTTGCGCAGGTCGAGGAAATGCTTCTTGGCAAGGCCGTTGTACCAGCCGCTGTACCAGGCCGTCAGCGCATCGGCGTCCTCCTGGTAGGTCCCGGCGAGTTGCGCGCAGGTCAGCTTCTGAACATCGATGAATCCATTCGCGTCGACATAGGCCGACAGCGGGGTCTGGGCCCTGGCAGACACCATTGTGGCAACCAGCAGAGCTACGGAAAGCAGCAGTCTCGAACGCATTGGGGATCCCATTGTGATGAATCGGATGTAGAAAGATCTCAGACGACTTTCAGAGGCCGGGCGCCTTCGCGCGCGACTAGCATCCGAGCTGAAAAGCATCAGCTCGGATGCACGATCAGGATCAAGACAGTCCTATCGGACGTTCGAGGCGGCGCATCGTCCGTCGAACGGGACCGAATATGTGATCGATGTCCCTTGTTCAGAACCGGTAGTTGATGCCGCCACGCACGACATTCAATTCATCCGTGCTGACTCCGGTGCCGACGACTTTCGTGTAGAGATACTCGGCCTTCACGGACCAGTTCGGTGTAAAGCCGTATTCCACGCCGAAACCCGCGGAGATGCCCGGACGCCAGGACGAGGCTGAGCAATCCGGCAAGACGCCAACCGTGCCGCAGGGCACGCCGGCGATGGTTGATGCGCTGGCGGTCGACTTGACGAAGGCTCCGCCGCCGGTGGCGTAGATCAGGACGTTGTTCATGGCGATACCGACCCGGGCCCTCACCGTCGCCAGCGCGCTGATGTTTGACGAGGTGTTCAGCGTGACGCCCTGTCCGATGCCGAGAATGCTCGGCGTTACGACGGAGGACCCGCTGATGTTGGCCCAGTCGATGTCACCTTCCAGGCCGAGCACGACGTATCCCTGCTGAATCTGCCCACCAAACGTGCCGCCGATCATGCCGCCACTGATGTCAAAACCGGCTCGATCGAACCTGTTGGCGAACAGCACCATCGGGTCCTGGTTGCCCCAGCCGTACCCGGCGTTGCCGCCGACATAGAATCCCGTCCAGTTGTAGACGGCGGCAACCGGAGCCTGCGCCTTGTAGGCGGGCGCCGCCGGCAAATCCGCCGCGGCCGCATAACCACCCATCATCAGCGAGGCCGCGATCGCAACCCCAAACTTTCCAATCTTATTCATTGCCGCACCTGATTGATTGAAGAAATCGTGTAGCGGTGATCGCATCGAATGCGCGCGACCCACTATGCAGAATCTGACGCGCGCGTTCTGTTTTCCCGACTGTGGCCAAGTTGCCGCAGCGAAAGCATCGGCGCGCAGTCGGTGTTGAGCGCCAATGGCCTCTCGGTGTCAGGCGAGCAGGCTGACGAATATGCAAATTCTGACAATCCGGTGGTGTCGAGCGATGACCGGGCGCTACTGGCCTGGTTCAACCTTGCCGAAACTCCGTCATGCTGACCCGGAAGCCCTAGTTGCTTGCGAAATAGAGCGGCGTCCTGAGCGTGATCTGGTAAGTAGGCTTTGGTACCCACATGATCTGCGCGGTCACGCCAAACAGTCGGTTGTCGTTGTCGTCCATCCGGTCAAGGTCCAGTCGCACGATCGGCTGGGTAAAGGAGGAGACCGACGCGCGGCCCAAGAGCTCGGCGCCGCCGAAAACCTGCACGCCCGCGCGGCTCGTAAGCTTCCAATTGTTCGGCCATTGGTAGTAACGGCCGACATAGCCCATGATATCGGAATGGATGGTCGCGAGTTGACTGCCGATGACAACCCGTGTGTCCTGCACACCCGCGAGCAACCCACGAGTCTCGTCCTGGTCGAACGCATAGTCGAACTCGAAAACATTTGTAAAACTCGTGGTAGCAAACGGTCCATTCGGAATCGTCTGGGTAATGGTCGATTGCCAACTCAGGGTCGGAATCGAGCCGCCGTTCTGATTGTAGAGATCGGCCTGAAATCCAAGATTCCAGCTCGTAATCGCCACGGACGACCAGCCGGTCATCGGAGTGCTGGTCGAGCTGGCTGATACGCCGGCATAGAGCGAGACATTATCGTTCACGTCGATCGTCATGGGAAGATCGACCACGACGCTCTGGGCGCCCGGCATCGCCGCACCGCCCGCAATCGCAGCCAGGCTGCCGGCGTTCGAGATGGCAGCGGATTGCAACGCCGCGAGCAAGGACGAATTGCCGAAGCCGACCGCCAGCGCACCGGCGGGCACCCTCGCGTAGGTGGTTCTCATGTCCAGGTAGACGTTCGGCGCGCTCGACACCCCGTTCGCAGAATCATCGTCTTCATCTCCAGCACGGGCAATTCCGCTGGAGAGGCAAATCAAGACGGCCAGCACCAATCCCGGGAAACCAACGCAATTGCGCGCGTTCAGCGCTCCAACCTTCCCCGTAACCTGCAAAACACTCTCCTCGAACGGGGTCCTTATCGGCGATGTCTGACAGTAGTGATGCGGCCAAGCTGATCGATCGAGGGAGCGACAGGCACTATCTCGGTCATCGCCCACCATGCGCCATCCGGTGAACCCGGCACATTCCGGGAAAAGATCGTTGAAACGATATCGGCAATTCGTCGGAACGGTCTATGCAAATTCTGCCAATGCACGGGCGCACCGTATCGCGGCAGGCTCCTACGGCAGATCCGGCTCCTTGGTGTCCTCGAATAAGGCCGGTTCGCCCAACGGCGGTTCGGACGTTTCCGCAAGCCAATGGTGAATGACCGCCGAAGGTATCGCCCGTCGCGGTGTGCAGGGGTTGATGGTGCCCGCGGTCACGATGTATCCTTGCTCGAACTTCTGGCGGGCAAACCTCTGGGCGTCGAGTTCTGTCGGAAAGCTCTCACTCTGTCTCGGCTGTCGTTGCGTGGATGTCTTGCGCATCCTTTTCGGCACCTCGAACGAAACATACCAGGCCTTCGTCAGGTCAATCGACACGGCGCCCTTCCGGTTGGTTTTCCCTGCGGGCTCGCCTCGTCTCGGCTAACCCGCTGTAGCTATACGCTTTCGACATCACGATCTTGAGTCGCGTCCATCACGCCCGCGCTGAAAGCCCTCGACAAAGGATTCTGGTAATCGATCCTGGCGTTGCGCAGTCCAGCTCTGCCACCGTGCGACATATCGCTGTCCCGGCCCGCCGCTCGAAGCGTCTGCGAAGGGCTCTCGCCGAACAGCTTGCGATACTCAACCGAAAACCGTCCAAGCTCGAAAAAGCCGAAGCAGATCGCAATTTCCGTCACCTTTGCTGTCTCGCCGTCCACAGCGAGAAGTGCCTGCCTCGCCTGATTCAGTCGGAGCACACGAATTCGACGGCACGGCGACTGGCCGTAAACGCTCCTGAACGCTTTTCGTAGAGTACGCTGGCTCACTGAGAGCCGGTGGCATATCGCGGGGATGCGAGGCGTTTCTTCAACGTTCCCCGCAGCGATGGCCTCGGCCCGCGCGACAAGAACGCGATATCGATCGCTGGCACCGCCAATCATTGGTCGGTGCCTTTCGATCGCATCCAAAAAGCCGATGAAGTGAGGAAGCTACCCCGAATATGGGCACGCAACCCGTTTGCATGGCCCCCTGACTGACCGCTTCGCGCGGATGTGCAGATCAGATCGGCAATGGCAATAGGAGCGGCGCAGTACATAATAATTGACCTCAACGTCTGGCTTTACCTCTGCATCTCGCGTCTTTCAGCGCGAAGCGTCTTGCCATTTCGCGCCAATCATTGATGTATGGTCTTCCGGGCCGCCTTGCCGCCGAAAAAACACAGCTCGAATACTGGTAATATGCTAGCGCGACGCTCGTTCGCGGGGCGATGCGGGGCCGCTACCTGCGTCGTGGCCTTGCGTTTTCGCGCCTTCCGCGTCCACTCAGTGCAAGCCGCCCATGCGCTAACTTTTGCTGGCGCGGGCCTTGCCATTCCCTTTGGCGGCCTGCTGCTGCCGATATGCAATCGGCGGCATTTTCATCAAACGCGCAAAGCTTCGGCTGAAACTGCTCGCTCCGGTGTAGCCAAGACGTAAGGCGATGTCCGAAATGCGCTCGTTGGACTCCGCAAGGAGGCGGCGGGCCGTATCGAGGCGGACTTCGGTGACCAATTCGCTGTAACTTGTCCCCATACCAGCGAGGTGTCGCTGCAATGAGCGCACGCTCACGCCCAGTTGGCGCGCAGTGCACTGCACAGATGCGTCATCCTGACGCAGCAACACCGAAATCGCCGCGCGGACAGAGTGTCGGGATGGCGAAGAGACGGGTTTCATGTGCACGTCATGAAAGATTGCAAGCGTGATCTCCTTACTCAAACCGCTGCTTACGATCTTCTTATAATGTGATCGAATTGGTAGGCCCGTCTGGCCATGAGCCGCCTAAATTGCAATTCTGGCATTAAGATCAATTGCACACGTCCCAGCCTCGCATGCACCGCTGCGACGCGACACCCAATGCACCCGGCGAGCAAATCTCGAGATCGCTCCTCAGTGCCGCGACGACAAAGTACGACCGTAAAAATGAACGCCGCAGGCAGGAGACGAGCAACATGAGCGGAATTCCCCTAACCCGCTGCCAATTCGTGATTCCGTTTGCAGACATTCATAACGAGCTGGGAGCTCCCACTGCGACGCTCCTGTCAAAATTTGGTCTCCCGACAGCGCTGCAAGAAAAAGCCGATCATTATGTTCCGATATTGCCTGCCATATTGTTTGCACAAGCCGCGCAGAGATCGCAGGGCATCACGGATATTGGCTTTCCCGCTTCGCGGCGGCTGCAGTTCTGCCACCGGAGCGATAAGCTGCGAACCATCATCAGCTACTCTCCGACGCTGTACGTCGCCCTGCAGCAAGTGTGCAAATGGGCATCGCTCGAAGACACGAACCTGTACATGTGGCTGGAGCGCCGCGATGATCGTGTAAGAATTTGCAGCAAGCTGGGCGGGACTGCCGGCATGCTCCATCTTGAACACTCACAATGGCTGCAGAACGTCTTTGTCGTCCACATCGTTCGACAGTTAGCCGGATCGGAGTGGACTCCCTCAACGATGGCCTTCGAGGCAAATTATGCGCCAGGCTCGGAGGCTCGGGCATTCTGGCGGAATACGCGCTTTCTGTCTTGCCAGGAAGCCTCCTGGATTGATGCACCCGTTGCGCCTCTGGACCTCCAGCCTGACACACAATAAGGTGCCGAATCTCTCCGAGGACGAGCCTCAGCCGTTCGCCGACGAATTTGTCCGCGCACTTAAGCTGATGCTGCCTTCTTACCTGGATGAGGGAATCCCGGCGGTCGCGAAAAATCGCTGAGATGGCCGGCACGAGCGTCAGGAGTTTTCAACGCAAACTCTCGAACGTCGGCCTGACATATTCGAGCTTGCTCGAATTGATCCGTTTTGAGAATACCGCCAAGCTGCTATGTGAGACGGACGCCAAGATCATCGAAATCGCGTTTTCTTCCGGCTATGCCGATCCGACGCATTTTCCGCGTGCATTTCGCCGTATTTCCGGCGCTGCGCCACGCGAATTTCGGGAGAAATGAAGACCGCCGTAGGCGCAGGCGCAAGCTCGCTATGAAAAGTGCCTCACGCGTGCTCGTCAATGTCGAGCAATTCGGGTCTGCACGAGCGGCGGTCGGACGGCGGCGCGTCAATAGATCGGACGCAGTTGGAGCCCGGAAAGGCCGAGGGTCACATTGACGGCTACCGAGCCCTCTACCGAAACGGGCTGCAACGCAAATGACCGCCCCGAGCCACCGACAAGAACGTTGACGCCGGCGCCTAAACCGAGGCCGATGTCGCCTGACGCCCCGACATATTCGCCGGCGAGGGCACCGGGCGGAGGGCCTGCCGTCGGGGCAAGGACCGCCCAGGCGAGTGCGCCGCCGGCTGAAACGCCGATATCGATTCCGACGGTATTGAGGGCGCCTTCATAGAGTTGAGTCGGCAATGGCGGGTTCTGTGTAAAGCGACATGACATCGATTGATGGCCAAATATGACAAACCCGACGCTAGGGTCGAGCTTGCAAGCCAGCATGCCGATCTGGGTCCACGATGCCTGTTGGGCGCCTGCGGAGGACACAGAGCCGGACCATGCGCAGAGAACGCAGAGGACGGCCAGAATTGGTGCACGCATTCGCTTCCCGATCATCTCGCAAAGACTAGTTAATCGCGGGCCGGCGCTTGGTCCTGACCGCGTTCTGTTTTCGTAGAGGAGCATGTGAGAGCCGACGAGGCTATGCAAAATCGGACAGCCGAACCCGTCGTCAGGCCTTTCTGTCGCGTCGATCCGACGCGGTTTGCGACATCAGAAGCTTGGACCTCAGTTACTTTTTGAAGACGGCGTTACTTGCGAAACCGCGCGAAAGCTATTTGCAAGAACATCCCAACACCTGACGCATGTCGGGCCGTCAGCTCAATGCGCGCCGGGCCATGCTGAAAACGTCGTAACTGGACCGCCCTCCATTTCTGCCGATTTTGCACAGGCGGCCAGTTTTGCGCTGTCTAGGGTCCGCACCGACCAACCTGCCGGACGCTTCCGGCCGATCGTAAGGAGAACGAGATGCGTAACAAGAAGGCCTGCAGATTTGCATGGCATTGCTGGCGGCGACATTGGTGCTCGACACCGGGACCGCGTGCTACGCACGGAGACCTGAAGACGATCGGCACGCCTTCTGCTGCACAAGCCCAAATTGTGCCATCGCTCATCGTTCTCAATTCGCGGGGCGCAACGTTGCAGGGCGATAGCCTTGTCCTCACAGGGATCACGCCGAACTCGATCATATTCGCTGACCGACCTGTGCGCGCCGCGGGCCATCAGCTCACGGCTGATATCATTGCGGACTGAGGCGCGGGCAAGGACAGCTTTGCCAGCGATCCTCCGCACGCGACCGTTTCGGCTTTCAACAGCAAGGACGGCTCCGTCAAGGACGCTGTCGTCGTCCTGAAGAATCCGAAGCTGGACGGGGACGAGCTGATCTTCACCGTTCAGACACTCGAGCGCGATCTCACCGGCGCGGACGGCGCAGCCTCGATCTTCATCGATATCATCGGCCGCCCTTTACAACGCTTTCCTTTGCGGGCGTCACGCGGTGCACGGCATACCGGGGCGCAATGTATGCCGGTGCTGCTGCTATCGGAGCTGCCGCCGTCGGAGCCGCCTACGCCCGGCCCCATTGCGGCTATCATCCCTATCCTCCTTGTTACTGAACAGGTCTCGCGCCGGGCGGCGCCTAGCGGCCGCCCGTGGAAGGACCAGCGATCACTCTGCGTGTCAGCAGCCGCCCCTTTTGGCCTTCACATTGGCACAGTTCGCGGAACCGCGTCGTTGACGCGTCCCTCTTAGCTAGTGTCCCGAATCCAAAGTTCGCATCATTTGCCGCACCTTCGGAGCGAAACTTCGGATTCGATAAGGACACTAGCAAACCTATGATTCTAGTGTGCTTTATGAGTGCGAAGTTCGTGAAAGCAGTTGCCGCGAATACCCTGCAGCACAACCGACGACTGATAGGGTTTTGTATGAAAGCTTATCAGTGAAAGATCGCCCATTAGTCAGGTAAGCCAAATTGCCTTTCAAATGCCCGTCACTCTTTTCTAGCTTTCAATCAATCACCGCCGAAACAATCGCGTCCGATAGCTCTTTTCGGAAGCTACCGAAGCGGTGTCAAGCGAGAGCCCTAACGGGCTCAAGGAGCGTTGCTCTCCGAAGGTAAAGGTCACACGTTCGAATCGTGTCGGGTGCGCCAACTATCCTTATCGTCCAAAATGATGCGCGGGTTCTATCTCGATCTACAGCGCGCACGGGATTGTCTGAGTAAGCAACCTGATCAAAATCGCCGCTGCTAGGCGACGCCGATCGGGCCGAACTGCGAGTTTCTGGTGCACGCCCTGATCGGAGTATGGACAGGCTGTCTGTTCTCCCGTCACAAGCCAACTTCAGCCGACTAGGCCAAGTCCCCTCCACGTCTAGGTGTAGGCATCTGAGCAGGCGACGCCAGTGTTCCGTAAGGGCAACAAGCTGACTCATGCGGGGCAGCAAACAACGGGCGCAGCGCCAGTGGCGTACTTGGGTTGCATCTAGATCACTTTGCGGGCACGAGCGCCGGGGCGCCCTTGTCCTTGATCAGGAGCACCAGGAATTTCGCCGGCTGAGTGGCGCTCGCGTTCCGGTCGACGACATGAACGTCGGCAGGGCCTTCATAGAAGGACTGTCCCGGCGTCAGTGTCACCTCTTGTCCGCCCTTCAGCTGCATCACGACGGAGCCTTCCAGCACGTAAACAAACGCATGTGCATTGTGCCGATGGATGGCGCTCGAGCCGCCGGGTGCATGCTCGACCGAGATCATCAGAGCTTCGCGGCCGGGACTCTCCGCAAGGTCCTTGGACATCAGTGGCGTGACCTTCGGCTGCTGAGCCACCGCCGTGCCGGCCGTGAGGCACAGAAGAATCAATGCCGCGAGTTTGATCGTCATGGTCGCCTCCTTAGTTCGCCCGGGATCCGCCCCTGAGAGTCCGGGCGTACCTCCCGTGGAGATCAGGCCGCTGCCTTTGAGCGGCGGATCCATTCGTCCAAACCGATGCGGCCGAGGCGCGCCTCGCCGAGCGGCACGAGCGAGTGCTCGCTGACCCGGCCGCCCCAGTATCGGGCCTCGGGATCGCTCACGACCTCGCGCGGATCGCCAACCGCCTTGAGATAGCGGGCGATGATTTCGTTGAACGGGGCGCGTTCCGGCCCTGCGATCTCGACGAAGCCGCCACGCGGCGGCGCGAGTGCCACATCGGCAACGATGGCGGCAACGTCGTCCGACGCGATCGGCTGGAACAGGATGGGCGGGAGCCTGACTTTGTTGCCGTCCACGCTTGAATCGGCGATGCCGCCGAGGAACTCCATGAACTGCGTTGCGCGGACGATGGTGTACGGGATGCTGGAGGTCTCGATCAGTTTCTCCTGGGCGACCTTGGCGCGGAAATAGCCGTTGTCGGTCCGGTCGGTCGCGACGATCGACAGGGCGACATGGTGCCGGACGTTCGCTGCGGCCTCGGCCGCGAGAAGGTTGCGGCCGGAGGTCTCGAAGAATTCCAGCACCGCCTTGTCTTCGAATGAGGGCGAGTTGGCGAGGTCGATCACCACCTGCGTGCCCGCCATGGCCTCCTTGAGTCCTTCGCCGGTGATGGTGTTGATACCGCTTCGGGGCGAGGCGGCCACGACCTCGTGCCCGCCTTGGCGCAGATTGGCGACGGTCTTCGAACCGATCAGGCCGGTACCGCCGATCACAACGATCTTCATGGTGATCCTCCGTTGTCGTTAGACGTGCTCAGGTTCTAGCTTCAAGGGATCATGAGCGCATCGCTCTACGGTCGTTCGAGCGATGTTGGGGCGGGCGAGAAGCGAGATAAACTCACCCGGCCGCATTCAACGATACCATACGCGAGACTTTGCCGGCGGTCCGTGATCGGTCAACAGGGTTGATCGATCTGCAGCCGCCCGAACGACTCATTTGCGCGTTGAGAGGGAGCGTGTGCCCCAGGCTGCCGGGTTCAGGTCTTGTTGGGGACGCATGTCGGCGGCGGCCGACGCCGGGCGGTAGCGCCGGATCGCGCCGATGATCACGACCACGAAGGATACCAGCACGATGCCTTGGACGATGGCGAACGGCGGCTCGGCCGGCGGCACGCTTGGGGCCAGCGCATGCAATGCCGGCACTTTCAGGAAGGACTGAATCACCAGCACGAAGACGTTGAGATACAGCGAGAGGAGCGCAGTGAGCACGTAGATCCAGCGCCAAGATCCGGCGAGCCTCCGGCCGTAAAGCCCAAAACAGGCGATCCCCAGCAGAACCAGTGAGAGGATGGAAATCATGTGGGACGGCAACAACTTATCGATCAGCAGCGGGGGAATCAGAAGCCCCGAAGCGCTGGTCAGGATGGTGGATGCAAGGAAAACGGCGGTGAGGTTCGGCATCCGCTTCGGGCCGAGCATCCCGAACATCACGACCAGGCCCGCCCCGATTGCAACCAGGCTGATGATCACGTGGACTATCGTGAACGTCGCCAAGCTCATACCCAGCATCATGATGCGCCTCCGAATTCGATCCAAGCCATTGTCGCCTCCATCTGTTTCGTAGCCCCACCGTTTAACGGATCGAGCGTACGCGTGCCCCAGAGGGATTGAGGCGGTTGTAGAGATATTGCTGCTTAGTGGACGCCCTCGACAATTTCCGGGAGTTATGCGTACGCGAGGGTCCGCAGCGGACGCTGCAAGTGACCGGGTGCGATCGAATCCGGGCAGCCAGGCCGGGGCCGCTAACCGGTGCAGCCGATAGGCGGACGCGCAAGAAAGGCAGCAATCGCTCTACAGCCAGGGCAATCGCTCTGGCGCGGCGGCACCATCGGTCCGCTAAATCATCTCCGTGCCCATATTGACGCACGGATGAAAGATGATCCGAAAAGCATCATCGTACCCCGCAAGCCGCGCCACAGACGCGGTAACGGCCAGCCCGGGCAGCACTACCCGTCCGCGTGAGCGGCCCGAACCTAGCTTCAGGTCGAAACTGCCGTGACCAAGCGTTCAGCAAAACGACCGACAGGTTTTACGGAGGGCCGATGCGTCCGCGGGACGTATATTCCCTCGGATCGGGCGGCGGAGATCACCAGATCGCTGAGCTTCACCAGCCCATCGCGCGTGCTGGCGCAATTCTCCGCGGACGATGGCTTTCCCGGCACGGCGGCTGCCGAGAGCGGAGTGCTGCGGCACTTTGCTTTCAGGCTCGGAGACGTTGACGGGCGTTCCGACATTCTCACGCAGAGCGCCCCGATACACGATGCGAGAATGCTCGAACATATGCTGCCTTTCGTAGACACGCGCATGTCCAATGGCGGGCCGGGCGCGAAGAGCAACGCTTTAACCTCCGCCAATCGTGAAAAGCCGCGTCAAGCGAACTTTCCCACCGCCGGGGGCCAGCGAGGGAGCTTTGCCCGCACCATCTTCTGGGGCGTCCACGCGTTTCCTGCGACGAATGTCAGAGGCGAAACACGGTTCATCAAATTCAAGGTCGAGCCGGTCGGCGGGGAAGTCATGCTGTCCGAGGACATAGCTAGGACAAAGTCCGCCGACGTCTGGAACGATGACCTCGAGCTGCGGATCGCGGCACGCGATGTCCGCTTTAGCGTGATGGCGGTGCTCGATTGTCCCGGCGCCCCGATCATGGACGTCACAATCCGCTGGCCGGACGAGGGCAAGCGCGAAGCGGTGCGGCTGGGCACGATCGTCATCACCGGTTTGGAGACGAATGAGGTGTGGAACGGGCTGGCCTTCGATCCGGCAAATCTTGCCGAAGGCATCGGGCATCCGCCGGACGAGGTATTTGCGGCCCGCTGCGCCGCCTACGCCGCATCACGGACCGGGGGGGCGCTGACCTGACCTTCTCATGCTTCTGCTTCCGTCGAACCCAGTTTTTCGCGGCGCCACGTGCCGGGACTCACACCGACGGCGGACGAAAACACCCGCGTGAAATGACTTTGATTGGCGAAGCCGGCGGATATCGCGATTTCCGATAGCGGCAACTCGCGAATGGCCATCAACTGCTTGGCCACCTTGACGCGCTGCCGAAGCAGCCACCGGTGTGGCGGCAGACCGGTGGAGACACGGAACGCGCGGGAGAAATAGCTGACCGAGAGGTCGAACTCGGCCGCGATCTGCTGCAGCGAAACCGTTCCTGCGAGATTGGCTTCGAGCCTTTCGCAAGCTCGCCGGACCTGCCACGGAGCAAGGGCGCCGCGTGCGGGCTTGCTGACATGCAGGCCACCATAGGCCTCGGCGACGTGCGCCGTGAGCGCAAGCATCATGTGATCGACGAAAAGCTGGTTCGCTTCGGATGGCCGGCGCAATGCCTGCATGAGCGAAGCCCCGATATTGCGAACGATTTCGTCGCGGAAGCCGGTGCCGAACTGGCAGTCGAGTTGGCCCACGCGCCGCGCGCCGGCCTCTTCCGCGACACCGTTAAGCGCCAGCGCCGGCAGGTAGAAGTGAAGGGAGTGGAACGGCCTTTCGATCACGAAGCGCGGATTGTACTTCAGGTCGTAAAGGTACGTCGTGCCCGCCTTCACGTCGGGCCTGACCACGCACTTGCCCCGCTCCCAATATTCGCAGTCGGGATAGTCGCGAAGTTTCAAGCTGACGATGTACGCGTCTTCGAGGGGAATTTCGCCGCAGAGACCGTGAACGGGATTGTCGTCCCGAGTTTCGGTGACGGCGACGTTGACACCTCGGATGGACCGAGTGGTCAGCGATGACGGTGGCTCTCGAAGGCGAAGAAATTCCCTGTACTTCTGACCGTGGAAGCCGCTCTGCGCCATGGGCCGGTCCTGCTGGCCGTGCCGGGCGGCGGATGTCGTCATCCCCGCACGGTGCGTGGACTATCGGACGCCAGAAAGCGGTCGTCCAAGCTTTCGTCGAAGCTTCACTGCCCTCTCCGACACGCAAGAACGTCAACGGTGCTGACCATCTCATGTGCGGCGCCTCGTGCACGGACCATGGCCCGGTGCGGCAACGGAATGCGATTTCGGGCGCCTGCCAACACATCGGCGGTTCAGCATTGGACAATCCGGGGCGAATTTGGGCAAGACGCCGCATCGGACTGCGGCTAGAACGGATAGGTCGAAAGCTCGATCCGGGTGCGCCTCAACGACGAGGACGGTCCATGAGCAGTCCACGCTTGAAAGATACTTCGCACAATCAGCGGGACGCGACTCCGGCACCGCCGCGCGATTTTCCGATCGGCGAGCAGCGCCCGCACGCCGACGAGGAAATGACGCGCGTGCTGAAGATGGCGCCGCTGCAGATGGCATCGGATCCGTCCAGCGGCGTGATCACCTTCTGGAGGCATGATCCCCTGCACGACGTGGTCAAGCCGATGGTCGATCATGTGATCATGGCTTTTCCCGCCGAGCCGGTTCGATTCGAACGCCGCGACGGAAAAGCGTTTTTGAACGGAATGACGCGTCCCGGGACCGTAACGGTCATTCCGGCGGGTTCATCCTCGCGCTGGGATATCTACCAGCCCTTGAGCGTCGTCCACCTCTACCTTCCGCAGACAACGCTAGAACGCGTTGCCCACGAAGCCGGAACGGCCGCTCCCGGCGACCTTGTGGAACGAACGGCGCATCCCGACCCCATTACAGCCCGATTGCTGCTGAGCGCGGCGGACGCCCTGGAAGGCTGCGCCGCGCTGGATTCGTTGTTCAGGCACCAACTGAGCGATCTTCTGGCCACGCGATTGCTCGCCGCGCACGCCGGCTCGCCGGCAACGTTCCAGCCGGTCATGGGCGGGCTGTCGCCCAAGGTACTCAGTCGCGCCATCGAACGTCTGCGTTCGGATAGCGATGCGGACGTCTCGCTTGCGACGCTTGCTGCCGACGCCGGCTTGTCGCGCTTCCACTTCTGCCGCGCCTTCAAAGAAAGCACCGGGCTCTCGCCGCATGCCTGGCTGCGGCAGCGCCGGCTCGAGCAAGCCATGAACATGCTGCGCGATACCGACGTGTCGGTCGTCTCGGTCGCCGTCGCGCTCGGCTATTCCTCCCAGACCGCCTTCGCTGCGGCGTTCAGGAAGCTGACCGGCGAGCCCCCCACCGATTGGCGAAAACGCATGCGGTGAGCTTCCGCGACGGTGGTCTCACCCCTTTTCTAGTGCAGCGTCGAAAGGAGAGAGGCAATGAAGACATTTCTTAGCATCGGCGCGGGCCCGGGGATGGGTTTCGCGACCGCCGAACGGTTCGCCAAAGAAGGTTTCCAGGTGGTTTTGGCCGCCCGCAGTCTCGCCAGGACCAAAGAGCTGGCCGAGAGATTGACAAGAAAAGGATACAAGGCGGACGCACGACGGGTAGACTCAAGCGATCCGAATGGCATCGCGGAGCTGGTCGCTGAAGTTCAGAAACAGCGCGGCTCGATCGACGTCCTGCACTACAACGCCGCATCCGCGCGCAGGGCGGCTCTGTCTGAACAGCCTCGCGATAGCTTCAACGAGGATCTCGCCGTGAACATCGGAGGAGCGCTCGTGGCAGCGCAGGCTGTCGCTCCGAAGATGGAAGAGCAAGGATCGGGTGCGATCCTGTTGACGGGAGGCGGCTTCGCACTCGCTCCCAACGCGGACTTTCTTTCGATCAGCATCGGCAAGGCCGGCATTCGCGCCCTGGCCCACGCACTTTTCGAGCCGCTCCGGGACAAGGGAATTCACGTCGCGACGGTGACCGTCTGCACCCTCGTGTCTCCGGAATCGAAGGAGGCCTCGGCGTGGCCGAGCAGTTCTGGCATCTCTACAGCCAGCCCAAGGACTCCTGGACCGTCGAAACCAGCTACGCCCCTGCGGCACATGAAAATGCTGCGTGATACGGACGAGACGTCCTCCTAACGCAGCCGCACTGGGGCCGTTCCTCGCCGGCCACATTCGTCACAGGAGGTGACCGCAATCCCGAGCGATTGCCGCAACCGCATGAGTTGGCAGCAATCGCTCTACAGGTAGGGCAATCGCTCTGGGGCGACCGCAGCTCAGATACGCTAGATCATCGCAATGCCCACATCCAACCGGATGGAGAAGAAAGATGATCCGCAAGAGCACCGTCGATTCCCGTGCGATCGCACTGCATTTTTCGAACTGGTCCACAATTTCCGTCTTCGCCAGCAAGACGGCCGAGACCGTATCCGACTTCGCCGTCGTGGTGCGCAACCTGGTCATGGACATTCGCGACAGCTACCGGCCCGAGCTGCACTACATGCGCGGCCCCGGCCCCAAGTGGCGCGCCAAACATCAGCCCTGGCTGGCGTTCGACGCTGTCCCGAGCGACCGGCGCAAACGCGTTCACTAGCAGCAATCGCGCGACAGGTACGGCAATCCCTCTGGGGCAGCGCTACGCGGGCGGACTAGACCATCACCGTCCAACGAACGCCATTGGAGATCGACGATGATCCGGAAAACCTTCGTCAACCAGCTTGCAATCACATCGCGCCGGCGCGGCCTTGCCACAGCGGTCGTGTACGGACTTTCGCTGTCCGTGCGCTTCACCTCGGCAACCGGCGAAGAGGTGGAGATCCCGGTGCAATCCCTGCAGAGAACCTATACCGCGATCTCCATCACGACTCGGGACCGCCCTTGGCTGCCCTACCAGGATTGGGTTCTGGGCTCGGCTCAGCCCGTCGTTCTTCGACAAGGCTGGTCGCTGAAGTCTCCGATGTCAGCACGCTCGCCGGAGTGCCTCCCCCCATAACGGGCTGACGCCCTCGTTTAACGCCTTCGCGTCGTCGTCGATCGCCGCCCTTGGTGAAGGGTGGCGGCGGTAGCGCGCGGACTTTCGGAAGTCCAAACCAAGGAGCAAAGACATGAGATTAGTCATCATCGGCGCCGGCTTCGCCGGCATGTACGCCGCCCTCTCCGCCGCCCGCCTGCGCGACATCCGGGGCGTTTCGCCGGAAGAGCTCGAGATCGCGCTGGTTTCGCCGGAACCGACGCTCGTCGTGCGCCCCCGGCTGTACGAGCCGAAGCCCGAGACCCTGACGGCGCCGCTGCTCGATGTCCTCAACGCCATCGACGTCAACTACGTGCAGGGCAGCGCCGAGACGATCGACACCAAGTCCCGCTCGGTGCAGATCGCAACTGGCAAAGGACCCCGGAAGACGCTGTCCTACGACCGCCTGGTCGTAGCCACCGGCAGCAAACTGTTCCGTCCGAAGATTCCGGGCCTCGCCGAGCACGGGTTTGCCGTCGACTCGCTCGATGACGCGGTGGCGCTCGACAAGCACCTGAAAGGCCTCGCCAAGCGGCCGGCTGTGAACGGCCGCGACACCGTCGTCGTGGCGGGCGGCGGTTTCACAGGCATCGAGGCCGCAACCGAAATGCCGGCGCGGCTGCGCGAGATCTTCGGCAAAGGGGCCAAGCCGCGCGTCATCATCGTCGACCGCAATCCTGCGATCGCCCCCGACATGGGCGAAGGGCCCCGCCCCGTCATCGAGGACGCCTTGCGCAAGCTCGGCGTGGAAACCCGGCTCGGCGCCGGAGTCGCCTCGCTCGATGAGTCCGGCGTCACGCTCTCCAGCGGCGAGCACATCGAAAGCGAGACCGTGATCTGGGCAGCCGGTATTCGCGCCGCGCCCTTGACCCAGCAGATTCCCGCCGAACGCGACAATTTCGGCCGGCTGCTGGTCGACCGCGATCTGCGCGTACCGGGAGTGAACGGCGTCTTCGCCACCGGCGACGCCGCGCGCGCCGCCTGCGACGGCGACGGCAATTACGCGCTGATGTCCTGCCAGCACGCCACGCGGATGGGCGCGTTCGCAGGCAACAACGCTGCCGCGGAGCTGCTGGGGGTACCGACCAAACGCTACCACCAGGAGGGTTACGTGACCTGCCTGGACCTTGGCGAGGCCGGTGCGCTCTTCACGACTGGCTGGGAACGCAAGGTGGCCATGGTTGGCGACGTAGCCAAGAAGACCAAGCAGGAGATCAACACCGTTTGGATTTATCCGCCGAAGGCCCAGCGCGCCGCCGCGCTCGCCTCGGCGGATCCGGAGCGTGTGACCGACGTGACTGGCTTCCTCTAGACCCCTTCACGCGAAACGGGTCGCGCTCCGTGCTGGCTGCGCGGCCTGCTCCAGTGAAACCAGCCAGCAGCCATACATGAAACGGGAGACGAACATGAACCTGCACATGACTTCACCCTCCGCTGGACCAAAGGTCGACGAGTTGGTCCCGTCGCGCTACGCGCTGAAGATCGGCAACATCGAGGTGATGGTGGTCAGCGACGGCGTGCTGCTATTGCCGGGTGCGATGCTGGCCCACAACGCCGAACCGGCGGTGCGAGCGGCCTGGCTGAAGGAGAATTTCCTGCCGCCGGACGCGTTCGATTGGGCGCTGAACGTGGTCGTGGTGAAGAGTGGCGGCCGGACCATCCTCGTCGACGCCGGGATGGGGACGGAGTTTCCGGACCTGGAGAAGGCCGGGCACGTGATCCCTCGGCTCGAGGCAGCCGGTGTCGAGCTCACGTCCGTGACCGATGTGGTGCTGACGCACATGCACATGGACCACATCGGCGGACTACTCATGGACTGTGTGAAGGAGGCGCTGCGTCCTGACCTTCGCATCCACGTGGCGGCTGCCGAGGTCAAGTTCTGGGAGGATCCCGATTTCTCCAAGGTCGCCATGCCGGACGGATTCCCGGACGCGCTTCGCAAGACGGCCAAGAAGTTCGCGGCTGAGTATCGCGACCAGTTGCGGACGTTCGAGGATGAGTGCGAGGTCGCCCCTGGCGTGCTCGTCACGCGTACAGGCGGCCACACGCCGGGGCACAGCATCGTTCACGTGACGTCCGGCGGCGAGCAACTGACATTCGCCGGCGACCTTGTCTTCACGGTCGGGTTCGAGCACCCCGACTGGTTCAACGGCTTCGAGCACGACCCCGAGGAAGCGGTTCGCGTTCGTATCAAGCTGTTGCGTGAAGTGGCTGAAACCGGCGGTCTGCTGGTGGCCACGCACATGCCGTTCCCATCCATCGGGCATGTGGCGGTTGCGGGCAATACTTTCCGCTGGGTGCCGGCCGTCTGGGACTACTGACCGCTATCGGGCCGCGCTTCGACGGCGGGGCGCGGCCCTTTCACCTGGATCAATCTGGAGCTCGACGACGATGAAACTTGAGACCGTGCGCGCGAGCGCGTTCGCCATGCCGCTGACGAACCCGGCCTTTCCGCCCGGCCCCTACCGGTTCGTCAACCGCGAATACTTCATCATCCAATACCGCACCGATCCGGAGGCATTGCGCCGCATCGTGCCCGAGCCGCTGGAAGTGACCGAGCCGGTGGTGAACTACGAATTCATCCGGATGCCCGACTCCACCGGGTTCGGCGACTACACCGAAAGCGGCCAGGTCATCCCCGTGTCGTTTCGCGGCCAGGCAGGCGGCTTCGTCCACCAGATGTTCCTCAACGATCATCCACCGATCGCCGGCGGGCGCGAGTTGTGGGGCTTTCCCAAGAAGCTGGCGCAGCCGAAGCTCGCCGTCGAGATCGACACGCTGGTCGGCACGCTGAACTACGGCTCGGTGCGCATCGCCACCGGCACCATGGGCTACAAGCATCGCGCCCTCGATATCGAAGCCGAAGCGAAGAAACTCGCTGCGCCGAATTTCCTGCTCAAGATCATCCCGCATGTCGACGGCACCGCACGCATCTGCGAGCTGATCCGCTATCACTGCGAGGATATCGCCGTGAAGGGCGCGTGGACGGGGCCGGCTGCGCTCGACCTCTACTCGCATGCGCTTGCGCCCGTCGCCGAGCTGCCGGTGCTGCAGGTGTTGTCGGCCAAGCACGTCGTTGCCGATCTTACCCTCGGGCTCGGCACCGTGGTCCACGACTATCTGCCGGCCGTGCGGCGACGCGGAGCGACCTCCGAAGCCCCCATCGAAGCCAGAGCCGATTGAACCGTCATCACCATCCAAGGAGCCCTGCAATGTTGAACGTGATGCGCGAACAGACCCATCCGGTAGCGCAGCAGACCCGGTCGCTGCCCTACGACGTCGTGGCGTTGGTCCTGCAGGGCGGCGGCGCGCTCGGCGCCTATCAGGCCGGCGTCTATGAGGGCTTGCATGAGGCCGGGATCCGGCCGAACTGGCTGGCCGGCATTTCGATCGGCGCACTCAACGCTGCCATCATCGCCGGCGCCCCGGAAGAAGAGCGCGTGGAACGGCTGCGCGAGTTTTGGGAGATCATCTGCGCCCAGTCGATCGAATGGCCGGCGGGAGAAGGACTGGCCAATGCCCTGCCTTTTGCCTTCGACATACACTCGATCCGCAATGCGCTGGCGGCGATGCGGGCCCTGGTTCAGGGTCAGCCGGGCTTCTTTCGGCCGCGCTTCCCTTCCCCGCTTTTCTCGCCGTTCTCTGGCGATGCGGCGACCAGCTTCTACGACACCGCGCCCCTGCTCCGGACGCTGGAGAAGCTCGTCGATTTCGACCGACTGAATTCCGGCGAGGTGCGCGTCAGCGTCGGCGCGGTCAACGTCCGCACCGGCAACCTGACGTATTTCGACACCGCCGAACGCCGGCTCTGCCCGAAGCACTTCATGGCCTCCGGCGCCCTGCCGCCTGGATTCCCAGCCATCGAGATCGAGGGGGACCACTACTGGGATGGCGGCGTGGTCTCCAACACACCCTTGTCACGCGTGCTGTCCGGCGAGCCGCGCGACACTCTGACCTTCCAGATCGACCTTTGGTCGGCCAGAGGCCGCGTTCCCTACGACATGATGGAGGTGTCTAGCCGTCAGAAGGACATTCAATATTCGAGCCGCACGCGCGCCGTCACCGACCAGGCGCTGCGCATGCAGAAAATGCGTCAGGCCCTGCAGCGGGTGATCGAGCGACTGCCCGAGGCCGCAAAGAGGGATCCGGAAATCCGCGCGATCGCGGATATGGCCCGCCATCGCTCCCACAACATCATCCACCTGATCTACCAGACCAAGCTCCACGAAGGTCATTCGAGGGACTACGAATTCGGACTGAGCGCGATGCGCGCCCACTGGCAGAGCGGGTTGGAAGACATCCGCCACACGCTCGCGAACGGACGGCGCCTCGATCCGCCCCCGCCCGAGCTCGGCATCGTCACCCACGACATCCATCGCCGCGATTGAGCTTTCGCGTCGCCCTTATATCAGGAGAACACCATGCCGACCCTTTCCGACGCTCCCGAGCAGAACGCCGCGACGGAGCTTCGTCCACCGCCCGGGCGATCTGCGCCGGCACGTTCCGGCGCCGCCTCGTGGACGATCATCCTGGTGCTCGTCCTGCTCCTGGTGGCCACCGATTTCGTCGCCTACGTCAGCTGGACGCTTGCTGACGGGATCGAGGTTTCGGCAGCCGGCTACGTCGCCATGGCCGCCGGCGTGCTGTTCTCGCTCGTCGTCGGATGCGGGCTCACGGCCCTCATCTTCTGCAGCAGTCGGAACGGGTACGACGAACCTCCCGTGCTGATCGGCTCGGACGCGGCTCAGAAGCGAACGAATCGACCGATGATTGAATTGCAGGCCATTCGGACGGACCGCAAGCGTCCACTGCAAGATCGACGTTGAAAGGAATCTGCCATGTTGAAGGGCAAAGTAGCCGTCGTCACTGGATCGACCAGTGGCATCGGACTTGGAATCGCCAGGGAGCTCGCCAGGCTCGGTGCCGATATCGTGCTCAACGGTTTCGGCGACGCGAATGAGATCGAAAACATCCGCAGCGGCATGGAGCGCGATCACGGCGTGCGCTGCGTCTACGATGGCGCCGACATGTCGAAGGGTGAGTCCGTGCGGGGATTGATCCATGCGACCGTCGAAAAATTCGGACGTCTTGACATCCTCGTCAACAATGCCGGCATCCAGTTTACCGCACCGGTTGATGAATTCCCGGCCGCCAAGTGGCAGGCCATCCTCGATATCAATCTGTCGGCGGCATTCCATGGAATCTCGGCCGCCGTGCCGCAGATGAAGCAGCAGCGTTGGGGGCGGGTTGTCAACATCGCCTCTGCGCACGGCCTCGTCGCCTCGACCCACAAAGCTGCCTACGTGGCCGCCAAGCACGGCCTCGTCGGCCTCACCAAGGTCGTCGGCCTCGAGACCGCCGGAAGCGGCGTGACCTGCAACGCGGTCTGCCCCGGCTGGGTGCGAACGCCCCTGGTCGAGAAGCAGATCAGCGACATCGCCACGCAGCGGGGCATCAGTCAGAAGCAAGCTACCGAGGAGCTTCTCGCGGAGAAGCAACCGTCCCTTGATTTCGCATCTCCCGAGCAACTCGGTGGCACCGTCGCCTTCCTGTGCTCGGCCGCAGCAGACCAGATCACCGGCACGGCGATTTCCGTCGATGGAGGTTGGACCGCGCGATAGGCGCGAGTGAACCGGCACGGGCTTCAAACAAAGCGGGACCTGCCCACGCAGCAGCATTCCAGCGTGAAGATGCGCTTCGCGCTTCTCCCCGACAATAGCCCTTTTTTGGAAACTCATGATGAACGTGGATCCATCAAGATGTTGATAACCATCCTCGCAATGGTCAGCACAAGTATCTTCGCGGCGCATGCTATCGACGCCTTGCAAACGAGCCACCCCGCGGAGGAACCCGACTTCTCGAAAGCGGACTTGCCGCGGCGCTAACAGACGCCAGTTGGCTCACACGGCTTGACGTTAGCCACGACATGAGGCGCGCCTCACCTCACCGCCGAGTCTGAAGAAACGGCAACCCGAGCGCATCCGCTCGGGGCCATTGGCGGCGCGAGCATCTTGGCTGGGATGATCATTCGGGCAGCCCTGCTTGCCGCAGCCCTTCTTCATATCGCGCGACGTCCTTGGCGCGTCGATAAGGGCCAAGGACGTCTTTGAGATTAGAAAGGCGCAGCGTTGGACTGAGTTCTCGCAGCCGAGCCACTGCCTTGCGTGCCTGCTCCTGGCGGCCGGCCATTGCGTTGCTGGCGGCGGTGATGCGTAATCCCGGTCGGTAGTCCGGGCTGCACTGCAATGCCATTTCCGCCCACGATGCCGCTTCGTCATAACGGTCCGAAAAAAAATGTGCGTACGCGGTCCCGGCCCGCATGCCCATCAGCCACGGATCGAGTGGGCTCAGACGAATGGCGCGTGCGAAGCGCTCGATCGCCGCTTCCGGCTCGCCGAGCCAGATTTTTATCCATCCGCCAAAATTCCATCCTTCGCCCAGGTTGGAATTGAGCGCCAGCGCGCGGTCGACCAAGCCGGCACCTACTCCGAGCTCCCCAACGACAAACGCCAACGCATTCCCGCCGGCGGAGAGCGCAATGGGGTCATTCTTGCCCAACTCGACGGCCCGCTGAGTGAGCGTCTTTACTTCTGCAATTGCATTCGCCGTGTCCGTGATCCAGCCGTTGATTTTGGCGATGAGGTAGCAAGACGCTGCACGACCGTAGGCGGTCGCAAATTCCGGGTCGAGCTCGATTGCCCGTTTGAAAAGACGCAATGCCTCCTCGTTCGCTTGCCGGTTGCCAAACTGATGGAGACCGGCCAGACCGCGCAAATAGATGGCGTAGGCATCGAGACTTGCGATCGGCTTGCGTTTGGCGCGCTCGATCTCAGCCTTTTCCACCGCGGGCGCGATCGCCCCGACAACGCTCTCGGTCACCTGGTCCTGCAATTCGAAGATGTCGCCGAGCTCGCCATCGAAACGGTCCGCCCAAATATGCGCTCCGGTGGCGGCATCGACGAGCTGTCCCGTGATGCGCACCCGGTTTGCCACCTTGCGAACGCTCCCCTCCAACACGTAGCGTACCCCGAGCTCACGCCCCACCTGTTTCACGTCGACTGCCCGCGCCTTGTAGGTGAAGCTTGAGTTTCGGGCGATGACGAATGGCTCCTTGAAACGGGACAGCGCCGTAATGATGTCTTCGGCCATTCCATCGGCAAAGTATTCCTGTTCGACATCGCCGGACATGTTCTGAAACGGAAGCACCGCAATGGAAGGCTTATCCGGCAGCGGAGGCGGGCTCTCTGTTGCGGCAGCAAGAAATGGCGCAGCCTCTCGCGCTCCAGTAGGCGCATCGACCTCAAAGGCCCTGATTGTCTCCTGGATGTTCTCTACACGTGGAACGCCAACGTCCGCACCCGGGTCCGTGACCGAGGCTCGCGCCGACAATTCTTCCTCAGTGATCTGACCAACAAACCGGAGGCCTCTGCGAGAAACCGTCCGGATCAGACGTTGCTCTTTGCCGGTGTCCCCTATTGCCTTGCGCACGGCATTGACGTGGCTGGTCAGCGTGGATTCGGACACGATCCGTCCGTCCCACACCGCCTTCAAAAGATCGTCCCTTGTCACGACCTGTTCGCGGTTTTCAACCAGGAAGAGCAGCAGGTCGAACACCTTCGGTCCAACGGGGACGAGTTCGGAGCCTCGCCTGAGCTCGCGCCGCCCGGCATCCAGGCGATAATCTTCAAACAGAAACGGCACTTGTGATCCTTCTTGGACAAGAAGCCAAGGAAAACTCAATCGCAATTCGGGCCGGCTGCAAGGTCTTTTCCGCTGGAAACTGTACACATTTTCACATCCTTCGGGAACAAGGGTTCTGCCCGCCCTGCACCCGACGCGCACTGACGTGCGCATCCCCCCTACGAACCCAGCCAGGCCAGGTCACGGCCACAACCTGCATTCCCGCTGAGGCGAGCATACGTTCATGAACAAGCACATCTCGCGCGATGCCTTGGAGGACGCGTCAGGTGCGCCTGAGGCGTGCCAAGTCACTCCGGCCCATGTCGAGCGACCTCACCCTAGTGCAGAAATGGCGCGGGTGGTCGGGACCACCCCACTTCACATGGCTTTGGATTCCTGCGGCGCCGGCATCGCCCACTGGAAGCATGATCCGCTGCACGACGTCGTCGCGCCCATGAGCCATCACGTGATCATGGCGTACAACGGCACGGTGCAGCGCATAGTGCGGCGGACGGGAAGCGCGGTCGCTATCGGTACGCTTCGCCCCGGAGCCGTGATCATCATTCCCGAAGGATCGAGCTCTCGGTGGGATATTCCGAAGCCTGTCGACGTCGTCCAACTCTATCTTCCGCACACCACGCTCGAGCGGGTTGCAGGTGAGCTCGACAGCACCACCTCAACCGATCTCCTGGAGCGGACGGCGCAGCCCGATTCCATTACATCTCGATTGCTCCTGACAGCGGCCGGTGCCATGGACGGCAACGGCCTGGATACCCTTTTCAGGCATCAGCTGATGGACCTCGTGACCACGCGCCTGCTGGCAGCGCATGTCGGTGTGCCGACCACGTTCCAGCCGACGCTGGGCGGCCTCTCACCGATAGTGTTGCGCCGCGCCATCGAGCGCCTGCGTGCGGATAACGATGCGGACGTATCGCTCGCGGCGCTCGCTTCTGATGCTGGTCTTTCGCGATTTCACTTCTGCCGCGCCTTCAAGGAAAGCACCGGGCTCTCCCCGCATGCTTGGCGACGCCAGAAACGGCTGGAGGAAGCTAAAAATATGCTACGCGACACCGACGCGTCGGTGCTCTCAATCGCGGTCGCGCTCGGCTATTCTTCCCAAACCGCGTTCGCCGCGGCGTTCAGGAAGCTAACGGGCGATACCCCGAGCAATTGGCGACGGCGTGCGCGTTAGCGCGTCGCCTATGGCGCCTGCAGGCCTGAATGTCAGGTGCTTTCCGGTCCGCAGCGCCACCTTCGTGCGCCCACCCCGCAGAGCGCGATTTCCTGCACCCGGGAGACCACAATGTCGAACGTCGCCTGCGGAGCTCTGACGATCGGAAACCCGAGCAGCGCCACGGTGTAGCCGGCGAGCATGAATATGTAGCTGCGCGGCGTGCCGTCGAGCAGCGAGAGGTATAGGCAAATGCCGACCCAGAGCGCGACGGCAAGACTGACCGGCTGGACCGACGGCATTGTCGCTCCGCTTTTTGCTGCCGTCGTCGGCAGCCTTCTCGCGGGCGTCGACGATCCCCTTCCGACGTTCCGCAACTTCTACGGACTGTTCCTCGTCGTTAATGACGAAACAGCAGCAGCCCAGCACCGCAAGGGCCACCGACCCGGCCGACAGGAGCGCAGACCAGTAGTCCCGATGCGGGACGGCTATCGCCAACGGGCTGGGAGGGAAGGCAAGAGGCAGTGAATCGGGATCGTGATCGTCAACGATTGCCTCACGCAGGAGCCGGCAGTCGCGTGCGACATCGATCAGATTGCGCAGGCGGATGGCGAGGCCATTGATGGAGCCGACGCGGGCGGTCGCGGGTCGCGCTTCCAAATTCCGGAAGCTCGGACCGAGCCCCCCGTAGCGGCCTACTCCGCGAAGGCTCGCTTCAGCCGCGGCGCGGCAAAGTCCAGAAAAGCGCGAACTTTGATCGGCAGAAAACGGTTGGCCGCGTAGACGAGGTTGACCGGCATTGCCGGCGGCTGAAATGCATTGAGGACGGTTGTCAAGGCTCCTTCCCCCGGCGCATCATGGAGTTGATAGGCAAAGACAATGGAAATTCCCGCGCCAGCGCACGCGGCGGCGCAAGCCGCTTCGGCGCTGCCGACGATGAGCCGCGTACGCACTGGCACCGCTATGGTCGCCTTGTCCCTGACGAATGTCCAGGAATCGGGTGGCGAGAAGCCGGCATAACTGATGCAATCATGCTCGACCAGATCGTCTGGCGTGCGCGGCGTTCCGCGAGCCGCCAGATAGGTGGGACTGGCGCAGACCACTCGGCGTGTGCTGCCGAGCCGTAACGCTATCAAGCTCGAATCCGGGAGCTCGCCGATCCGCACCGCGATATCGATTTGCTCCTGAGCCAGACTCAGTTTTTGATCAGTAGGGATCATCCGGACCTTGATATCCGGATAAGTCTTGAGAAAGTCCACGATGATCGGCATGAGGATGATACGCCCAAGACCCAGCGGGGTGGTCACAGACAACTCGCCAGTCGGCGCGGTATACTCACCGGACGCTGTACGCTCCGCTTCACTCACGTCCGTGAGGATACGCTTGCAGGCCGCAAGGTAGGAAGCGCCTGTCTCGGTTAACGCCAGCTGTCGGTTCGATCGGTTGAAGAGCTTCGTCCGAAGGTGAGACTCGAGCTCAGATACGTTGCGGCTCACCGTTGTGAGCGGTGTTTTCAACCGGCGCGCCGCCGCGGACAAACTGCCCTGCTCGACCACGGTCAGAAAGGCTCCGAAGCAATTGGAGAACTCTCGCCGCGGTCGCGGGGCGCGAGTCGAACCAAAGCCCCTTTGCGCTAGCAAGTCTGATGCAGCATCGCCTTGCGCTGCTCGCCGCCCGCGTGGCTGTGGTCCCTGCCGATGCCAGAAGCGACGCTGCCAATCTTCGCCAGCTTCGAACGGCGCTCAATGTTCCCGCTGGCGTCAGCGGCCCCGCCGGCGCCGCTCGCATCAGGCTGATGACCAACAGTCCGAGGACTATGTGACGCCCTCATGGTATGCCACCAAGCAAGAAACCGGGAAGGTGGTGCCGACTTGGGTGGGTGCGCAAATCCAACGATTCGTGCCCCCGGGTTGCCGGACGTCGATGCCGACAGTAAGCGCACGATGTCCCCACTACACCGCGAGACCTCATCGGTTGACGGTTGAGGCCGAATAGACAGTCGCGGAGAAAGCGAGCGGCGCGAAACCCGCCGCAGAAGAGCAAAATCCGGCCAGGAACACCGGCACTGCCATGAGCACTTGGCTGCTCAAGGACAGCCCAACGAGCGCGATCATGATTCCTCCGCGATCATGCCGGCCAGGCGATGGTCGACGATAATCGCGAGCAGCAGCAAGGCCGCGACATGGAGGCTGGCGGGCAGGTCCCCTACCCCGAGAAATGTGTCCACATTTTGCGCGAACACAGTCGCCGCCTCGCTCAGCATCGCAATGGCACCCCAGAAAACGGTGTGCGGATT
Source organism: Bradyrhizobium sp. 33ap4 (assembly GCF_032654765.1). Classification (NCBI taxonomy): domain Bacteria; kingdom Pseudomonadati; phylum Pseudomonadota; class Alphaproteobacteria; order Hyphomicrobiales; family Nitrobacteraceae; genus Bradyrhizobium; species Bradyrhizobium sp. 33ap4. The sequence continues at coordinate 471 of NZ_JAUMTJ010000075.1, read as the reverse complement.
TCGTCGGCGCACGGACGGCACGGCCACAACGCTAAGCTGGCAGATCGGCAATCGGGATAGGGGGAGTCTCGCGACTCTCCCCTCCCACACCGCCGTACATACGGGTCCGTATACGGCGGTTCACCGGATTAAGCGCGAACGGTTTGTTTTGCGTCCGCGCCAGAGGCTCAGATAGTGGTCTCCGTCGTGTCGGCTTCGGCCCCTTTGAGCGGCGCCGTCCGGGCTTCACCCTTTCCCGCCGCTCCAAAGGCCAGTGACCTGGATTTCAGCCGCATGGCCGGCTCGAGGCTTCCACATCCAAACGTCTTTCCAGCGTTCGGGCCTTCAGCGAAACTCGTTCCGCCTGTCGGGTCGGAGGAGGCGCGCTCGATTGCTCTCGCGCTGGCCTCCGTCCGCCGCACAAACTGGACGTGCAGTTTTCCCGCATCCAGCTTTCATGAACGGGCTCTCGCGGCCTGAAGCGAAGGGATC
>NZ_JAUMTJ010000074.1:0-38379 GCF_032654765.1 Bradyrhizobium sp. 33ap4 | reverse complement strand
CGCTCAGCGCCGCCTTGTATTTGAGCCCCGGTGCGGCATCGAGCAGCCGTGCCACTTCCTCCACGCTCAGTACCACCGGCAGCTTGCGCGGCTCGTGAATGACATGGGTATGCTCGACGATCTCGTGGCGCTTGAGTGTGACCCGAAAGAAGAACCGCAGCGTCGAGACGGTCTGGTTGATGGTCGGCGCGCCAACGCCGCTTGCCGTCAGATGTAGCTGATAGCAGCGCACGTCCTCGAAGGTCGCCGTATCCGGTGATCGCCCGAGAAATGCGGCGAAGTTCTTGACCCTTTGCACGTAGTCATGTGGGTCTTCGGGGCCAACTTGCGGATCGTCATGTCTTCGATCATGCGCCGGCGCAACGGGCTCATTGCCTCGTCGGTCATGGGGATGCTCCTGTCTTGAGTGAGGTTGTCGAACCCCTCGATCTCAAGACAGGACGCCCCGTTGCGCTATCGTCTTGGCCGTGCCGCCAGCCGCGGCGTCCTACCGCGCGAGCGGTTTAGTCCTCTGACCCATCTGCGACATTGCGGCTGGCGGGGAGGGGTTTTGTCGGTCATCCTGATTTGTGGTACTTTGAGCCCAGGAAGAGCACAAGCTAACTCAAGCCGGCCCGGCGGAAGGCTTCCAGATAGTGCTCGCGGTCGGCCTCGTATTTGAACGGCAAGTTCTTCCCGATCCAGGCTAGGGAGAAATCGGGCTGTCTGCGGAGCAGTTCCTGCAATGCAGCCGTGGCGATTTCGCCTCGTCCGGCCATCGCAGCCGCCGCAGTCAGCATGCGGTAGCCGGAGACATGATCGGTGCGAAGCCGAATGCTGGCTCCGGCCAGGCGCATCGCCTCCTCGTAATTTCGTCCGACCAACTGGGCATGGGCGGCGATGCCGTTGTAGATCGCCGCAAATGGATCGCGCGGGCTGAGGCGCAACGCCTTCGTGGTGGCGACGCCGGCTTCCTCCCAGTGGCCGCTGAACGTCAGCGCCAGGCCGTACACGCTAAGTGCCAGCGCAAAGCTTGGATTGAGCTTCAGCGCCAGCTCAAACTCGCCAAGCGCTTCGTCGAAACGTCGCAGCAGCACATGAACGCAACCCAGCGCATGATGCGCCCAGGGATCCTCGCTGTCGGCGCGGACTGCCGCCAGCGCCGCGCGTTCGGCAATCGGGACCGATGTCGCCATCTCGCTCCAGCCATTGTAGGCGCAAAAGGTGTGGCTGGCGGACAGAACGGCAAGCGCTTGTCCGTAGTACGGATCGATCGCAATCGCCTTCTCCAGCAGCTCCTGCGCTTTGACATAGTCGGCTGGCGTGATCCGCCAGAAATGCGACATCGCCCGCATCACCAGACCCCAGGCGTCCATGCTGTCCGGGGTCTTGCGTTTGGAGTGAAAATGCTCCGCCGCATAGAGCTGCGGCTCGATCGACGCAACGATCGCCTCGGTGATCTCGTCCTGCACGGCAAACACATCGGCGAGGCTGCGATCGTAACGCTCCGCCCACAGGTGGCTGCCGGTGGCGACGTCGTTGAGCTGCGCGGTGATGCGCACGCGATCGCCTTCCTTGCGCACGCTGCCTTCGATGACATAACCGATGCCGAGGGTCGCCCCGACCTCTTTGATGTTGACGGACTTGCCCTTGTAGGCAAACGACGAGTTGCGCGCGATCACGAAGAACCAGCGCAGCTTCGAGAGCGCGGTAATGAGGTCCTCGCTGATGCCGTCGGAGAAATAATCCTGGTCCGGATCGTCGCTCATGTTGGCAAAAGGCAGCACGGCGATGGCGGGACGATCAGGCAGAGGTAATGCCGCAATTCGCTCGCTGGATTCGTTCAAGTCCGGCTCCGCGCAAAGCTCTCCGAGCTCGTCGTCCATCGGCGGCGTGCGCACTTCGCCGACGAAGCGCAGACCCTTGCGCGAAATGGTGCGGATCAGCTTCTGCTGCTGGCCGCTGTCGCCGACCGCCTTGCGCACGGCATAGACGCGGCTGGTCAGCGTCGCATCCGAGGTGACGCGGCCGCCCCACACCGAAGCAACCAGATCGTCCTTGGTGACGACGCGATCGCGATTCTCGATCAGGTAGAGCAGAAGGTCGTAGACCTGGGGCTCGACTGCAATCAGTTCAGACCTGAGCCGCAGCTCGCGGGCGCTGGTATCAAGCACGTAATCGGCGAAATGAAACTGCATGCTCGTATCCTGGACCGGACTGCCGCAACGGCCTGTCGCGATTTGGACCGCATCGACCGTGGTTGCAACCGTCTTTGGTGCGCCGCGGCGCGTGTTTGCCGCGTCCGGCTGGGGGCTCAGGCGATCACGGCCCGATCACAATAGCACAATCAGGAAATCAGCAGGGCTTCTTCAGGCAAATCACGGCGTTCTCAAGACCGGCTTCAAGCCTGTCATCCTCTTCGCGGCTAAGTATCGGTCAAGGGGCATGAAACCTCTGGAAGGATGACGACCATGGCTATCAAAGCTGGCTTTTCTCCGACCACCGGCCTGCTGTCGGTGTTCGACGACAATCTCAACAACTCGATCACCGTGAGTCGCTCCGCGGCCGGAACGATCCTCGTGAATGGCGGCGCGGTCCCGGTCACGGGGGGCACCTCGACGGTCGCTAACACCTCCTTGATCCAGGTGTTCGGCACCGGCGGCAACGACACAATCGCGCTGGACGAGGCCAACGGTGCACTCCCGGCAGCTCAGCTGTTCGGCGGCGCCGGCAACGACGTCATCACCGGCGGCTCCGGCAACGATCGGCTGTTCGGCGGCGCGGGCGACGACACCCTGATCGGCAAGGGCGGCAACGACCTGCTGTTCGGCGGCGGAGGCAGCGACACGCTGGTTGGCGGCGCGGGCGACGACCAGATGTTCGGCGGCGCCGGCAACGATCTCATGGTTTGGAATCCGGGCGATGGCACCGACCTGATGGAAGGTGGCGACGGCATCGACACCGCCCAGGTCAACGGCGGCAACGGCGCCGAAAACTTCATCCTCACCGCCAACGGCTCCCGCGTACGATTCGATCGCATCAGCCCGGCGCCGTTCTCGCTCGATATCGGCACCACCGAGAACATCGTGCTCAACATGAATGGCGGCGACGACGTCTTCACCGCCGGAAACGGCCTTTCCAGCTTGATCAAGCTAACCGTAGACGGCGGTGCGGGCAACGACTCCATCACCGGTGGCGACGGCAACGACACGCTGCTCGGCGGTGACGGCAACGACACCATCATCGGCGGCCGCGGCAACGATCAGCTGTTCGGCGGCGCGGGCGACGACACCTTCGTCTGGAATCCGGGTGACGGCAGCGACAAAGTCGACGGCGGTGACGGCAACGACACCCTGGTGTTCAACGGCGCCAATGTGACCGAGAACATGACCGTCTCGGCCAAGGGCAGCGGCGCCACCCTAACCCGCGACGTCGGCACGGTCTCGATGAACCTCGCCGGCATCGATACCATCGATGTCAATGCGCTAGCTGGTGCGGACACCATCACCGTCAACGACCTGACCGGCACCAGCGTCAGTCAGGTCAACATCGACCTCGGCGGTAATGACGCGCAGCCGGACACGGTTGTGCTCAATGCGACCAACGGTGACGACGCGATCAATGTCACGGAAAGCAACGGCGTCATCACGGTGACGGGACTTGCGACGGACGTGACCATCTCCAATGTCGGCGCCGGCGACCGTCTCGTCATCAACGGCCTCGGCGGCGACGATGTGATCTCGGCTTCCGGACTGCGCAACGGCATCCTGCTCACTGCCAACGGCGGCGGCGGCGACGATGTCCTGATCGGCGGGAACGGCAGCGAGATCCTCAGTGGCGGCGCGGACGATGACATTCTGCTCGGCGGCAGCCCGCAGAATGTCCTCGATGGCGGTGCGGGACACAACGTCGTGATCCCGGGCGCGGCGCCAGGCCTCGCGCATACGGCGGCGGCAAGCGCGAGCCTGCTCGGCCAGTTCATGGCGTCGAGCTTCGTCTCGGCGGGAGCGGATCACGGCGCGATGCCCGTCGCCGAGCCGCCGTTGAGCCAGCAGCCGCAGCTCGCTCAGCCGCACGCCGCCTGAGGCCGACGGCGTCGTCCTGGAGAACAACCATGAGCATCGAAACCAATGGTGCGAGACCGACCGACCCGGGTCTCGAAATCCTCTTAACGCTGCTGCATCTCCAGGGCGTTGCGGCCGATGCCGGACAGATCGGGCATCGGCTGGGAACGGACAGGATCGGCGCAGCGGATATGCTCCGCTGCGCCAGGGATCTCGGCCTCAAGGCCCGTGCCTACCGAACCGATTGGTCACGGCTCGGCAGCACGCCCTTGCCCGCCATCGCGTCCCTGCGCGATGGCGGATTCCTTCTCCTTGCCAAGGCAGATGCGGACCGGGTGCTGGTGCAGTCGCCGCTTGCGCCTCGGCCAGCATTGATGTCACGGGACGAACTCCTCGCCATCTGGGATGGGCAGCTGATCCTGATGACCCGACGTGCCGGATTGTCCGACATGGCGCGGCGATTCGACATCAGCTGGTTCGTCGCCGCGATCCAGAAATACCGGCATCTGCTGGGTGAAGTGCTGGTCGCCTCATTCTTCCTGCAACTGCTCGGCCTGGCTTCGCCGCTGTTCTTCCAGGTGGTCATCGACAAGGTGCTGGTGCATCGATCGCTGAGCACGCTCGATGTCCTCGTGCTCGGGCTGGTGACGATCTCGGCTTTCGAGACCGTGCTGGGAATTCTGAGGACCTATTTGTTCGCGCACACCACCAACCGCATCGACGTCGAACTCGGCGCACGGCTGTTTCGGCAATTGCTGGCTTTGCCGATGGCCTATTTTCAGGCGCGTCGCGTCGGCGATTCGGTGGCCAGAGTTCGCGAGCTGGAAAACATCCGGAGCTTCCTCACCAGTTCGGCGCTGACGCTGCTCATCGACCTGTTCTTCACCTTCGCCTTCGTCGGCGTGATGTTCTTCTACTCGCCGCTGCTCAGCTGGATCGTGCTGGGCTCGTTCCCATTCTATATCGCGATCTCCGCCGGAGCGACGCCGCTGTTCCGGCAGCGGCTGGACGAGAAATTCCGCCGCGGCGCCGAGAACCAGGCCTTCCTGGTCGAGAGCGTCACCGGGATCGAGACGGTCAAGGCCATGGCGGTCGAGCCGCAGATGCAGCGGCGCTGGGAAGAGCAGCTGGCGGGCTATGTGGCTGCGAGTTTCCGGGTCCTGAGCCTCGGCAACAGTGTAAGCCAGACGGTGCAGCTCGTCAGCAAACTCGTCACCGCAAGTATCCTCTACTGGGGCGCAAGGCTCGTGATCGACGGCAGCCTTTCCGTGGGCGAGCTGGTCGCCTTCAATATCCTCGCCGGCAGGGTGAGTACGCCGGTGCTGCGTCTTGCGCAGCTCTGGCAGGATTTCCACCAGGCGCGCCTGTCGATCGCACGGCTCGGTGATATTCTTAACACCGCCGCCGAGCCGACCTATTCGGCGGCGCGGGCGCGGCTGCCGGCGATTCGGGGGGACATCAAGTTCGACCACGTCTCGTTCCGCTATCGCGTGGACGGGCAGGAAGTCCTGCGCGACGTCTCGTTCGAGGTGCCGGCAGGCCAGATCGTCGGCGTTGTCGGACCTTCCGGGTCCGGCAAGAGCACGTTCGCCAAGCTGGTCCAGCGGCTTTACGTTCCGGAACGCGGACGCGTGCTGGTCGACGGAATGGATCTCGCGATGGCCGAGCCCACCTGGCTGCGCCGCCAGATCGGCGTCGTGCTGCAGGAAAACATGCTGTTCAACCGCTCGGTGCGCGACAACATAGCGCTTGCCGATCCGGCGATGCCGATGGAGCGCGTGATTGCGGCGGCGCGGCTTGCAGGCGCGCATGAATTCATCCTCGAACTCGCAGAAGGCTATGACACCATGGTGGGCGAACGCGGTTCGACTCTATCCGGCGGCCAGCGCCAGCGGATCGCCATTGCGCGGGCCCTCGTCACCGACCCGCGCATCCTGATCTTCGACGAAGCGACCAGCGCGCTGGACTATGAGAGCGAACGAATCATTCAACAGAACATGAAGGATATCGCCAACGGGCGGACCGTGCTGGTGATCGCGCACCGGCTGTCGACCGTGCGGACGGCGGACCGCATCGTGACGCTCGATCGCGGCCGCCTGGTCGAGGATGGCAGCCACGACACATTGATCAAGACCGGCGGCCGCTATGCGTCGCTGCATCGGCTGCAGGGAGGATTCCATGAGGTCGGCTGAACTCGCGGCGCCTAAACCGTCAACGCAACACGTGATCGCGTTCCGCAGTCCGCGAGGGAGGCGCCGCGAAGAGCTGGCGTTTCTCCCCGCCGCGCTTGAAATCGTGGAGACGCCGCCATCGCCGCTCGGTCGCACGATCGGCAGTACGATCGTCGTCTTGTTCTGCCTGGCTCTGGCTTGGGCCTGGTGGGGCACGATCGATATCGTCGCGTCGGCCACGGGAAAAGTCCTTCCCAGCAGTCGCGTCAAGATCATCCAGCCGTTCGAGACCGCCGTCGTGCGCTCCATTCGGGTACAGGACGGCCAGGTGGTCAGGGCCGGCGATGTCCTGATCGAGCTCGATCCGACCGCGAACGAGGCGGAGCGAGATCATCTGCGCAACGACCTCCTTGCCGAGCGGCTCAATATCGCACGTTTGCGCGCGGCGCTTTCGGAGAATCCAGCGGCCGATTTCATGCCGTCGGCCGGCGTAGATCCGGAGCTGATCAACACGCAGCGTCAGCTGCTGCTCAATCAGGTGACGGAGCATCGCGCCAAGATCGCCGCGCTCGCGCGACAGCAAGCTCAGAAGGAAGCCGAACTGGCCACGACAGGGGCGACGATCCACAAGCTGGAGACCATCATTCCGGTCATTCAATCACGCGTCGATATCCGCAAGATGCTTGTGGAGAAGGAACTGGGCTCGAAGCTGACCTATTTCGAGGTGTTCCAGCTCCTGGTCGAGCAGCAGGAGGAACTCGTGGTTCAGACCAGTCGCTTGCACGAGACTGAAGCGGCCATCGCAGCGATTCGCGAGACGCGCAGCCAAGTGGCAGCGGAGTATCGGCACACGATCTCCGACGACCTCGCCAAGGCCGAACAGAAAGCGAGCGGGCTCACCCAGGACCTGATCAAGGCCGAGCAAAGAACGAAGCTGCAGCAGTTGACGGCGCCGGTGGACGGCGTGGTGCAGCAGCTTGCGGTTCACACCGTTGGCGGCGTAGTGACGCCGGCGCAGCAGCTGCTTGTGGTGGTGCCGAGCGAGAGCCGGCTCGAGATCGAGGCCATGGTGTCGAACGGCGATATCGGCTTCATCCATGCCGGACAACAAGCCGAAATCAAGGTCGATACTTTCAATTTCACCCGCTACGGCCTGTTGCATGGCGAGGTGCTGTCGGTGTCACAGGACGCCGTGATCCGCGACCGCCCGCAGGATCGCGCCGGCGATCGGGCGCTGGGTACGGCACGCGAGAGCAGCGAGCCGAAAGGCCAGGAACTGAACTACAGCGCGCGAATCTCGCTCGATTCTACCCAAATGCAGATCGACGACAGAATGGTCAATCTGTCGCCCGGCATGGCCGTCACGGTGGAGATCAAGACGGGATCGCGGACCATCCTGAGCTATCTGTTGTCGCCGCTCCGCCGCTATCGGCAGGAAACTTTGCGGGAGCGCTAGGAGGCAGGGCAATGTTCGCACTGATTTCGGCAAGGCCGTTCAAACGCTGGAATAGCTCGATCTGGTGTTGTCGGCGGCGCTGTTTGGCTAGACCAACCGGCTGATGCACGCGCTCGGCGAACCGCGGGCGTGACGACGGCCTGCTGGAGCATGATGAGGTCGGGTTGAATCGGTCTCTCGACCGCCGCGCTGCACTCCTTGCGAGCGGGACCCCACCGACTTCGCTATGACCATTCAACCTGATCGCATCGCGCTCTACGCACGCACTCATAAATCCGGGATGTCCGCCCTTGAGGCAGAGCAGACTCGCAGCCCTGACCGAATGGGCTCGTCTTGTGGCCCTGGCCGTGTGAAAACGTCGATGCTTTTCTAAAATTCCCTGGTCATTGTGTGGGGGGAAGCTGATGAGGCGCTTCGTGAAGCAGGCGGATCGTGAACAGTGGACGCTAGCCGACCTTTCTTAGAATGCCCCCAATGTCCGCAGCCGGGAGGGAAGCCGACCAAAGTCGAGCGGGGCGTCGTGGTCGGCTTTTGACCATCCCGGACGTCGGCCCCAACCCGCAAGCGCCAGCGAAACCCTTCATTTGAACATCGGCTATGTCCGACCACTATGCTCCCTTCACCGCACTGGCGAGGTGTGCCTTTATCGGAAACTTTAACCCATCATCGGCGACATGAGACATCAGCGCGTCTTCTACCTCGCTGACCAAGACCCTACGGGTTTCATCCGAGACTTTGGCCACATGGCCTGAGAGCGGCGATCCGCGCACATAGTCCTGCACGAACCGCGAAACTGACGGAAAACGAACGGTTCCTGCAGCCGACTCAATCGTTATGTCGCTGAAACCTTCCGCAGCCACAAGCGCGCGTAGCTGTTTGGCATCGGCGAGCGAAAAAGGAGCGCGCATTATGCTCGCCGCCTCAGTGCTGACGTGCCGCGAAAGCGCACCGGCTAAGGCGCTGAACCCAGGACTGTATTGGATGTCCTGCCACACCATAAAGCCGAGGCGGCCGCCAGGTACCAGCACGCGATACATCTCGCGCAGTGCGGCGGGTCGATCTGGAAAGAACTGGAGTCCCAATTGGCAGTACACGACATCGAATGTCCCCGCAGGCAGAGGCATGTTCGTCGCGCTGGCCTCTTGCCACGTGATCGGTGCGCTTGTGGTCGGGCGGGCAGCTGCGATTGAGGCGGCGACCGCCAGCATACCGGGATTCAGGTCGAGACCGGTCACGCTCCCGGCGGGGCCTACTCGCTGCGCGGCGAGCCGCGCCACCACGCCGGTACCGCATGCGACGTCCAATACGCGCTCACCTGCTCGCGGGTCTGCGAGTGCAACTACGAGCGGTGCCCAAGGTGCGAAGACAGCCGGAACAAGGGCGTCCTCGTATGTCTCAGCGGCATTTCCAGCTACTTGCCATTGTCCTTGGTCAACCATGGCCTATCCTTGATAGCCACGTCCCCCGCTCGCTTCCGTGTGAAGCTAGCACATCGAGGGGGGCAGCAGTCGCGGCCCTTTAGCGCACGTGAACATCGCAAAGTGCTCGATCTGAGGCGTGTACTCATAAACGTTGGCTTGCGGTCATAAAGCGGAAGTCGCCCGGTCTGACCGCCAAGGGCGGCTTTTGACCCAGCGGAAACGTCGCAGCTCTTTGCATTTGGTGTTATGATTGGGCACCAACGGCGGTGCAGCATCTGGGTTTCGGGGGGCGGCCATTGGGGCCTAAAAACGAGTCGGGATTTCAACTCAAGCCGTTGGCCAGCGAGCGGGCTCTGGAGCGCGCTGAGCGATTGGCCAATCTTCTGGCCTCCATCGTCGAGTCCAGCGACGATGGAATTGTGAGCAAGAATCTAGATGGCATTATTACGAGTTGGAACAAGGCGGCCGAGCGCATTTTCGGTTACTCGGCCACGGAGGCTATTGGTCAGCCCATTACACTCGTGATTCCGCAAGACCGGCTCAGCGAAGAACGGGAGATTTTAACCCGCATCCGACGAGGTGAGCGCATCGACCATTTCGAGACTGTCCGGCGACGTCGGGATGGTAGCTCAATCATCGTTTCGCTAACTGTTTCTCCTGTCAAAGACGCCCACGGCAACATCGTCGGCGCATCAAAAATTGCTAGAGATATTACCCAGCAGAAGCGAACTCAGGAGCAGATTAGCATTCTGGCTCGCGAGGCGGAGCATCGAAGCAAGAACATCCTTTCTAACGTACAGGCAATTATCAACCTTTCTCAGTCCGACACCTCCGAGGGCCTCAAGGAAGTGATCAGCGGGCGCATCCAAGCGATGGCAAATGTTCACTCGCTGTTTGTTGAAACGCGGTGGATAGGAGCCGAAGTCTCGGCGATCGCCAAGCAGGAGTTTGCCCCTTACCTCGAAGAGAGTCACCAGAAGCGGATTGTGATGGAGGGGCTGCAGACGGTGTTAGAACCCATCGCTGCGCAGGCGATTGCTGTTGTCCTGCATGAGTTAGCAACCAATGCTATCAAGTATGGAGCGCTATCCAACACAAGAGGCCGGATAGAATTGGCCTGGTCGCGCGCCGAGGATGGACAGCTGGTGCTCCGCTGGACCGAACTGGGCGGACCGAGGGTAAAGGCGCCCCAACGTAAGGGTTTTGGTAGTCGGCTCATCGAAGGGACGATCAATCCACTTGGCGGGAAGGTGCTGTTTGACTGGCGCGCGGAAGGGCTGGTTTGCGAAATCGCCGTTCCGACGTGAGATGCCAATCGAGCTTCGCTGCTCTCGCCGCTACAACTTTTGCTTATGGCCGATTCTGTTGAAAATGGCGGCTGTTGCGACGCAGAGGTATCAGTGATTCAGTCTGTCTAATTGGCAGGACTGAAGATCATGATGGGACATCGGCAACTCGACCAGGCTGCGTTGTTCTATGAGTTCTCGCTCGAAAGGCATATCCTCGCCGACCACTTGCTCCGGTCGATCGACAGGTTTGTCAACCTTGAACGGGTCAGGCAGGAGCTGGCGCCTTTCTACAGCAGCATCGGCCGACCTTCGATCGATCCCGAGCTGATGATCCGGATACTCTTGATCGGTTACTGCTTCGGGGTCCGATCGGAGCGGCGGCTGTGCGATGAGGTCCACCTCAATCTGGCCTATCGGTGGTTCTGCCGGCTCGGTCTGGATGGGGCGGTGCCGGATCACTCGACATTCTCCAAGAACAGGCATGGCCGCTTCCGGGAGAGCGACCTCTCCGTCACGTGTTCGAGAGCGTCTTGTGCCGCTGCATCGAGGAGCGACTGGTCGGCGGTGAAGGATTTGCAGTTGATGCGAGCCTGATCAAGGCCGATGCCAATCGGCAGAAGGGGATCGAAGGCGATAAGGGACTTCTGCCGCATGCTGCCGGTCGAGCAATCGATGAGCGTCTGGCTATGCCGCTTTCGGAGCCGCGACCGAGGTCACCCCGAAGTTCATATCGCTCTCCGATCCGGCGGCGCGCTGGACGGGGCGCACGGCGGCCAAGCGTTTTTCGCCTATTCGACGAACTACCTGGTCGACATCGAGAACGCGATCATCGTCGATGTTGAGGCCACGACGGCAATCCGGCAGGCGGAGGTATTGACCGCTAAGCGCATGATTGAGCGCTCGCTGGAGCGCTTTGATCTCTATCCGAGCCGGCTCCTCGGCGACAGCGGCTATGGCTCGGCCGAGATGCTCGCCTGGCTAGTCTATGAGCACGGCATCAAGCCGCACGTTACAGTCTTCGACAAGTCGGCCCCGCACAGACGGGATCTTCTCGCGCGACGACTTCACCTATGACCATGCTGGGGACATCTATCGTTGCCCTGGTGGCAAAGTTCTTACCACGACGGGAACGTTGGTGAATGATGGTGCCACCATGCTTCACCTCGCCAGCAAGCGCGATTGTGATCGATGCGCATTGAAGGCTCGGTGTTGCCCCAAGCAGGCTTCACGGAGAGTGCCGCGCTCGATCTACGAGGGCGCTCGCGACATGGCGCGCCAGATCGCGAGATCGTGGGAGGGAGGCGCCTCGCGCCGGCTCCGCAAGAAAATCGAGATGTTGTTCGCGCACCTCAAGCGCATTCTCAAGCTCGACCGTTTGCGTTTACGAGGTCCAAACGGCGCGCGCGACGAGTTCATCCTCGCAGCCACCGCCCACAAACCTTCGAAAGATGGCCAAGCTGATCCCGATGCCCACCCGGAGGCTCGCATAGGGTCGGTAGAGCAGTTCGGCCACGTCGCGGCGGAGCTACTAAAACGAAATACTACCAGCCTTTTTCAACGGAATCGACCATATGCAGACATTCGTCACCCCCGCCCGCGCCCTCTCGGCTTGGGCTCGGCCAACGGTGCGACCTCGACCGTGGCGCTCTCTGTGGCGCGCTCTCGCTCAATAGTCAGCCGCACTTGCTGACCGACCGCGGTCAGCCCGATGAGGTTGCGCATTTGCGTGGCGCTGCGGATCGGGATTTCGTTGGCCTTCAGAATGATGTCGCCGCGGCGAAGGCCCGCGCGCTCTGCGGGCGAGCCGGGGCTGACCTCCTTGACACGGGCACCCTGCGTCACACCCGCAGCGGGCGCCTCGAGATCCTCCAGCGCAACGCCGATGCGGCCACGCTCGACCCGCCCTGTCTGCGCGAGCTGCTCCATCACCTTGCGGGCCATGTTGATGGGTACCGCAAAGCCAATTCCCACATTGCCGCCTCCCGGAGAGATGATCGCCGTGTTGATGCCAACGAGTTCGCCGCGCAGATTGATCAAGCCGCCACCGGAGTTGCCGGGGTTGATCGCAGCATCAGTCTGGATGAAATCTTCATAGCCGTGCTTACCAAGGCCGGTGCGCCCGAGCGCGCTGACAAGGCCTGACGTGACGGTCTGGCCCAGGCCGAAGGGATTGCCCACCGCAATGACGAAGTCGCCGACCTGAAGCGCGTCGCTGTCGCCCAGCGCGATGGCTTTCAACCCGACGGGCCCCTTGACCTGTAGTAGCGCGATATCGGTCGGCGCATCGCGGCCGACCACGCGACCGGCAAACTTTCGGCCATCCTTGGTTCTGATTTGCACCGCGGTCGCGTTGGCAACAACGTGGTTTGCCGTCAATACATAGCCGCGCTGGGCGTCGACAATCACGCCCGATCCGGTGGCGTTGATTTCCTTCTCCAGCTGCTTCGGAACGTCGAAGAACTCCCGGAAAAACGGATCCTGGTACAGCGGATTGTCCTCGCGCACGCGTCCCTGCACCGAGATGATGACGACGCTCGGCGTCACCTCCTTGACCAACGGCGCAAGGGTTGGCACGCGGCCGGTGTTAACGTCTGGAATTTGGGCGAGAACTGGCGGTCCGGAAAGGGTTAATGCCAGCGTCGAGCCGAGCCCGAGTCGCGCAAGCCCACGCAAGTATCGCATCATTTCTCTCCGGTAGCACACGCGTTTATCGCCCCGTCCTCCGGGGCGGTGGCGGCGATTAACTGGTTGGCTCAAGTCGACTGTTCAAGAGCCCTCAGTGCATCGTTCGGATGAGCCGCCAAAATTTTCGTAGAAGCTCTTGAACGGATTTTGTCCGTTACCTAAGTCGCTTCCGCCCGGGGGCCGGTTTCCGGACCCGGATTTTTGACATCGCTGACCTAATCAGGAGGATGTGCATGCATTTCCGTCCATTGCACGACCGCGTGCTCGTGCGCCGCATTGATGCCGAAGAAAAGACCGCTGGCGGCATCATCATTCCCGACACCGCAAAGGAGAAACCGCAGGAAGGCGAAATCGTCGCCGCGGGCCCTGGCGGTCGGAATGAGCAAGGACAATTGGTGCCGCTCGACGTTGGTCCCGGCGACCGCGTGCTTTTCGGCAAGTGGTCTGGCACCGAAGTGAAAATCGACGGCCAGGACTACCTCATCATGAAGGAAAGCGATCTTCTGGGCGTGGTCGACAAAGCCGGCTCGCTCAAGAAGGCCGCTTGAGCAAGCTGGAAGCTGACAGTCATTCGAGAAAGGAGCAGATAATATGGCTGCCAAAGACGTGAAATTCTCAACTGAGGCCCGCGAGCGGATGCTGCGCGGCGTCGATACGCTCGCCAATGCGGTCAAGGTGACGCTTGGTCCCAAGGGACGCAACGTCGTCATCGAAAAATCCTTCGGCGCCCCGCGCATCACCAAGGATGGCGTCACTGTTGCCAAGGAAATCGAGCTCGAAGACAAGTTCGAGAACATGGGCGCACAGATGGTGCGCGAAGTCGCCTCGAAGACAAACGACCTCGCCGGTGACGGTACCACGACGGCGACCGTGCTAGCCCAAGCCATCGTCAAGGAAGGCGCAAAATCGGTCGCCGCCGGCATGAACCCGATGGACCTCAAGCGCGGTATCGATCTAGCGGTTGAAGTCATCGTCAAGGACCTGCAGGTGCATGCCAAGAAGGTCACCTCCAACGAGGAAATCGCGCAGATCGGCACCATTTCCGCCAACGGCGACACCGAGATCGGCCGTTTCCTTGCCGATGCCATGCAGAAGGTCGGCAATGAGGGCGTGATCACCGTGGAGGAAGCCAAGAGCCTCGATACCGAGCTCGAAGTGGTCGAAGGCATGCAGTTCGATCGCGGTTATGTCTCGCCTTACTTCGTGACCAACGCAGAGAAGATGCGGGTCGAGCTCGAGGATCCCTACATCTTGATCCACGAGAAAAAGCTCTCCGGGCTCCAGACCATGCTGCCGCTGCTGGAGGCGGTGGTGCAGTCGGGCAAGCCACTGCTCATCGTCGCCGAGGACGTCGAGGGCGAAGCACTCGCGACTCTTGTCGTCAATCGGCTGCGCGGTGGCTTGAAAGTGGCAGCCGTCAAGGCGCCCGGGTTCGGCGACCGCCGCAAGGCCATGCTCGAGGACATTGCGATCCTCAGCGGCGGAACGGCGATATCGGAGGATCTCGGAATCAAGCTCGAGAACGTAACCCTCAACATGCTCGGGCGCGCCACGAAGGTCGTCATCGACAAGGAGAACACGACCATCGTCAACGGCGCAGGCGCCAAGAAGGACATCGAGGCCCGCGTCACCCAGATCAAGGCGCAGATCGAGGAGACTACCTCCGACTACGATCGCGAGAAACTCCAGGAGCGTTTGGCGAAACTCGCTGGCGGCGTCGCCGTGATCCGCGTCGGCGGTGCCACCGAGGTCGAAGTCAAGGAGAAAAAGGATCGCGTCGACGATGCAATGCACGCAACGCGCGCCGCGGTCGAGGAGGGTATCCTGCCCGGAGGCGGCGTGGCGCTCCTGCGCGCGTTGAAGGCGCTCGATGGTCTCAAAGCTTCTAATGCAGATCAGAAGGCCGGCATCGATATCGTGCGTCGCGCCATCCAGGTTCCTGCCCGGCAGATCGTCCAGAACGCCGGTGAAGACGGCTCGCTCGTCGTCGGCAAGCTGCTCGAGAACGCCGACTACAATTGGGGCTTCAACGCAGCCACGGGAGAGTACCAGGACATGGTCAAAGCGGGCGTGATCGATCCTGCCAAGGTCGTCCGCACCGCGCTGCAGGACGCGGCCTCAGTCGCCGCCTTGCTCATCACGACGGAAGCCCTGGTGGCCGACAAGCCGAAGAAGGCGGAGACGGCGCCTGCCGCGCCGTCCATGGATTTCTGATCAACCCGAGCCCGGCCAGCGACGGCCGGGCTCATTCCACCCACCACGAGAAAGGAACGGTAGCACCAAGGAGCTTCAGATGAGCAGACGCATGCAATCTCCATCACCCAACGGCGGGGCGGCTGTAATGCATTGGCTCATGTTCGCCCTCAGCCTTCTCACCATCGCTTGGATCGGCTTGCCGAAATTAGGAGGATGAGATGACAGGAAATGATACCCTTTCCGCTCGTGCTGAGAATTCAGCCCGCCGGGCCCGAATGATGATTGCGGGCGCGTTCGCTTATGCGGCAATGCTGCTCCCGGCGGGTGCCTGGGGCCTTGACGGTCCCCCAAGGCAGATCCCCGAGCGCGCGAACCACCTTCTGCCGCTTCCGCCCATCCCCTATCTGGATTCGATGCAGTGGATGAGCTGGAAACCGAGCCCGCCGCTGTTCAAGATGGACACGCTGCTGTTGCCAGACAGCAATGAACCCAATGTCCTTCGTCTTCCGTCCGACCTGGAAGGGACTGCACCCCAGGTGAGCTAATGCTCCACGCGCGGCCCGTCTATGGGTCACGCAGCTTCCCTGGCGCTCGAGGACGGCGAACCTGCGCCTCAACCGCGCTGTCCGAATTGCGGGCCCGGGTGCATAACTCGCTTGTTAACGAAACGGACGTCAGGTCAGGTTACTGGGGACCAAAAGCCCTAAAAAATTTTTGGCCCCCTCTTGAAACCAAAAACGACTTTGCTAATTCTTTTGTCGCCACCGAACGGTGGTGTCCGGGCGCCTCAGGGGTCCGGCCGTTGAGACGGGCACCGGTCGTGTCCGGTGCCGCTCGTAACCATCTTGCTCTTTGGAGGATTTGGCTATGCGCACTTATGATTTCTCGCCCCTTTGGCGTTCGACCATTGGCTTCGATCGCCTTTTTGACCTCGCGGAAATGGCCCAGCGGGCCGGCGAGGACAACTATCCGCCCTACAATATCGAACGGCTGTCTGAGGACCGCTACCAGATTTCGTTGGCGGTTGCAGGTTTTGCGCCCAACGAGATCGCGATCACGGCCGAACAGAACGTGATCACCATTGAGGGCAGCAAGTCGGAGAAGGCTGAGCGCGATTTTCTCTATCGCGGCATCTCCACCCGCAGCTTCAAGCGGCAGTTCAACCTGGCGGATTACGTTCAGGTCAAGAGCGCCGCATTCGACAACGGCTTACTCAAGATCGAGCTGGTCCGGGAAATTCCGGAAGCCATGAAGCCGCGCCGTATCGCAATCAACGGCGTATCGGCCGACAATGTCCAGAAATTGGAAGCCAAGGCAGCCTAAGCAGGCTCCGACCGGCGCCGCGCGAGGCTTCGCGCGGCTGCCGCTCGTCGTCAATGCAAAGGAGGATACCATGCGGCCGACGACCGCTGACGACAACGTGTTTGACTTCAACGCGCTCCTGCATCCCGGCACCGCTTTCGAACATCCCAGGGATGTCGTGTGCCACGCCGGCCTGACGACGGCCGAGAAGCGGGCAATTCTGGCATCCTGGGCGTCCGACGCATCGGCGATAACATCATGCCCGTCGCTCCGCTCGCCCGCCGGACTGAAGAAGCCCGTATCGATCGACGAAATCCTCGAGGCCCTGTGCGAACTCGACGGCGGACCCCGGAATCCTCCGGGTGGAAAGCCTTGTCGGTTGCGCTCAACCGAGCGTGCCTTGGCCGCCTGAGCCGGAAGGGGACGAATGATGATCGAGGGAAATCTTGAACGCCTGCGTGCCCATTGCGCCAATATTCGGCGCTACCGCAGGCTCCTCGAGACGCGGCTGTCGGACCTGGAGCGAGCGTATATCGCACGCCGGATGAGCGAAGAGCAGCGTTCCGTGGAGGCTCTTTTGCACGAGACGTTTCCCGATCGCCTCTCGCTGCAGACGGATCGCCGACGAACAACGAACCTGGAGATGGCCGGGCTGCTGCATCCAGCCGAGGCGTTCGCTCATCCAATGGACGTTGCCGAAGATTTCGACCTCACATCGTACGAGAAACGGGCCATTCTATCGCTTTGGGCCGCGGATGCTTGCGCCGTGAAAGACGATCCAGAATTGAACCAGACAATCGATGGAGCCGTGAGCTTCGACGACATCGTGGATGCCCTGTGCCTTCTGGAGTCCGATTCGGATCGAAGGACCGATGGTTCCAACCGAAAAGGCCGACGTTTTGGCAGCCATGAGGCGGACGATAGTCCCGCCCTGTAGACCGATGCTTTTGTTGCTCTGCCGCGACTCTGACGAGCGCGGCAGAGGCGGGAATTTGTTGAGCGCTGCGAGGGGGAAATGTCTCAAACTGTCTCTCAGAAATTGCCGTCGCTCGGCACCGGGCTGACGAAGTATTTAACGGAAATTAGACAATTTCCGATTCTCACTCAGGAGGAAGAGACCACCCTTGGTCGGCGATGGCGAAACCACGGCGATCGTGAAGCGGCTTATCGCCTGGTGACAAGCCACCTGCGTCTCGTTGCGAAAATCGCCATGCGATATCGAGGTTATGGCCTACCCATTGCCGATATCATTTCCGAGGGCAATGTCGGCCTGATGCAGGCCGTGCGGCGATTCGATCCGGAGCGGGGCATCCGCCTTTCCACCTATGCCATGTGGTGGATCAAGGCAACGATCCAGGATTTTGTTCTTCGCTCCTGGTCGCTGGTGAAGATCACGGCGGACGCTGCCCAGAAGAAGTTATTCTTCAAACTGAGGCAATCGAAGAGTGCGATCGCCGCCTTGGAGGACGGGGATCTGAGGCCAGAACAGGTCAAGACGATCGCCACTCACCTCAAGGTACCCGAACGTGAAGTCGTGAATATGGACCGTCGCCTGCGTGGCGACCTGTCCCTGAATTTACGACACAACGATGCCGGCGACGTCGGCGATGCCCTCGAACGACTGGTAGATCCGTCGCCTACTCATGACGTGACGCTGGCCGAGCACCAGGAACTGGCTCAACGGCGCCAAGCATTGACAGCAGCCATTGAGAAGCTAAGCCCCCGTGAAAGGCATATCTTCACAGCACGCTATTTGAGTGAAGATCCCCCGAAGCTCGAAGCGCTCGCCTTGGAGTACGAAATATCGCGCGAGCGTGTCCGCCAAATCGAGCAACGGTCATTTGAAAAGGTACAGTCCGCGATGCTGGCAGGAGGAGCCTGTCTGAAAAGTCCAGACAACATTCGAAGGAACGGTAAGCACACTTTCGGCTCAGGCGCTTGACTGTACGATGCTAACGCCATTCATTCTTTGTCTGATGGCGCGAACAGCATGGCCGCGGCAGGAGCCAACTGCGCGGCACGACATATCTCCGCATTTGAAACTGCTCGCCTGCGTTCAACGTCATTAACTACAAAGGCATCAGAAGACGCGTGTGCTGACGCCAGCTCGTTCGCCGAAGACACGGAGATTCGCGACGCCGCCTGAAGCGCTCCCACGCATTTCAAAAATAGGGATTCGGGGCGCACCGTGGTGGGGCTCCCTCTTCTAGGTGCTTGGCAAGCGCCCGACGCAGAAATTTCTGCATCGAACCCAGAATTTTTCTTAGACCCCTCTTGAAGCCCAACTCGTTTTTTCTAACCAAGGTCCCAGCCGTGGCCCGTGGTCCCGCCTGATAGACGCCGATAGTGTGAGAAACAGCGGTACTGACAAAGGTCATGCCGGACGCAGCAACAATGCTCAGTCGTCGCTCGGGAAATCCAACTCATCCCTCAAGCAGAGAGAGCATGAGCAGTGCTCTGAAGCCGTAGATTGCTAAATCGTTTGGATCATACCAAGCCGTTCCCGCAAACCGGCGCAAACTACGCGGTCCCTGATATTCGGAGTTGGCGGAGAAGCATCAGGGACTTGCGCTCCGCGCTGGCGTATTCCCTAAGTCGTGAACAGCGGAAATGGTCCAGCCCGACACCACTGTTGGTCGGCTGCGCTCCGCGGCAACATTAGCTTTGAGATGGGATATGATCGGTGGGCGAAGTCGTGCGCCCCAATGCGCTGTAATATTCCTGCTGAAAATTAGAAAAAAGCGGCCCGGCCTTGGGGTAGCTCTGGGGTGGGCCGGGCCGTCAGGACATGCCGAAGTGTGAGTTTCCGGCCGCGCCATGAGCGGTTCCGATTCGGGCAGCAAGAGGGCGCGCAATTCGATGTCGAGGGGCGATCATTTTGCCAACTCTGCCAGATTTAGTATTTCGGCGACGATTTTACGCCGCTCCGATGTGTCGTTTGATCGATTGAACTTATCTTCCAGCACTTGGAAGGTTGTTCTGATCAGCGTGTCATCGAGCACGACCGGCAATTTATCCACGGCATCAAATCCGGCAGCAGCTGCCTCCTCAAACCCAGCCACGAATGCCTTCTTAAAGGCCTCGCGATCGTGCAGAAGATGCACGATCTTCGGCTCAATGGACGCGCTGAAGGCATGTCCGAAAACAAGAAACATACTCATGCCGCCACCGCCGTTTCAGCCTCGAGCGACGTAAAGAACACGCGGGGAATTCCAGTGAATGGTGCGACGACTGATCCGGGCATTACGAAGGTGCGATCTCGACCTTGGGGATAGGGGTCAACCAGGCCGAGATCGCGCTGCCTCGCCGCTGCTGACATCGCGATCATTGTTCGCCTTCATGGCCGCGTTCTGGCCAGATGGTGGCTCGATCTTGGTTGTCCGCGATGTTCACCGTGTCGGCATTGTCGTCGGGAGCCTCGCGGCGATCCGCCATCGCCTCGACGGCTTCGATCACATGCCGTCTTACTACCCGGTCCCGGATCGAGCGAAAGGCTCTGCCGCTTGACGTAGGGCTTCACATAGGCCTGAGCCATCAACCGCACCGCATGCCCCATCGTCTGCAGCTCGCGTGACCAATGGTGCAATGACGCGCAAGCCTCGATCCCCACCAGGCGTGGCGGCAGCTTCTGGAAAAATGCCAGGACGTGCCGGCGCTTCAACTGTCGGCGTATGACCACCTGGCCGGCTGCATCAATGCCGTGCACTTGGAAGACCGACTTCGCGATATTCAGACCGATCGTCGAAATTGACTGCATAGGCTGCTAGTCCGAATGGTGGGAACCATGAGCGTCTTGTGGCTTCCGACGGATGGGTTCATAGGGAGCCCAACGGCCGGGACACGCTGAAGGTGACGCCTCAGAGCTCCTAGTGGATCGAACCTAACGCTTGATACCCGCCCACGACCGTCTTTCCGGTTCGTGGAAGGGCATCGCGGCCTTACCCATCTGCAGACGTTCCGAAGGTCGCAGTGGAGTGGAAGGCGGACCCTGGCCGCTTTACGATACGACTAGCTTGCCTCTCTCAGAGACGGTAACGACCGTTTGGTGAGGAGCATGCCTTCCCAAGCGAGGTGTGGCCCTCACCAAATGCCCGGGACGAGCCGCCATCGGACCCGCGCGGCGTAATCCGAATAGCCTGCAAGCTCTCGCTGGAGAATTCGATCCTCCGTGATTGTCCGATAGAGCAGAAACGGCAGGCTGAAAATCACAATGAGCGCAACCGCGAGCCACGATCCAAGTGCAGGTCCGCTCGCCAGGATAATCAAAATCCCGGCAATGTATCCTGGATGGCGGACGAAGGCGTATGGACCCGTGGTGACGACGTGGTGACCGCGGTCGGTTTGGATGCGAATAACCGAGGAGAAGAACCGGTTCACGCGCATAGCCCAGAGCGCCAGGCCGTAACCGGCCCCGACCGTGAACAGGCAAATGCCTTGCAGCCAGCCGGGCACGTCGTCGCTCCAATGGAACCGACCACGGTCGAGCCCGGCAACGATCCAATGCAGGAGCAGAACGAGCGAGAAAAGTCTCAACGCGAGCGGCGGCTTGTTGCCACCTGGCCGCATCCGCTCTCGCAAGAGGTCCGGGTCGAGCGCCGCGAACGAAAGGATCATGACCACGGCTAGGATTGCCAGATACGTCCAAAAGCCTGGGATGGCGACCGTACCGGCTGCTACGAACAGCGCGACGGCCGCAGCGATCACGAACAAGGCTGCCTGGAGGTAACCGGAGATTGGCATCCGCTACTATACCATGTCAGAGGAGGCGAGGCGGCGCCACGCATGCCCTAGTGGATTTCCGCCTGACATAAGAGTCCGATTTGGGATTCCCTTTGGCGAGTGCGCGTGCGAGTCTGGCGCATGCGCACGGGAATTTCCTTCACCGTTTCGCCGACCGATCGCCAGCGACTGATGGCGCTCGTCAAGGATCGCAATGCGCGGCAGAAGCACGTCTGGCGTGCCGAGATCATCCTGCTGACGGCCGACGGCGTCGGCACCGTCGACATCATGCAGCAAACCGGCAAATCCAAGGCCTGCGTGTGGCGTTGGCAGGAGCGCTTTGCAGAGGAGGGCTTCGAGGGGCTGCTGCGCGACAAGACGCGGCCCTCGCGCATTCCGCCGCTCGGTCCCGAAGTGGCCGAGCGCGTGGTGGTGCTGACGTTGCAGGACCCGCCCGGCGAGACCACGTATTGGATCGCCGACATGATGGCGCAAGCCGCCGGCATCAATGCCAGCGCGGTGCGCCGCATCTGGAAGGCGCACGGCTTGCAGCCCCACCGCTGGCGCCAGTTCAAGCTGTCCAACGACCCGCAGTTCGTCGACAAGTTGCGCGACGTCGTCGGCCTCTACGTCGATCCGCCGGCCCACGCCATCGTGCTGTCTGTCGACGAGAAGAGCCAGATCCAGGCGCTCGACCGCACCCAGCCCGGCCTGCCCATGAAGAAGGGCAGGCTCGGCACCATGACCTACGACTACAAGCGCAACGGCACAACAACGTGTTTGCCGCCCTCAACGTGCTCGATGGCACCGTCATCGGCCGCAACATGCAGCGCCACAGGCATCAGGAGTTCATCCGCTTCCTCAACGCCATCGACGCCGAGGTGCCGGCCGCCAAGGCCATCCACGTCGTCCTCGACAACTATGCCGCTCACAAGCACCCCAAGGTTCGGGCCTGGCTCGACCGCCATCAGCGCTTCACCTTCCACTTCACGCCGACCTCGTGCTCCTGGCGCAACGCGCTCGAGGGCTTCTTCGCCAAGCTGTCGAAGCGGCGCCTCAAGCGCGGCGTCTTCCACTCCGTCGTCGACCTCCAGGCTGCCATCAACCGCTATTTCGCCGAGCACAACCAGAAACCCAAACCCTTCGTCTGGACCGCTGACCCCGACGACATCATCGCCGCCGTCAAGCGTGGGCACCAAGTGTTAGATTCCATCCACTAGGTGGTTGGCATACGCAGAATTTAGCAATGGCCGGCGCTGGGTATCGCTCCGGCGAAGGCCGCCTTGCGCGGTGATGGAGATTGAAGACATAGGCTCATGACTGGGAGTGGTAATTCTTGATACCGATGTGAGCTTTGGCCCCAAGAGCTGCTCAGGCCGCTTTCTTTTGTGAGCGACATCTTGCCACCGTGATTCTACGGAATCCACCTCTGCGTCCTTCAACGCTAATTTTGACCTTGCCGGGGGCTAGATTTCATCCCGAAGCAATTTTCAGATTCCGGTAGAGGGGCCGTCTCGCGACACGGCCCCTTTCATTTTGAATAGGAAAGGCCGACGCAGATTTTCCGGTTACCTGGAGGTCGAGGTGCTGCCTGCTAAACAGCATTTGGACGATCCACGGGAATGTCGGCTCAGCGTCCCCCTCGTTG
This sequence comes from Bradyrhizobium sp. 33ap4, assembly GCF_032654765.1. Classification (NCBI taxonomy): domain Bacteria; kingdom Pseudomonadati; phylum Pseudomonadota; class Alphaproteobacteria; order Hyphomicrobiales; family Nitrobacteraceae; genus Bradyrhizobium; species Bradyrhizobium sp. 33ap4. Next base: position 15,449 of record NZ_JAUMTJ010000074.1, on the reverse strand, counting down.
AGGCCGTACTGCGGCTTTCGGATTTGCCAGGTAGGAAGCTCGATCTCAAACAAATAGAACGATGGCTACCAGAGCGATGGGGCTAAGCCCCAACACTACAATGCTCGTCCTATAAAATAGGTCGTCGGTCATGAACAACCCCTGCGGTGGCAACCTAGCTCGGTACAACTGGCGACCAAAGTGCAGGTTGTGCCACGGCTAGGAAATTAATCGTGCTCTAAATGAGAATAGCCGCCCACCGAGGCGGCCTTACTCTCTCGCGTCGTTGTTCTGTGAGAGCTGACTCTTCTCAGGCGGCTTCGCCAGCTTCAATTTGACACTCAACCGGCGCGACCTGGCATGCGCTCGCTCGGCGGGCGTGTCATGACGTTGGCCCTTGGCGCTGTGTCCCTTCGCCATACCTGCTTTCCTTTTCCGGTAAGGGCTCCTGCGTCTTGCGATCGATGAACGTGTCCGGCGCCGGGTTTCTTTTGAGCAACCGGATAGATTTGGCAGAGGCCTTTACGGCCTCATCAACGATCCGCTTGTCTCGCTGTTGAGAAGCGCAAATGCGATTAATGACTCGCTGATCGGCCATGGACCGCGCTCCTTCGCTTGTGCTGGCGGGAGCGCTCTCGGTCTCTCACCACCGACGCCTAGCGTTACCGCGATCACGTAAGACGGTCAGTCTAGTCGGTGCTCGGACGAGCAATGATATGGCCTAAATCTATGGATCACCCGAGAGAGCGCAGTGAGGACAATAGCGATCAGCGGCTTTGCCGAGTTGGCGTCGGAATTCCTGCCGGAGAGCTTCTCCCTCCCAAGTCGTGCCATCGCACTTGATCAGCTTTCTGGCGCGCGCAAAGGCGTGGTTTTCAGCCGCGTCATCACCGAGACGGACCATGATATCCAGATGGAAGGGACATACTGCTATGGCATGGGTGGTTTCCAGTGCGTAGTGCACGGCTGAACGCAAATCATCTATGTGGCTGCTTACGGGCATGCGAGCCTCCTCGGACGAAACGGGGCTCGGAGTGCTAGAGCCTGAGTCCCGTAACCCTTGAACAGTCAGGTTTTTCGGATGCGGCTCATCTATAGCCCGCTTGGCTGGCCTATCATTGATATAGCGCAAAAAGAACTCGGCTCTATGCAAAAGCTCGGCTACTAGTTGAGATGGCCGGGCGAATGCAGATATGAACTCAATGAACACTGCGAGTGTGCTGCGGTGCCAGCACACTTCCATCCCGGACGAATATGGGTGGCGGGCGGCGTTAGACGCACTTGAGTGGAGGCTGTTTACCCGCCGGACCGAGGCACGAACGTATCCACGGACGCGGCTATTCGGGTTGCCAATTCAGTAGCGGTCGGCGCGGACTGCTTTTCGAGTGGTAAGGCGACGGAATGCGCCGCCGCCAATCCGGCACCAGCGGTACAAATGGCTATCGCAATTGCAACGAGATGATCGATCCTCATGGCGATGGTCCCTCGCATCAACCCCATCAAATAACCGGGCAAATTCAAAATTGGTTCCCCAGTCTGAGCGATTTCCTAATGAACGATCGCCGGAACTCTTCCCAAGGACTTGAACGTTGGGTCTTGTTGTCGAGCCGACAGAACGACACGCCGTCGCATCGGCTGCGCCGTGCCAGTGCGCGCGTTTATTTCAGAACAGCCCGACCAGGGAGAAGAGAGCGACTTCGGTCAGGAAAGCGACACTCATGATAGCGACGGTGAGAAACACGTCGCCAGCCGAAAGATTTGTCATAGTGCGCCTCACATTCCGCGAAGCCCCGTGGGTAATTCACCTATGATAAAAAGGTTCGGTTCCAGCGGATCAAAGCAAGCCGATGCGCGTTGCTATTGTGGCGGCAGAAAGGCCGTGCACATGCAATGAAGCTGTGCAAATCAGCTATTGGTGGCAGCCATGGCCGAACCGCGCCGCGCCCGCTCTCATCCCATTTCTTTGGAACTCAAGCACTCCCGCGCAATCTGTGTCGAGATTGGCGAGCGGCTCCGGCAACATCTCGCGCGGGACGACGCCGCTCCGGTCCCGCTGTACCTCCAAGAATTGCTGCGCCGGTTCGCGGCGATGGAGCGCGCTCCGGCAACCGTTCCCGAACGGCAAAACCCTGAGCGTAGCAGGCTATTCGGGTTTTCGGCGGCTTTCCGAGGGCGGCGGCGGTGACCCGGGGTGGTGTGGCAGCTAGCCCCGGCCAAACAGCCGGAACGTTCGCGGACCCAGAGCGTTCTGGGTTGGCACTGCCATCCGAGAGGCCTCGATGCGATCAGCCCCGCGTCGGGGCCTTTCGTCGTTTGGAAGCTTGTAAGCGGACGCCGGCTGAGTTGGATTTTGGATGGACGCTGCGCGCCACTATCGGCTTCATCGTCATAACAGAGCAAGTCTCGACGATTGGCGATGTGGCCATCGGGATCGAGAATGTATGCGGTGTCGTTGCGCACGGTCGCGGTCGTGGAGCAGGGTTCCGACACTAACGGTTCTTGGAACCGTTTGTTCTGGAAATGCTTAGAGCTGTTGGAACCCTGCTTTCGGAAGCACCCCGGAAGAGGTACCTGCCTTTTTTAGACCGGGGTCCAATTAAAACTCAGCGCCTAAAACGGCCTGTTCTTCCGTTTGGTAAGGCAGCGGAATGAGGTCGTAATGCTTCCGCCCCAAGAACGTATCCGGCACCGGCTGCTTTAATAGCTCAACCGATCTTTCCGCGATCACACGATGCCTAAGCCAAATGCGAGCGATGTCGGCCTCCAAGGCTCGGGGCCGAAATACGGTCATCCCCTCTTGTAGCATCGTCTCCCTCCCATTCTGAGCGGTCGGGTCGCCGATCGTGTCGTGCAGCTTCTCGGGGCACAGGGCTACGTCAAGGGAACGGGCATCGAGCGGTTCTATCGCGACGTCCGAGCCTTTCGGATTTACGAAGGGACCAGCCAGATTCACCTGCTCAACATCGCCAAGCGCCTCCTATCGGATCAAGCGAGACCTACCGACCTCGCTTAGGCATCGGCGTCGAACGGAGGAACGGCATCGGAAGACAAGCTCCGGATCGGGGGGCGTGCTACCCATGGTGCAGCTAACGAGTGGTGCTGGGGAAGTTGGAAATCGCTTTACAGTTGGGAGTGTCGAGAACACGCGCCGGCAACTCTGTCTGCAATTTTAACGAGCAGTTACCATGCAGCAACAATCTAAAACTATTTTCGGTAGCACTTCTACAAGACACAATTTCGGCGTCGATAAGTCGATTCTTGAGTCCAAGGCAATTGGACGGGCTGCGAGGGCTATGAATGGGCGTTCGACGAACTCGACGGGCCCCGACTTTATCACTCGGGTCGGGCAAACGGTTAGTCGAATCCAATCGGCAGCATCCGTACTTGAAGCCGGTGGACGGACAGTGGTCGTCGCGGCTTCGCGCTCTTGTTATGGGGACCGCGGCGACCGTTGCACATGGGCACGCTGCGGTGGCCGCAGATAGGATCCATCTGGGATTCGATGGCTATCGCTCTGCAACCAATGACTACTGTATCAACGCGAGCAGCGTGCAGGGCGACCCGCAGACTGCTTTCATGTGGCGCTTCAGCAAGAGCGGAGCACTTACGGGCGGCCCAACCTTCCTCGACCTGCAAACGCAAACGGCCATCGAGGTATTTCCGCTGTCGTTCGATGATCATGAAAAGTTCAGGGCCTATGGCAGTGTTCTGGGGCCGCTGCTTGGCGAAAAGTCCGTTTCAAACGAGGTGAATGCATTCACCAACCAGTTGTGTTCGATATCGCCGCCACCGCCGCCGCCGCCGCCGCCGGGGCCGCCTCCGCCGCCCATTCCGCGGCTTCCACGGCACTGGAACGGCTTCATACCGTTTCCAGATGTTGGGCCGTTCCCGCCGCCATCGCCGCCACCACCACCGCCTCCGCCACCAGGGCCGCCACCGCCTCCGCCACCAGGGCCGCCACCGCCGCCGCCGCCGGGGCCACCACCGCCTCCTCCACCACCAGGGCCACCGCCGCCTCCACCACCTGGGCCGCCACCGCCGCCGCCACCCATGCCGGTGCCGCATGCGAATCTCGCACGCGCATTGGGGGCGGATTTTGCGCGCAGCTACTTCATCTCGGACGCGATCCTGGCCGGGTTCAATCAGTACGCAAGCAGCGCCACGAGTCCCACCTTTGCATCGATGGGCCACGGCTGGCACGCATGGGTCACGCCGCGCCAGGTCAACTTCACCGACCGGGTTGTCGGACTCACGTCGCAAGGCACGCTGCAGGAGCTGACATACGGGCTCGACTATCGTGTCAACCCGGATCTCCTTGTGGGCTTTGCGTTCAATCCGGAAAGCACCAAGGTCACGTATGACGGGCTGAATGCCTCGCTCTACGAGTCGGGAATCGGCGGAGGGCCCTATCTGGGATGGCTCATCAGCCCGACGACGCTGTTTGATGCCTGGGCCGGCTACGTACGACTAGATCGTGCCTTCGACGCTTTCGGGCACGGCGCCAACATGCCGGTCAACCGCGCATTCCTATCCACGAGCATCACCCAAATCATCGATACGCCCTGGATGCGCGTCCTGCCCCGGTTCACGGTTTTCCATGCTCACGACGATGTCTCGAGTGTCACGAGCGGACAGGGATTTCCGATTCCGGGCCAGGCCTATAGCTGGGGCCACGTGGAAGGCTCGGTGGAAGTCAACCGGGATTTCGCTCTTGATTCCCGGTTCCTGCTACAGCCGTTCGTCCAGGCTACATTGCGTTACGACACGCAACAGCTGATCAACACCATTACCACGATCGACGGCACCGACGCCGAGCTCTCGCGCTTGCATGGGCAATTGCGCGGCGGCGTCCGAGCCCGGCTCGGATCCCAGGCAGAGTTGTGGCTGTCGGGCGGCTATCTGTCCTTCTTCACGCCCGGGATCGATGCGTGGGAGGCGAAGGCGCATTTCCGCATGCGGTTCGACGAATCGAGCTCCGCGTTCGCCGCCTACATGCCGGTCAAAGCCAAGCCGATCCTGCCATATAGCTGGACCGGCTGCAGCATCGGCGTGAACGCCGGCTATGATTCAGCCAAAGCTGAATTCTCTTCGGCGCCGAATGGAGCCGTCGTCGAGTTTGCGCAGATTACCGGAACTCTCCCCCAACTTGCAGCCCAGCAGGCGGGCTCGAACGCTGCTCGACGTACAGGCGGAGCTACGGCTGGCGGAGGCCTCTCCTGCAACGTGCAGTACGGCAAGATGGTCGTTGGGCTCGAAACGGATTTCAGCTACACCGATCTGCAATCATCGGAGCTGCGCGGACCATTCCCTCTGGCGCCTGGAGTCACCAACACCTGGGAGAACAGCTTTCGATCGAGATATCTCGGCACCGTGCGCGGACGCCTGGGGTTCCTGGCAAACCCCTCGAACATGCTCTACGTGACCGCAGGTTTGGCTTACGCTGAATTTGCCTTTGCCACCGCGGCGGATTTCCCCGGCTTCTCCGGTTTTCGATTTACAGGGGCCGACTCGCGCGCGAAGCCCGGCTGGACAGCGGGCTTCGGCTGGGAAACCGTTGTGAGCGGCCCATGGACGGCCAAATTCGAGTATCTTCACGTCGACCTCGGCGATCGCAGCACCCCGGCACCACAGAACGTCGGCACGCTAAGCCCGTTCGCATGGACACACTCGGCCAAATTGACGGAGGACGTCATTCGCGTAGGGTTGAGCTACAAATTTGCCGGCGCGCCAAATGGAGCTACCGGCTGGTTCTCGCAATGAGACAGTAGCAGGAGCGATGCCGAAGCTTGTTGCCTACACGATCGACGGACATGAGATAGACATCCGTCCTGCTCCGCTCGAACGCGACTGGATGGATTCCAGCGACCAACGGTTCGCCTATCGTTGCCTGCCGCTCAACATCGCAAACGCTCACGGCTGGGAACTGCTCTGCCCGTCGGGCTTCTCGGCGCGATGGGACGGGCTCAACCACAAGGAAACAGTTCGGATCAAGCCCGATCTCGGGACACATGCGCCGGCATCGAGCCACTTCGGACATGGGATTTTGACCTTCCATGTGCCCTGCCTGTTCCGAACCGACCCCGGTTTCGACCTCATCGTGACGGGCCCCATCAACAGGCCGAAGGATGCAATCGCGCCGCTCAGCGGAGTGATCGAGACGGATTGGTCGCCGTACACGTTCACCATGAACTGGCGATTCACGCGGTCAAATACGAAGATTCGATTTGAGCGGGGAGAACCGTATTGTCATGTTTTCCCGGTTGAACGCGGAGCGCTCGAGCGGATCACACCTGAGGTTATGCCACTGTCGAAAGCGCCGGACCTTGAACGCGAGTTCAAGCTCTGGTCCGAAGGCCGCAGCACCTTCAACGCCGACCTGCAGCAGCCGGGCTCGGATGCGGCGCAGCAGCGGTGGCAGAAGACATATTTTCGTGGCGTCAATCCTTCGGGCGAAGCGGCGCGAGCGGATCACCGGAGCCGCCTCCGCTTGAAGGATTTTGTGCCAAAAGAATAAGGAGAGGTATAGGGCCGGCCGTCTGACCCAATGAGGGTCGTATCTTCCCATTCCGAGAGTACTTAGTTTATCTGACTTTTTTTGCGCCGACGAACATCTGGATCGCGCATCGGGTCGGGTCCTTCGGAGTGACGAAGTTGGCCGCGCCAGTGCGTGACGGCATCGACGAGTATCGCGAACATTTCCGTCCGACATTCGGAAGTCGAAGGCAGTCCTCCGCCGTCCAGAAGGAAAGTTGGTCTACTTCGTGATCAGACAAAGGGAGCAGGGCCAACATGCCGCTAACTACCACACCCACGCTTTCGGGTTGGTTATCCCGCCGTCTGCCGTGCCGTTTTCTCGGCGTGTAGAAATAAAGTCGGGCATCTGGCGTGAAGGGATGGTTGTAATTCATCCCAGACCGCAACCATGCGGTATATGACAACGAGCAGCACAACGATCAAAATCGAGCGCAGCGTAGTCTAAGGTCACGGTCGTTCTCCCTCCATCAAACAACGGGCAGTGCGGGCGACATCAGCCTGATCTCGCCGCACCAGTAGCTTCAAAGGTCGCTGACTACTTCTCGTTCTTGAAGAGAACGTCGATGGCCTGGATGACCTTAAGTTCCGGGTGAGCCTTGCAATACACGATGACTTCGTACTCGCCCGATTTGGCACGGGTGATATGGGCAAAATGCTTCTTAGCCAGACCGTTGTACCAGCCACTGTACGCGAGAAAGTCGGCGTCCTCCTGATAGGTATTGGCGAGTTGCGCGCAGGTCAGAGCCTGAACATCGCTGAACCCCTTCGAGTCCATATAGGTCCAGAGCGGGACCTGGGCCTGGGCAGAAGCAATCGAGATGACGAGCGCGACAAGGCCGAGCTCCGGCTCGCGAACGATATGAGGTTGATGATTCTCATTTCTTTTCGTCAAGACCACTTTCGATGTGGACCAAAAATGATCGGGATTCTCGATATCGCGAGTACGATCGCGGGATCTGCGCTCGCATTGTACGCAGGTCGGTATCGATCGAAGGTCTTGCAGGCATGCGCAGGTGTGTTGCTGATTCTTGGTCTTTCTTGCGTAGTGCTGGCTCCCGCGTATGTGACAACCAATCTCATCGCAAATTTGCTCGGCGGAGGAAAGCTTTGCATACGAGACCGTCTACCAACGCCAGAAAAGGAAGATGAATTCAGAAAACGTCATTAGCGCCAGAAATGTACGCCGGCGTGATTCAGGTCAGCCATTCGCTGCTGGCTGCGGCATTGGGCTGGTTGCCCACCATAAAAATGCAATTTCAAAGCGACGAGCGAACCGCGCATCATTGTTTCGCTAAGAAGCCGTGTTACAAGCCGCTCCTTAAGCAAGGGAGCCATCATGGTGAATAAGGCAACGAAGAAGCGCGTCAAGCGGCGCGAGTGGACCAAGGCTGATATTAGAGACCTTAAGGCTTACTCCAAGGCGCGTACGCCCGTCGTAAAAATAGCTAAGCTGACCAAGCGTACTGTGGGAGCGCTGCGCCAGAAGGCGTTGCATCTCGGAATCGGACTCGGGCATCAGCGGTAGCCATTGTTCGAATCTGCTTTCCAAAAAGAGATGGGCACCTATGACGGCGTGCCCATCTTGTCATCGCTTCGCAGCGCTCTCCTGCACCATCGACACTTCGATCCCTCAGTCACGCTACGGTCAAAGCCAAGGGCTTCCGCCGCACAAGCGATGCGAACCGGCCTTGTTGAGCTTCGTGCGATCTAGCAAAAAAGGGTTTGATGGTCTCGTTGGCGGCCGCCATATCCGGTGCAACGCCCATTATCGACGACGACATTCCCGCTCCGATCGGCTCCGAAGTCGAGCGAATTCGCGAGCAATCTTGGCTCTTCGCGCGATTTGGATTGTCACATGATCGATGTTGGCGAAGCCTAGCTGGCCGATTTTCTCCGATTGACTCAGCGGCTCCAGGATAAATGTGCGAAGCTCCCGACCATTGGATCGCTCTAACCGGGGAGTTCACCGGCGAATTCGATGGGCCTGAGCATGTGCCCATGGCGCAATACGTCGACTGGCCCTGGACAAGATCACGCTGTAGAGGGAGGACCGCCCCACTTGTGGAGCACGGCTATGGCGGTACTATCCCCTCATCGTTAAAAGCTGGCCGTCACTGCCAAGCTGGGCGGCAGTTCATTCGGGCTTCGCGAGGGCAGAAGTTGCTTTTGGGGAGGCTGGGATAACAACAGACTTCGTATGATTGATGTACCCGTCCCAAATTTGGGTTTAGCCGCATGCTTTTCTCAGAGCAATGCTGGGAATTCGATAGTCGCAAAGATGATACTGTCGAACGCTGCTCGTTACTGAGCGAGTTGTTGGCTGCCTTTCAGAGCAGTTTCCCGACCATCCGATACGAGCTCTTTCCAGAGCTCAATTTGGTCAACGCACAAGCATTACTGCTAAGAGATCAACGTGTCGTGCGCCTCTATGGAGGTGTAGCACTGCACCCTGCATTGGGTCGCGACGGCTTGGCGTTTGTATTGCTTCATGAAACTGGCCACCACCTGGCGGAGGGCGCCCGTTATCCCTGGAACCCACTAATTGCGTGCGAGTGCGTCGCGGATTCTTGGGCGCTTCGTTCAGGACGGGTGCTACTGGGCAATTCGGTTGGCTGGACCCTAGACGTTCGCAAAGCGGCTGAGGAGATATCCTCCCTCTATTCATCGCGAACTGACATCACACCGTGTTCATCGCATGCTGGCGTGAACGATCGCAGGACGTGCTGGGCCAAGAGCTGGCATGACCGAAGGGAATCAATCCTTACAGATCGATCAATTCCCTTCGTACATACGTGCCCTTTGGATGATGAAGTTCTCGGTCCGCGATCAACTACAATCCGCAATCAATAGTCGGTGTCGTCTTTCTTCCACGGGGCATTGGCCGGCCAGAAATCTCGCTCGTTGCCGCTATTTCCGCCGGGGTCATGGGGACTATGCGGGCGATCGTTGCCACCTCCAGTTGGAATCGGAGCATCGCATACGAGCGTTAAAAGTAGTACGATTTGTCCGTCTGGAAGGCGTACAACTTCTCCCGGCGTGCCAGCGCCTCCGTGGACAACGTAAGGGTCTGTTCCAGTGGGTTCATGCGTTAGATTGAATATCACTCCGTCATAACCGTTGATTGGGTCAATAGCTGCCACAAGCGCATCATTGATGTCGTTCTTGGTGGCTTGTGGTAATTTTTCTAGAAACACGTACCAGCGGGCTCTTGGATTTCTTCCGTGGGCATCATTCGTGCTGTCGGGATAAGCGCCGATACGCCGAGCTGCGCGCGATAGATGGGTGGCTGGAAAAATTTTTTTGCCATTGCGGTCCGTAAAGCTCTTCAAATCCCCTAATTTTCCCACTTTGCTAAATAGGAAGTTCAGTTTGGCAATGATTTGCTGATCGCTAGGTGTAGGGATAAAGGCACCCATGGAATTACCTCCCAATAGAACACGCTGAAATGTCTAATAGTAGTTGCATCTGGCAAATTCATAAAGCCAAATTGTTTCTCATTAACCCGGCTATCCACGAGTGCGGTCGTCTCGACACGGGTGCGATCCGGTCTAGTGGACCGACGCAACAACTGGCGCGCACTCATGAGAGACGTCGACGTTTGCTTCGATCCGATGCCGATTGTCTTTGCGCAACCGCGGCAAATGGGCAAATGTTGCGAAGGGCCATGATCGAGCTAGAGCGACGTGGTGCCTTGATCAGTGAGCACACGCTGTCGCATCGCTTAACTTATCCGGCCGCAAATGAGTTGTTTGTCGCACGATCATAGAGCTTCGCGCCAGTGCCCGCCTGCCGAGAAGACTCCCTCAGTTGTCCTAGCTTCGGATCAGCCTTACCGGGATTAGAAACGGCGTTCTTGCGGCGTAAGCCTCATATTCAGGGAAAGCCAGCCGAAGAATCCGCTCTTCGTTGAACATTCGCCGGCATTGAATTGCCACTACCGCAATCGCGATGAGCACCGCGAGCGGTGAAAGCACCTGGAGTGTTACGCCTACCAGAGCAGCCATCTCACAGAGGTAGAGGGGATGCCGGACGATCCGGTAAGGTCCATCCGTCACCAGGCACCTTGCCTCCGCCAGAATGCTGAAGGATTTGCCCAACCAGCGGAGCACCACAATACACAGCGAGGTCGCCACTAAGATCAGGGCCGTGGACAGCATCGACCAGATTGGATCGAGCTCCACCTTTGGCAGAAAGGCGAGCGCGATACTCAGGAACGTGCCCAGCAAGGCGGAGATCCGCGTCTCAATGCCCTTCGACTTCTTGATGGGGACCAGCCGGGTTATGGTCGTCACTGCAACCAAGCCGAGAAAAAGCACGTTTGCGATGTGGGCCGCGGCCGTCAGCAGCTCGCGAAAGCTCTCCACCGGAAGCAGGTGAGGAATGCCAGCGATGCCCAGAAGAGCAGCCCCGCCGTAGATGAGGATGAGTGCAGCTCTTGCGGTCCAATCCAGAAATGGACTGCCGCCGGGACTGGTGGCGTCGCGGGATCTAGCAGAGATCACCTGGCCGAGCTTTAGGTCAGTCACAGCACAGATCTCGCCATTCAGCAGACGGATCATTAAAAGCCACGCCTGCGGGCAGGTCAATGAGCCGCCCGTCCTCTGGGGCGCCCCATCTTGCCGATCGAGCGACACTTTCCGCGCTGCCCTCGCCTATCACCAAGATATGATTGAACCGTTTCAACGGTGCCGATACGCACGCAAGAGGCGTCTATTTGAACAGTAGTATTGCCATGCATGTACGCGGTTTCACAAAATTAGGTCAAATTTGCTTTTTCCTCGTCGCATTGTTGCTCGCTCAGCCGGCAACGGCTGCAAACCGGGTTGCGCTCGTCATTGGCAATTCTGCATACAAGAACGCAGCGCCCCTTTCGAACCCGGTCAACGACGCCCAGATCGTCGAGGCGACACTGAAGCATGCGGGTTTTGACGTGGTTCAAACCCGCTTGGATCTTCAGGCGGCCGAGATGCGGCGTACGCTGCGCGATTTTGCCGACCAGTCTCGCGACGCGGATGTGGCTGTGGTCTATTATGCCGGTCATGGCATCGAGATCGAGGGTACGAACTATCTGATCCCTGTCGATGCCACGCTCGAGCGCGATACGGACGTTTACGACGAGGCATTTTCGCTTGAGCGGATTCTGCTGGCCGTCGAACCAGCAAGGCAATTGCGGCTTGTGATTCTCGACGCTTGCCGCAACAATCCTTTCTCCGACAAAATGAAACGAACGGTTGGCTCACGAGCGATCAGCCGGGGCCTCGCCCGCATTGAGCCGGCGAGTTCGAACACGCTGGTAGCCTTCGCTGCCAAGGCTGGCTCGACGGCGTCGGACGGCAACAGCAATAACAGTCCGTACGCGACAGCACTGGTGAAATATATCGGAACTCCCGGCCTGGATTTGCGCAGGGTGTTCGGTTTCGTCCGCGACGACGTCATGAAGGCAACCGGGAATCGGCAAGAGCCGTACGTCTACGGCACGCTTGGGGGCGATGATAAGTCGGAGGCCAAGCGGTCTTAGGAAGACAACTATAACACTCAACTCCTTGGCTCACAGAACGACATGGCTACGATCCGACTTGAAATGCGGCACGACTATGAACTCGCGCTGCAGGTCGGCAACAAGGATGCAATGAACTATTTCATTGCCCAGTATCCGGACAGCTACTACGCAAACTTGGCAAAGCTTCAGCTCGCCAAGATCGATGCGGAGGAAAAGCGTGCTGCGGCGGTCGAAAAAGCCCGCCAAGCCGAACAGGAACAGGCCCGGCTCGTCAACCAGGGCGCTCAACAGACACAGCTTGCCAAGGCGGCTTCGGAGTTGAAAGCAGCGCAGGAAGCTCGGGCCGCCGCCGAGACAGCCAAGGAAGCTGCGCAGCAACAGGCCATTCAGGCCGAGCAGCGACGTGTCGCGGCTGAGGGTGCCACAAAGAACAGCACGCCGATGACTCCCTCCGCGCCAGACCAGCCGCGAGAGCCGAACGCGAATGCGGATACCAAGGTGGCCGCGCTGCCCAGTCCGCAAGCACCTGTGCAGTCAACAGCGCCTACTGAGCTTGCAAAGTCACTACAGACCGAATTGCGCCGGGTTGGTTGCTTCACAGGATCGGCCGATGGGGAATGGGATACGGCGTCGCGTCGTTCGCTTGAGAGGTTCAACCAGAACGCCGGCACGAGGTTCGACGCCAAAGCCGCGAGCGCCGATGCGCTTGACGCGATCAAGCTCAAGACAGCACGAGTTTGTCCCTTAATTTGCGGGTCCGGCCTTAGACGAGACGGCGATCGCTGTGTCAAGATTAGCTGTGCCGCAGGCTATTTCCTCAATGGCGATGATGAATGTGAGAAACGCAAGGCACGTCATGTCCCGTCTGCCAAGCTTGAGCGCAGGAACAGGGATCGCGACGAGGAACCTGCGGTAAGACCCGCAAGACCGAAGGCCGAGGCCAACGCAGGCAAAAAGGGCGACGATGGAGTGCCCTTCATGCCCTTCTTCCTGCCCTGACGAGAGTGTCGCCGCATTCTGGCGATATCGGAGATTGGCCGGCCTATTGATCGCCTGTTTGCTCGCCAGAAACCTTGACAAGCCTCGCGCCCGTGTATGCGAGAAGCTCTTCGACCGATTTCGCGGACTCTGGCATAAATATGGGAAGACCTGCGACCTTTGGATCGTTCCAATCGAGGAATTGACCGACATATTCGATAAGCTTGGGCATGTTGCCCATTGCGGTCTGGTCCTGCTTCAGCGCAGCCTGATAATTGCGTGCAATGATCGCTTCCCCGGGGGAAAGTGTCTTCACGACGCCGCCATCGTTGACCTTCACTCTCCGGGCCACTAGGCGCTTGAAGACCGCAAGAAAGTGTTCCTCGGCAGGTTTTGCCCTCTTGGATTACCTGACTGCCCCTTACGAAACCGGCTGGCCTTGGGAGGCCTCCCATACCCCACTCCATAGTCAGGGGAGGGGGTCGATCTGGTTTGCTTCATCGTGCCTTCCGTTCTTTCGTAGCCGTCGGCCAGCTTCGCGATCAGCGCGGCGGTCAGGATGACAACGTCGGTTGCAGCGCCAGTGCGTAACTTGTCCGCCATGGCGCCGACCGCGCAAAAATCGCCGGCAATGCCGAGGCCGGTTTCAGCTTCAAATGCCGGCGCGAGGCTGCGCACCAGGCCCTGCGCCGCGCCGCCGCTTAGGATGTTCAACGTCTTCATGCGCCCTGTTCCTTCGTTCGCGGTCTTTGCGGCTGTGTGCTTCCAGGGCCTTTTCCAGCCTTTTAACGACGCCTGCCCACTTCACGATATCGGCGCGCAGGAATGCGTCGAACACCTCCGGCGTCATGGTCATCGGCGCCGCGCCCTGCGCGGCCCAGAGCTTCTCGACCTCGGGCCGCTTGATTGCGGCGTTCACCGCCGCGTTGAGCTTGTCGATGATCGGCGTCGGCGTGCCCTCCGGGGCCATCGGGCCGAGCCAGATCGTCGCCTCATAGCCGGTCATCGTCGGAACGTTGGGCAGCACCGTCGAACGAGCCTTGCCGGTCGTTGCGAGTGCGCGCACCTGGTTTTCGGCGACATTTGGCGGCATCGCGGGGACGGCATCGATCATCATCTGGACCGCCGCCGCAGCCTTCGCCGCTGTTGCGGTAGGGCACGTGCACGACGTCGATCCCGGCCATGGCTTTGAACAGCTCGCCCGCCATGTGATACGGCGTGCCCTGACCTGATGAGGCATAGTTCAGCCTTCCGGGCGGCGCCTGTGCGAGGGCGATGGATTCCTGCAAGGTCTTTGCCTGCACAGCGGGGTGGACCACGATTACGAGATCCGAAGTGTTCAACGACGCGATCGGCGTCAGGTCGCGCATCAGCTCATATTTGCGCTGCGGCACCAGCGATTCGTTCGCGGTCTGGGTGTCATCATCAGGAGGGTGTAGCTGTCGGCCGGCGCCTTTGCGACCTCAAGCGTGCCGATCACGCCCCCGGCGCCGGTGCGGTTCTCCACGACGAAGGGCTGGCCGAGGCTTTCCTGCAAGATGCCGCCGATCTGTCGCGCGACGACGTCGGCCGGACCACCGGGGCCGAAGGGAATGATGATCCTGATCGGCCGCGCAGGATAGTCTTCGGCGTCGGCATATGAGCCTGCCATGGACACGGTCAGCAACGCCGCGACGAATACCAAGGCGTAGCGCATGCTCGCCATTGACTGAATCCCCCAACTTTAGTCTTGTTTCTTGATCAGAAGTCTGGCTGCAACCTGAAGCATCTGTCGACGACAGACTCCGTTTTCGCGCATTGGAATAAGAGCGGGAGGACGGTGTACTCAAACTTCGTCATCGCGTGCGGGGAATCATATGAAGAAACATCCTGGGCTGTCGCGCCGCGACATGCTGAAGGGCGCGGTGCTGGCTGGGGCCGCCCTTTCAACGCGCGTGATGGCCGCCGCACCACCTGCGGAACCGGTGACGCCGACGCTGATCGAGGCGGCGAAGAAAGAGGGGCAGGTCGTCTACTACACCTCGACCGATCTGCCGGTTGCCGAGAAGCTGGCAAGGGCATTTGAAGCGAAATATCCCGATATCACGGTGCGCGTCGAACGCACCGGCGCGGAACGCGTGTTCCAGCGGGTCGGCCAGGAATATTCCAGCAACATTCATGCCGTCGACGTCGTCAATTCCTCCGACGCCGCGCATTTCATTGTGTGGAAGCGCGACGGTATTCTCGCGCCCTATGTTCCGGAGGAGGTCGCAAAATACTACCCCGAGGAGCATCGCGACGCGGACGGGCAATTCGCAAGCTTCCGGGTCTGGTTGTCGATCATTGCCTACAACACCAATCTCGTGAAGGCCGAGGAGGCGCCGAACAGCTTTGCCGATCTGCTCAAGTCGGAGGCCAAGCGGTCTTAGGAAGACAACTATAACACTCAACTCCTTGGCTCACAGAACGACATGGCTAC
>NZ_JAUMTJ010000073.1:0-41036 GCF_032654765.1 Bradyrhizobium sp. 33ap4 | reverse complement strand
TCAACCAACATCATGAACCCGAGGGTGGGGGCAGTTCTTCATGACGCAAAGGGGGCAGTTCCGGATGGCGTTTGACACAGACTCCCGGTCGAGCGCGCCACCTGTCTCCGGGAGCAATGAAGGGACTCATTGGCCCGACCACTTGTTCCTGAGGATGGCGATGCCGCACAACAACGATAGCGGCCCTGGCGCGGGGAACGCCAAGGCCGTTTAAACTCCCGGTCGGGGGCAACCTATCGCGGGAGCCTGTGTAAGATTCCCGACATTGCCACTTGTTCCTGCTCCTCTCGCAACATCACAGTGCGTAACAAGAAGTGCCCTTCGGCCGATCACCGAGGCCACAGGTTCTGCGGTTGACTCTGCGCTGGGGATTTCAGGGCCCCCGGTTCAGGAAGGAAACGCCGCCGGGCGTGTATTTTTGAGACCGGCGGCGTCTTTTCTTGGGACTATTTCGATGATCCACACGGCTTTCGTGAAGTTGGGCAGCAAAGACAGTAGTTGCCCGCCCTTCAAAAACTCGATTCCGAAATCTTTAATAAATTCGGACCAGCTTCCTTCCGCGACAGGGAGGTGTGTCATGCGTAATCATGACTTCGTGTCCGATGGGTTCCTCGCGCTAATCGCGACCTGCCTTGTGCTGTTGTGCTCGGGCCTGCTCGTTGTCGCATTTAGCTAGTCTGACCTTGGCGCCCTCATCGTTCCGGATACTCCTAGGGGACCGCTTGGGGACACCCCCGCGCAGAGCACAAGCATGCCGCATTTTCATCACGCAAAAACGGCTGGCCTGCTCATCCAGCATTCACGTTCAACTTCCTACAGTGTGGGGTGCCTTAGATTCCACGAGAGGAAACCATGAAGCTTAAATTTGCACTTGTTGGACTTGCTGCGCTCGGCGGCCTTGCTGCGGCAGGAAGCGCGTCAGCGATGCCGCTCGCGACACTTTCTCCCGCTTCAAACATCGAGAACGTCGCCGTAGTCTGCGGCCCGAACGGCTGTGTCCGCACGGCGCCCGTCTACAGGCCGTACGGCTACGGTTACGGCTATCGTGGCTACGGCGTCCGTCGCTACGGATACGTGCACAGGGGCTACGGTTATCATAGGGGTTACGGCTATCACGGCGGTTATCGCCGCTGGTGATTTCGCGCAAAAGCCCGTCGGTAGGATCATCCGGCGGGCAGATTGATCTGCATCACTCGCGTGTGTGACCGCCCTGCTACCGCAGTGTTGCTGGGATCGCAGGGCCAGCTGGAAGACCGCCGCCGGGATGCTGCATTCAAGCCCGGCGGCGTACTTTTTGATCAGATCCAGGCCGCCGCCCGCGCTCACCGTCTGGGCCGGCTTCTGATTAATGGAACAGCAACGTCGTTTGCATAAGATGCAGCCCACTCGCTGCGGGACGCTCGAAAATGACCGAGTACGTCATCAGGGAAGTTGGCCTTCGTCAGTGGCTCGTGTTTGCCGATCGGCGAAGCATCGCTTTTTGCGCCGACGAAGATGAGGCGGTGAAAGCCATGGCCGAACATAGCGCGCGCCACCGTCGAACACCGGAAACGATGGAAATTGAGCCAGGGGAAAACCCGCCGGCGTGAACCGGCGGGCGCCTCGCCTTCACGCTAGGCTAAGTTGACGGCTGCAGCGGCCATCATCTGCCGTAGCTGATAATGCCAGCCCTCCCGACCGATGCAGTCACTGTCGGGCCATTCCTCGCCCTTGTCTTCGTACTGCTTCAAGTACTCGAGAACCGCAGCAACGCCGCCCAATGTCGTCGGAATTGTCCAGGCCAGATCCCAACCTGCATCGGCCTCCGCATGGCAGCATGCTCCTTGATGGTCGTCGGCCTGCCAATAGGCCTCAGAGCGATATTCGGCGTCGGTCGCCGTGATGGCTGCATTGTGGTCCGCGTCCGCCTGCTGGTGTTTTGCGATGGCCTCCAAAGCCGGATCAGTGGCCTGCGGTGATCGCCCTCCTCGATTCAACGCTGAGGCGGCAACCGGGTTACCAGCAAGCAATATGAGATCGAACGCGACGGACCATGCGACGATCTGCTTCTCGTCGCGCAGGCGATACTGCGCCTTGGCGTCGCCCAAGGCCGCCCCCTCAAAAGCCATGGAGGCCATCGATTTTACAGCAAGTTCGGAGAGATCTCTGGCCCGCACTAAACCGATGCCATGCTGCGCACCTCGATAGCACTTTTGAGCCATCTCATAGTGCTCAAGCTTGGGTGTAAGCTCGAGATCATCCGCCAGCCGCTTAGCCCGACGCGACCATTTTCGATATGCCCGCGGAGCGCTTGGGCTGGGGTTCTTGGCATTGGTTAGTTCGTTTTGCCGGCGCCCGTCATGAACGCTTGTTTAGACTGCGTCAGCATTACGCTTACAAATTCTCCGTGGCCTCATCGGTCGAGGGCTTCAAGAAGCAGGCACCAGAGCTAGAGCAAGGGATAGCGGCAACGGCGTTCTATGAACTGACGTTCAACCCAGCCACTCGAATGGATGTCAATTCGACGGACTCTCGCTATCCTAATCCAGCCATGGAATGGATCATGAAAAAGCTAGGCGGCCCCTCGACTGAAAAGGACGCCGCCACTTGACCAATCGCTAGCGATAACTGCGCATCGCGGTCGCGAACTCTAGCGGCTTCACTCGGCGCGAGATATTCGCGATCATTGGCGCATGCCCTGGCGCCGCAAGCCCGCTCGTCATCTCCGCTACTGTCCGGCCCCGTCGATCGCAACGGCGGAAGACAGTGCTCATGTTCTGCGTCGGGTGCCAGCACAACGGCCGGCTGAAGCTCGCCGATCTGCCTGGATTGGGACTCGCCTGAAAACTCGGCGCACATCAGGTGCAGCGCTTGCGGTCGTTCCCGCTATCGCTAGGCTCATTAGGAACTTGAAGCGTTGTTGAGCCGTTTGGAGATTGCAAGACAAACGAGCATGACGCACGGTTCAGCCATCGCAACGAGATGTACAAAGAGCCGATCATTGACGAGTTAAGGCAGATTGAATTCGCGACAGTCGAAGGAGAAAGGCGGCTGGCGGAGAAAGAAGCGCAGCTCATCGAATGTAGGCGGCTGAATGAGGACACGAGCAAGATTGAAGCCGAGCTTGCGGTAATGCGCGAAGTACAGCTTGATCGCGAGAGGCTTCGCCAGCGCCTGCTTTCTCTTCTGCACCCCTAGATCCAGATGCCTTCTATGATCTAACAGGACAAGGCGACGCCGGCTGAGTATTGGGCTGACGTGGAGTACGCCGCAGGCCGGCAAGACCTGTTCGCGTGACCGGGGTCAGAGAAACCCCAGCGGTCGCGTCGCTGGGGTTCGTGGCTCCATGGTGTCCGATGCCTCGGGGGAAAGCATGCGGACCTGCCGATAACCGCCCTCGCGCTTGCCTGTTCCTAATCATCCCGGAAGGATGGGTTGTTAGCCTCATCAGCGACAGCTCGCCGCAGAATACGTCCTAGCGCTCAACATGGAGCCCGGAGAAGTGCGCCGGCATTGGGTGTCCTGAAGTGAAGAGACGGCCCCAGCGCTTGGGAGCACGCTGGGGCCATCGGCTTTCCACGCACACTGTCCGAATGCGGTTTGGTCGGCGGGATGGTGAGAGCTGCATTCGGATGACAGACGAACAAGCTTCAGCTACGTTCGTTCCTAGCAGCCATAGAAAAGGCCCCAGCACCTTTGGGGGCCTTAAGGCCGGCGCTGAGGCCAGCGGGATAGTCGGGTGCGGACCCGACGAACCAACGTTAGCACGCCCTTATGCAATTGCCACTTTCTCCAAGATTCTGTCGGCAGGAACCGTGATAACATCTCGGCATCGGGAGCCCAAAATGAAGGACATGCAGGCGCGCACTTACAGAAGCGCGTCGAAGCGGAGGAGTGCGAGCTGATCAGCAAGCTGGCGACCAATCCGACAGAAAGAACTGTTTGCCAAGCTGGCGGCCCACCACCGGGAGCTAGCTGATGAGGTCGAGCGGACCATGAAGGCCTCGACCTAGGAAGTCCGCTAACCAGCGACGCGGGAGATTAAGGCCACCTCCGCAAGCGGCCTTGCATGGCTCCATTCCTACAGTGGGACAATTTCCCGTAGCATCCCGGTGCAAGGACCGCACATCGATTTGCTATCCCCTGCGTATGCCAAGCACCTTCACCCACAGGGGCGTCACGTTCGAGGTAAAACGCCTATATGATGATCAGTTCGAGATCATCATTGAGATCGGCGGAGAAACGACCCGCCATACCGTGCGCACACGATTGGCAGAACTAGCAAAGCGCCGGGCCGAGATGCTGATCGATCGTAAGCTGAAAACGAAAATTAGGCCTGTGTAGGCTGCCCCAATTGGCGGCCTCTAACAGAAAACGGCCCCAGCAAGTGTCCTGTCTGGACGGCGTAATAAGGAAGGGCCCAGCGGTGAAGCTGGGGCCAGTGTGTAGCTGGGCGTCTGGGTGCCTGTAGCGGTGCGGCACTGAACAGGGCGACCAATGCCAATGCTTGCGCTTCGTTCCTACTCATAAAAGAGACCCCAGCATCCGGATCATGCTGGGGCCAAGCTGGATCGCCGAGCCGCTCGCCAGGAAGCAACGGTCGTCGTTCTAGGGCTGAAAAAATACGAAATGAAAATTAGCTGCCCTGTTGCTCGGATCATCCCAAACGACGCTCCGGTCCGAAAATAAACCATGTGAATCCCGGCGAGACAATTTCCGCTTTTTCCCGAGACTTGACGCCGTCGTCGATGGGAGTTTGAAGTAACTCCTCGGTCCTCTCCAGGCCGAGAACCCGAGGCCCCGGAGAAGCGCCACATCGGGGCCTCTGCTGCGGATTCGCAAAACCGGCAACACATACCCATGTGCCGGTCATGCCTAAATTCGAGTTCTGCCTGCCGACCGTTGGAAAGTTGGTTCCGGCCGGCCCGGAGTGGTTCCACGAGATCAAGTACGATGGCTACCGCCTGCGCGTCGAGCGCGACGGAGACCGCGTCCGGCTGATCACGAAGGGCGGCCATGACTGGACGAAGCGCTTCCCTTGGATTGTGAAGGCCGCGCTGAAGAACCGCCAGAAGCAGTTCGTGATTGACGGTGAGGCCATCGTCCTAGGCGAATCCGCAGCTTATGAGGCTTGGAACCGCCTCCTTTATGGCGACTTCACCTTTTCCCGTGCAGCATCCGCAGCATCGATGCCAGCCTGCTTCACCCGATCGACGGCCTCTGTGCCGACGTCGCCGAGCTCGACCTTCAACGTATCGGAGGCTTCGCGTAGGCTTTGCGATACCGCGTCGGCGCGCGTGTTCAAATCAGCCTTGATATCGTCGCTGAGCTCGCCCACCCATTCGTTCTCGAGATCGAAAGTCCGGAACGCACCCGCGATGGCCGCACCGATTGCCAAGCCCACGGCGCCAAGGACGAGCGGTTGCCGGTCAAGCACGTCGGCCAACGATGATTGCGCTTTCGTGAGAGCTTCTTTTCCAGGCATGCCGAGGTTCTCGCGCGCATAGGCGATACCTTCGTCGAACCGGCCCTTGATGTCGTCGGCCGCTCCCGACATGGCGTCTGAAGCCGCGCTACTGGCCTCGCGTACGGTTTCACCGAAGCCCGTAGCGTCGTCGTGATCCGTTTCAGGCGCGGTCGGTGGCGCGGCGGTCCGTTGGAGCTCGGAGGCGGCCGCGCGAACATTGCGCACGCCGAGATCGACGATCGGCGAAGCCGCCGCGGTCGCCGATCGCGCCGCGCTCTTCAGCTTCTCGTCGCCAGCCAACAGCCAGAACGCACCGCCTCCGATAAGTGCTGCGGCGAGGGGATTTTCCCGCACCGCGGTCACCAGACTGTCGAAAAAGCCCGCCTGCGTGCTGCTCATCTCACCATCCCCTTCACGGTGTCCTTGTCCTTATCGAGTTGCCGAATGGTCTCCCGTGGCACCAGGTTGCGGGCATCTAGCCGGTTGATGCCGATCGCGAACAGTACGGCCGCGATCATCACGGCCATGATCGCCGACGTCAAATAGGAGAGCGGCTGTGACCACCCTGCCCCAATCATTGCCGCCGATAAGGCGAACAGCGCCATCACCAGGGCTGGGATCACAAGGACGGCGCCGCCAACGATGAAGACCAGCGCGCCGCCGACCTTCTGAACTTTTTCGCCGAATTCGGCCTTGGCGAGATCCACCTCGTTCTGGAACAGCTTGGCGAACTGCGACAGCGCATCGCCGAGCAATGTCGAGATGGTTCGAAGATCGTTCTGACTCGTTTTGATATCGTTCTGGATGCTCATGACACGTTGCTTTGCTGCGAGGATGACGATTGTTCGCGCCGTTTCGAGGATGAAGACCGCCCGCCCGACGCCCTCAGGAAACGGACTGCCGCGAAACCGGCAAGGACCGAGATCCCCAGAAACGCGGCCGGCTGCCGCTTCGCAAAATCGGTGGCGCCGTCGACGAGGTCGCGGAAGCTTCCGTCACGGATTTTATCGGCCGCGTCATCGACATATTCGGCGGCGAAAGTCATGCCACGGGCGGCGAACGGCGCATCGCTCTCGAAGGCGCGCGCCGCTTCGCGAATGTTACCGGCAAGGCGTGCCATGAAGTTCGCGCCCGACCGCTGCTTGTCGCGCGCCTGGCCCTCGATCTGGTCCACCGTTCCGGAAGCCACGTCTTTGGCGGCATCAGCCGCCTCCTTGAACTTGTCGTTGGCGACATCGGTCGACGCTCGGAGGGCATCGCCGGCGCGCTGCTTCACCTCGGCGCCGGCATCGGCCATCTGCTCCTTGAGGGTCTGCGAGGGGTCGGTATTCCGGTTCTGCGTGGAATTCGTCTCTTTACTCAGGTCCACATCGCTCATGATCGTTCTTTCAGGTGTTCGGGTTTGGGGAAGGACTGAAGGCCGCCCTGACGACGTCGTCGGCAGCCTCTTTGAGCCTGTCGGCCACGTTTTCCGTCATCCGGCCGGCATGCCCCCCGAGATCGGCCTCGCCGACGCTTCGCGCCGCCGCGTCGGCCGCTGACATCGTCGCGTCCTTGGCCGCCTCGAAACCGGATTGTGCAGCCTCGCCCGCCGCTCGTTTCACGCTGTTGCTCGCCGGGCCCACCGCCTTGGCTTCGGCGCTGGTTTCGGGAAGAGCCGCGGCAAGGATGGCGCCGATCGCGATCCCAAGACCGCCGATCAAGGCGGCATTGTCGCCAATGACCTGACGGGCCTTCGCAGGCACCGTGGCCGCCGCGTTCTTGGCCGCGCCCGCTCTGTCCTTCACGGCATCCATGCCGCTCTTGAGCGTATCGCCGACGGTGCCGGCGGCCTGCGCCGCTCGCCTGCCAAGGTCGTCGGCCAGGGCGGCGGCGGCATCTTGCGCGTCGCCAGCCATATCGCCGGCCTGGTTTTGAGCCGAAGTCAGCCGGTTTCTCACGTCGCTGCCCAGCGCGTCGGCCCGGTCGGCGGCCTGATCCAGCATCTCTCCCGCCTTCTCCATCACCGGTGCAGCCGCTTCCGTGGCCCGGTCGCGCACCGTCTTCGAGGTCAGGGCAAGGCCAGCCCCGAT
Source organism: Bradyrhizobium sp. 33ap4 (assembly GCF_032654765.1). Lineage (NCBI taxonomy): Bacteria > Pseudomonadati > Pseudomonadota > Alphaproteobacteria > Hyphomicrobiales > Nitrobacteraceae > Bradyrhizobium > Bradyrhizobium sp. 33ap4. The sequence continues at coordinate 33,518 of NZ_JAUMTJ010000073.1, read as the reverse complement.
CATCAGAAGGGGCACTGGAAAACCGCGCGCCAGGCGCAGAAGCGGGATTGCGACCGCAGTCCCCGCAGCGACCGCCTGCATCGGATTATCCATCGCTTGTTGCTTCAGCGCCTCGACCCAACTCTGGGTCTTGTTGCTGATGTAATCGGAGACTTCCGATCTGATGTGTTGCGGCGAGACCTTGTGGCGGAGGTCGTCAGCGGTATCCGATATCCGCTCCCTCAACCTATCGACCGTCACCGCGAGTTCGGCACGGCTGCGCTCGGACTGCCGCCTCAGCTCCTCCACTGATCGCGTCATGGCTTTACCCTCTTGGATTTTACCCTCTTGGATTTTTTGGTCGGTTCTTTTGGGACGAACTCAAGCTTTGTTGAATCGTTCCTCAGCAGGCCCTGCGGCAAACAGCGTCCAGACTTTGGTCTAGGCTCAACAGTCCACGCGCCGGCCGAAGCGCTTGAAGCAAGCGACAGGAACGGGCCGACAAGCCGGTTCGTTGCTTTCAATGGACCGGCTCCTGCTTCGCTTCATGTCCGTCACGCCCAGATATCCCCTGTGGGCGCGGTACCTTTTGAGCCTCGGGCTCGTCGGGCTGGCATTTGTCGCCAAGCTCCTGCTGGACGATCAGTTGAGACCCTATCCGCTGGTGCTGTTCATCCCGGCCATTTTCCTGGCCTCTGTCATCTTCGATCGCGGTTCAGGCTTTCTGGCCACCGGCGAGCGCGGCGCTGGCGGCGCGATATTTTATCCCTCCGCCGCCGAGCGCCGCGATCCTGCCGCTCCTCATCTTCCTGGCGAGCGGGCTATGTCTTGCAGGGGTAACGGAAGCCTTGCGCGCAGCGCTCCAGAAGCACTCGGAGGCGAAGGCCTACGCGGACGTTCTCATGATGGAGTTGGCTCACCGGACCAGGAACGACCTCGCGACCATCATGTCGATCCTCCGTTTGCAGGCGCGGTCGGACCCTAATGCCGACGTGCAGGCGGCGATTACGTCCGCGCTGGCGCGGATCGAGGTCGTCGCGAAGATCCATGATCGCCTGCGCGACACGCCGGTTGTTTATCATGCGGGCTGGCCTGCAAATCCTCGCACGTTGTGGACGTGAACATGTTCGCCGCGCGCAATGTGCGCCGTCGCCGAACCGATCGGCACACCGTATTTGACGATCCTTTCGTCTAGCCCGATGCCGCAGCGGGCGATCTTGTGGCCAAGCGAGATCGTGATCGCGAGCGTTACCGCCACGCCATCGACAACTATGGTCTCCCCTGCAGCGACCTTGCCGCGTGCGACCAGCACATTGTCGGCGCTGGAAAGCAGCAGGAGCCGCGAGTCGCTCTGTTCAGGCTTGGCGTTCGCGCGCCACCCCCGTCATTAGGAACAAGCCTCAATCGACCCTCCCTTTCGATCGTGGATCTGCATGACCCTTGCACCCGCGTCAGTCGCTGCCTCGCTCGTAGGACCGCGACCGAATGGCGATAACCGAAACGACGGTGATCGCGCAGCAAGCCATCAGATAGGCAACGACCCACGTCGGCTTGCCATTGCCGGCGGCCACGAGCGCCGATGCCACGAACGGTGTCGGACCGGCGATCAGGAGAGCATTCAGTTCACGCGCCAGCGCGATGCCAGAGAAACGGTAGCGGGTCGGGAACAGGTTGGCGAGGAACGCGCCCTGCGCGCTGGCAAGCCCGCTATAGCCGATGCCGAAGCCGATGCTCAGAGCCAGCGTCGCCAGCACCACATTCTTCGTGCCGAGTATCGCGAACATTGGGAACGCGTACAACATTGTGAAAACGCCGCCGAAGAGATAGACTCGCGCATGGCCGACGCGGTCGGCGAGCGCACCAACAGGCGGCGTCAGCACGATGCCGGTCAGCGTCGCGATGATAACAGCCGTCAGCGCGTCCGTCCGGGCCATGCCCAGCGTGTTGGTCATGTAGCTCAGGCTGAACGCGCTGAGGATGTACGCGTTCGCGTTGTGCCCAGTGATCGAAAGGAAGCCGCACACGACCTCTCGCGGGCTATTGCGGATAAGTTCGCCGACTGGCACCCGCGCTTCGCGGCGGTGGGCGGCGGCACGCTCCATCGCCTCGACTTATTCAGGCGTCTCGTCGAGGTTCTGGCGAATGTAGAGCGCGACGCCAATGAGGAGTGCCGAGACGAGGAACGGCACGCGCCACGCCCAGCCGAACAGGGTTTTCTTCAGGCAGATAGGCAACAAGAAGGAAGAGCAGCGTCGCAAACATGATGCCGACGACAGTCGCCGACGACAGATAGGCAGTGAAATACGCCCTGCGATGAGCGGGGACGTATTCGGAGACGAGCGTCACGGCTCCCGCATATTCCGCACCAGCGCCGAAACCCTGCAGCAAGCGACAAATGACCAAGAGGATGGGAGCTAACACCCCAATCTGAGCATAGGTTGGCAAGAGACCCATCGCGACGGTGGACAGGCCCATCAGCGAGACCGTGAAGATGAGCGCGGGCTTACGCCCGAAGCGATCGCCGAAATGCGAAATCAGGATGCCGCCGAGCGGCCGGCTGAAGAAGCCGGCGGCGAACGTCGCAAACGCCGCCAGCACTCCCGCCGAGGCGGAGAACTGCGGGAAGAACAGTTTGTTGATGAACAAGCCCGACGCGGCGCCGTAAAGCGCATAGTCGAACCACTCGATAATCGTGCCGATGGTCGCCGCAGTCACAGCGCGTCTGATGTTGGCGCGCTCGGCGGGCGCCTTGTCTACCGCGATGGACATCGTCATGGGTGTTTCCTCAAATATGTTTTTCTCTGGATCGATCGGGTCTTGCTCGGCACCGGTCTCAAGGAATCGGATCCGGCATCGGCACCTCGAAGCGCCTCGCGCATTCCACTATTTCAGCGCTGATGCTGGCTGACAGTCGGACGCCGTCCCGAAGCTCCCACTCCCACCGCGCAAGAGCGTGAGCGCCTGGCAGTTCGACACGTTCGAGATGCGGGCACATGCCGGCAAGCGCGCTACTTGACGCCGGAAAGCGTCGGCCCCTCCCGAATGCGGCGAGGTCGATGACGAGGATGAAAACCGCCGCACTCCAGCCGTCGGTTGCGTCAGCACGTCCCCGCCCGCTAAGGCAGCCCGTCAACAGTTCTACGATGAGACCGAGGGAATAGCCCTTGTGGCCGGCCTCCAGACCACCGAGAGGCAGAACCGTACCCGGCGGGATAGCTGCCATGATGTTGGGATCGGTCGAGGGATGGCCTTGGCTATCCATCAAAAAGGGGTGCGGCAGCTGCTCACCGCGCTGCCGATAGGCGGCGATCGCGCGGTTCGTCAACAGCGCGGTGGACATGTTGACCATCACCGGTCCATTGGCGGCGGGCGCGCCGAACGCCATCGGGTTCGACGTCAGAACCGGCGTTACCCCACCGAACGGCGCGACGCTGCTATGGCCGGGATCGGTCAGTGTCAGAAGCATCATGTAGCCGGCGTCAACTGCCGGCCTCAGATAGGCGGCGAGGCAGGCGGTATGGTGGCTGCGCTGGATGGCGATCGCCCCCATCCCGAACCGGGCCGCCCGCGACATTGCTTCTTGCGTCGCGCGCCGCAACAGCCAGGGCCCGGGAAGCTTGTGCCCATCCCAAGTCAGGCAGGCGCCGAAGCCATTGACGATTTCGGGTTCGCCCACAACAGACATGTCATCACTCTTAATCTCGCGCAGATAGAGAGGCAGGAGCGCCAGCCCATGGATCGATTTCCCGAAGCCGTCGCCCTCGACCAGTATGGCCTGTCTCACGCCATTTCTCGCAACGGGCTACCAGCTGTTCGTCCTGTCCAGCATCGCGATCTATGCGATTGCGATCCTGGGTCTCAACATCCTTGCCGGATTCAACGGCCAGATCTCGCTGGGCCAAGGCGCTTTCTTTGCTGCCGGCGCCTATGTCACAGGCATTTTGCTGGCCAACGAGGCCGCCCCTTACTGGGTCGCGATACCTGTCTCGGCGGCAGGCTGTTTCGCGCTGGGATTTCTGTTTGGGTTCCCTGCTTTGCGTCTCGAGAGAATCTACCTCGGCCTTGCGACGTTCGCCCTCGCGGTAACCGCACCGTATCTTCTCAAGTCACATGCCCTGGAGCCGTGGACCGGCGGCGTCCAAGGGCTGCTCCTCAGCAAGCCTCACGCCCCCTCCCCGCTGAAGCTGACTGACGATCAATGGCTTTACCTTCTCTGCATCACGATTGCGGCCGTCATGTTTGGCACCGGCAGGAACATCGTGACGGGTCGGATTGGCCGCGCGCTGCTTGCCATCCGGGACAACCCGACAGCCGCCGAGGCGATGGGCATTAACCTGGCGATCACGAAGTCGACGGCCTTTGCCGTGGCAGCGCTCTATGCGGGTCTAGCCGGGTCCCTAAGCGCCTTGGCGACCGAGTTTATCTCCCCGGACACGTTTTCCGTCGCTCTTTCCATAAGCCTGCTTGTCGGTTCGGTCGTCGGCGGAAATACGTCCATCCTGGGTGCTCCGTTCGGCGCGGCATTCGTTGTCCTTCTTCCGAATGTCGTAGACGAGATTTCCAAAGCTGCACCATCCGCTATCTTTGGCGCAATCCTCATTGGCATCGTGCTCATGGCACCAACAGGAATGGCCGGTCTTGCCGCGCGTTTCCGTCGGCAGATTTGACCCTGACGGAGAGCCAATCGCGCACGTGTCAACCGGCGTTGAAGGATGCTTTCGCCTCCTTCACGAGCTGCTTTGGTGGCGCCCGGCGTCCTCGCAAGGAAGCGCACTGCCACCGGAACGTCTCGCCGGCGCCATGGTGATCGGCTTCCGCCATGCGCGATTCAATCCGAGGCTCCGTGCCACACTCGTTAGGGCGGCAGCGTTCTTCTTCTTCGCGAGCGCCTATTGGGCGCTGCTCCCACTCGTCGCGCGCAATCAGATCGCAGGCGGTCTAGAACTCTACGGCTTTTTGCTCGGCGCGATAGGCGTGGGCGCCGTCGTCGGTGCGTTCATGCTGTCCTGGATGAAGGCGACCTTCGGGTCCGACGGGCTCGTCGCTGCCGGCACCGCCGGCACTGCGCTCAGTCTGATCCTCCTGGGCATCGCGCGTTACACAGAGATCGCACTCGCGGCATGCCTGATCGCAGGCATTTCATGGATCGCCGTCCTCGCAACGGTCAACGTCTCAGTTATCGCAAGCGTCGGTGGTTGTGAGGACGGAGAAAAATTCGCGAGCGCTCTTCGCGCTTAGCATCAAGCGAACGCAATCGTACAAGATCGTACTCCAGCGTGGAAAAGCGTATTTTTGGTGCCCAGGGGGGAATCATACGCAACCACCGAAACGAGGAACCGCTGTTTGTCCTTAGTATGGTGGCGTGAACGCCTGGAACAGCGGCGGAAGTTCGTTACCTCGCGAAACCCTTATCGCGGGAGCGCTTTGTTGTCGGCTTTCGGCCTAGCTCGCTGGGAAGCATCCCTATGGCCTGCCAGAACGCGCCACTTGTTCGAACCCCTGGCTAGGTTCGAATCCTGGACGAGATCCGCTGCCCGCCGGACTCGATCAGCCCCTGTACGAAATGTGTGCTTCGGCGTGGGGTCCGGGGCCGATCATGGGCCTAACGCCTTGATTGACCTCAGATCCATCGGTCAAGGTTGTGAGCCAATCCACACCGAAGCACATTACTACTACCGTGCGCCAAAGTCCCTCTTCTCCTTATCCAAAAGATAAGCTCTCACGTCTTCGATATCCCGAGTGGACAGGTCAGCAGAGAAGGAGGGCATTCCCTGCGATTCGAGCGCACCCGTCACGATCTCCCGAAAGCCTTCTTCGCTCAGTATGGCATCCGACCTGCGCAGATCCGGAACAAGCCCGCCGCTTTCGGCGCCAACCCCGTGGCATTTCGAACAGTAGATGCCAAAGGATCTCTCCCCCTTCGATATGACTTTGGCGCTGGCATCGGTTCCGCGTGGAATGCGACGGCTCTCGGCACGGACGGGTAGTGGCGGCAACTCATCCTTACCACCAAGCTTGAACACAAGAAGCCGGCTCACATTACGAACGCCTGTGAAGTTATCTGCTTCTCCACCGACCATGGGTCCGCCACCACCCCAACCAGCGAGCAATGCGATGTACTGTTGCCCGTCGAGCACGAAACTTGAGGCGCTTGCCAATACTCCGGTTTGCGCGTCAAACTCCCAGAGCTTTTTGCCGGTGTCGGCGGCGTAGGCAACGAACTTGCCGTAAGCGTTTCCTTGAAAGACCAGATTGCCGGCTGTGGCCAGTACTCCGCCGTTCCAAACGGAGTCGAGCGGCACCCGCCAGACCGTCTCTTTCTTGACCGGATCCCAAGCAACGAGTGCCCCTGTGGCGAGACTCTTGGGGAAGGAAGTCCCCTCATAGAAGGCACTTCCTGTGTTGAAGTTTCGCCGTCGGTAAACGAACTCACTGCCCTCGTTTCGATACCTTCCCCCCATCTCCTGGTACGGTATATAAACGAGCCCGGATTGCTCACTGAAGGCCATCGGCTGCCAGCTGTGAGCGCCGTACGGGCCAGGCCACATCACGATCGGCTCTTTTTCGTAGCGAACGCCCGGTGCCTCGACGGGCCGACCCGTGGCTAAATCGACCTTCTCAGCCCACGTAACTTTGCCAACCTTGTCGGCCGACAAGAGCTTCCCAGTCTCGCGATCGAGAACGTAGAAGAAGCCATTCTTTGGAAACTGCATCAGCACTTTCCGGTCGCTTCCAGCGACCTTCACGGTCGTGAGGATCATGTTCATCGTCGACGTGTAGTCCCAGCTCTCTCCAGGCGTCGTTTGGTAGTACCAAGCGAGCTGACCAGAGTCTGGCTTCAGGGCGAGTATCGACGACAGAAACAGATTATCTCCGCCTCCCGGACTCCTGATCTCGCGATTCCAAGGAGATCCGTTTCCCGTGCCGACATAAAGCAAGTCGAGTTCTGGGTCATAGACCATATTGCCCCAGACCGTGCCGCCGCCTCCGAACTTCCAATATGCGTCGCCTTTCCAGGTCTTCGCGGCCATCGCGAGCTCTTCATGCTCAAAGGGCTTGGAAGGATCGCCAGGTACCGTATAGAAGCGCCACAGTTGCTTTCCCGTATCGGCATCGTAAGCAGTAATGTAGCCTCTGACACCGAAGTCAGCACCGCTGTTTCCGATAATCACCTTGCCCTTCACAACCAGCGGTGCACTTGTAATCGTGTAGGGCTTTGTTCTGTCCACGGTCTGCACCTGCCAGACGGGTTCGCCGGTACGACGCTCAAGCGCCACGAGCCGGCCATCGATGGTACCGACGAATACTTTATCGCCCCATAGCGCGACACCTCGATTTACTGCATCGCAACAAATGTCTTTCGATACGTTTTTCACTTCGCCTGGATCGAAGTGCCACAGTTGCTGTCCCGAAGCGGCGTCTACCGCGAGTACATGGCCCCACGGCAAGGAGAAGTACATGACCCCACCGGCTACGAGCGGCGTTGCTTCGAGACCTCGATCCGTCGGGAGATCCAGATGCCAGGCGAGACCAAGATTCTTTACATTGTCCGGGTTGATTTGGGACAGCGGACTAAAATAGCTGCCGTGATAGTCACGGCCGGACGACGGCCATTCCGTTCCCGAGCCTGCCGGATGCTCCAATTCTGCTCGGGTAACCGGTGCGAATGCGGGCCCCGCAGATGCGGGACAAAACGAGACGACGGCCGATGCCGCGATCAAAGCAATCAGAACTCGATGGTCCAGCTTCAACATGATTCCGCCCCTTGCTTGCCGTCAATGACCGTCGGTCCGCTTACGGCTCTTCTTGATAGTGAGGTCATGCATACCGAAAGAAGAGAATTGCCGATTTTCAAGTGTGATCGCTTTATCGTGCGAGACAATCGATAGCGCTGGATGGCCAATTCAGAACTACCGCATAGTGAGAGGATTTGAACTGACCGGCCAAAGCTATCCATTGGCCAGTTCAACGGAGCTCGAACCTGCCAGCCCGAGTAAGCTTGGAAGCAACCATGGCAGGGAGCTCGACAGGGCATGGGTCCACTCGTTGGCGTTAGGATCATTGAATTCGCAGCGGCGGGTCCGGCTCCGTTCTGTGCGATGATGCTCGCCGACATGGGCGCCAGCATCATTACGATCGATCGGCCCTTGTCCGTTACGCCGCTTGTGGCTCCGCATTACGACGTCCTTCGGCGCAACCGATCTGCAATCGCAGTGGATTTGAAAACGTCGCAGGGTCTGTCATGCGTGAACCGGCTGATTCAACGTGCAGATATGCTGATCGAAGGATTCCGCCCCGGCGCGATGGAGCGGCTCGGACTCGGACCTGATGCAGCGCGCGCGGCCAACCCACGATTGGTATACGGCCGGGTTAATGGCTGGGGGCAAGATGGCGCCCTGGCCCGGATGCCAGGCCACGACATCAACTTCCTTGCACTCTCCGGCGCACTGGATTCCATCCGCCGTGCCGGCTATCCGCCGAGTACCCCGCTCAACATGCTCGGTGACTTTGCGGCCGGGGGAATGCTCTTGACGGTGGGGCTTCTCGCGGCGCTTCATCACGCGCGCACATCCGGCAGTGGACAGATTGTCGAGGCGGCTATGGTCGATGGTTTGGCCTTGCTCATGGCAAGCCTGTTCAGCGCCCGGGCCGGCGGACCGGCGCATGCCACATCTGAAGCTGTCCTGTCAGGCAAAGCGCCTTGGTACGACGTCTACGAAACAAAGGATTGCAAATACTTCGCAGTCGGCTGCCTGGAACCGCAGTTCTTCGCAAACCTGCTGAAGGTCCTCGAGCTAGATGCTGCTTGGCTCCCTCACCAACATGCATTGGAGCACTGGCATATGCTCAGGACGGAGTTGGAAACCAAGTTCAAAGGTCGAACACGCGATGAATGGACGACAGCCTTTGACGGCGTGGAGGCCTGCGCAACACCCGTTCTTACGCTCGACGAAGCTCTAAATCATCCACATCTCAGAGCTCGCCATGTCTTCACTTCGGCGGGCCGTCATGCTCAGGGGTCGCCGGCGCCCCGCTTCAGCGGGACACCGGCGCAACCTCCAAGAGAAGGCCGAGCGTTCGGTGATGCTCTAAGGGAATGGAATATCAACGAAGACGACCTGGCTCTCATGTGTGCCGCGTCGACACCTATGACCTCGCGCGTTGATTGAGAAGGTGCTTCCGGGACTCCTCAGTCATGGATGACTTCCCACCTCTGAGTTCGTTTCCGATCCGAAATCCCTTGTTGACGGCAGGGCGTGTTGCCAAGGCGTCCAACCATCGATGCAGATGCGGAAATTCTTGGATGTTCTGCCCATGATGCCGCCACAATCGGACCCAAACCCAACACGCGATATCCGCTATCGAGTAGGAGCCAGCGATGTATTCGCGGTTTGCAAGTTGTTTGTCGAGCACGCCATAGAGGCGATTGATTTCGTCTGTGAAACGCTTGATCGCGTACATGTTCTTCTCGACAGCATATTCGCGAAAGTGATGGACTTGTCCCGCAGTCGGACCTAGGGCGGAGATTTGCCAAGCAAGCCATTGCGCAACTTCATAGCGCGCAGCCATATTCTCTGGCCAAAGCATGCGATACTTGTCGGCGAGATACATCATGATCGCCGCGGACTCGAAGATCCCCACGGGCGCAGATCCCGCGCCCGGCATGCGGTCGACAAGTGCCGGGATCTTGTTGTTCGGGCTGATGCCAAGGAACTCGGGGTCGAATTGAGCACCTTTGCGAATATCGACGGGGATCAAATTGTAGGGCTGCCCCAGTTCCTCCAGGAGAATCGTGATCTTCCAACCATTGGGCGTCGGCCAATAATAGAGATCGAGCGCCGGCTGCACCATCTGTTCCGAATCGCTCATCCGACAAACGCCTTCAGACATCCGGTCTCTTCGAGAATACTAACGGTCCGCGCGCGCGCAGCGCCTTCGAGTTTCCTGAATTTGTCTCGGAGGACCCGGAAGCATTTCGCCTGGTATTTGAACGGCGCTTGCCGGAACGGAAATCCAAGCGCCTCCATTTCGACGACGCTCGCCTGGTACTCGACGGCCGTTTCGTTGGCTTGAAGGAACGGCAAGTATACGTCGCCTGCCAGGCGCAGCAGTTGCTTCACCCCTTCGTCGATGGCGGCTGGATCGACCCAGTCCCCTTCGATTCCGGATCCCTCATCGAGGGCATAAAGCCAGTCGAGCGTCCCCGGTGAACTTCGACGCATGATGCCACCCGGTGTCGGGTCGTTGCGGCATGTGAACATGGCTCCAAAGAGGCCAAAATCGCCCAGCGAAGGCCGCGAGCCGAACAGGAAGGCCGACCGCTCGCGCAGGCTCGCGATTGCGTCCAAGATGATATCGTAGGTCTTCTGAATCAACGGAGCGTTCAGCGGCGTGCATCCGACCAGGGGCATCCGGGACATCTGGCGATCGCGAAATTCATTTGCGGCCGCGACAATCGTCTTCTGCGGTACACCACCGCCAAGAAGCTCGCCAAGAATCAGCCGATTCGTATAATTTCGATCTTCTTCGTTTCCCCAGCGGTAGTGAAACGCAATCTTCAGGACCCACTCATCGCCCATATCGTCAATGAGATCAGACAGAAAGGCGAGGCCGGCATCCCCCGGAATAATCGAACGCTTTGAGTGCAATTGTTCGAGCTCGTAGGCGATAACGGTGGAATCGACATGAAACGATCCGTCCGGAAATCGCAGCGTCGGGATTATCCTGGGCTCGATCCCGGACAGCTCGGGCCGTACGCGATAGTAGCTCGGAGCCCAATCAAAGCCGGCCGGCACCCAATCGAACGGGATCTGTCGATAACGCAACAGGGCGCGAAGTTTGGCCGCGTAGGGTGACCCCAGAACGCCGTACAGCTGATACCGATTTTCCATATTTCCCCGCAACGTTAGCTAGTGAGATAGCCCACGTTACAGCGAAGGGAATCCAGGTTCTCCTGCACCGTCGCCAATCGATACGTCGTACCGGACGGCGACGTTCTCTATTCAGGCAGGGTCAGCTAACGTATTGGCCCGGCGTTTGGCCTACCCGTCGCTTGAACATTTCGATAAAAGCGCTCGTGCTCTCATAGCCGACATCGAGCGCTGCGGTCGTGACCGATTTGCCTTCGCCCAGCAATACCATGGCCGATATCAGCCGCGCCTGGCGACGCCAATGAGCAAATGAGAGCCCGGTCTCCTTGATGAAAAGGCGGCTTAATGTGCGCGCACTCGCTCCGGCGACCTCGGCCCAATCGTCGAGAGTTCTCATATCGGATGGATTGAACCTTAGGATCTGGCAGATGCGCAGCAAGCGAGTATCCTTCGGCATGCGTAACTGGAGTGGCGCGGCCGGACAGATCTCCATTTCGTCGACGGCAAGCTGCATCAGCCGGTCCTTATGCGAACTGTTTCTGAAAGGACGGCCCTGCTCGGTCACCCGAAGGACCAATTCCCGCAGCAATGGGGTGATCTTTACGAAGCAGCAACTCTGCGGCAATTGTACTTCCATCTGCTGCTGGACCAGAAGATTACGCAAGGAAATACCGGTGATCGGATGAAACGTATGCTCGACGCCTTCCGGAACCCACACCCCTCGCTCTGGCCAGACAACCCAGGACAGGCCACGACTTTCGACTAGCATCACACCCGAACTAGAGAACATCAGCTGCCCCCAGCCGTGCGAGTGGGCCTCGATCGTCGTCCCGGCGGGCACATCGCGCGCCACCCCGACAATAGGCCCGGGCGCCAACCCGGCCTCGATTGCTGCGATCTCTGAGGCAGATATTAGCAGCCTGTCCATGTAAGACCGGTCATTGATGCCTTTGGTTTCCTCGCTCAGTTGAGTCAGCATATCACGAATTTGGGACGCGTTGCATAGACTTGGATTGAATGGAGCCATCTCCTTGAAGGGAGGTATCCTCCTCGGGGCGGGCTCGCCGCCCTCGACCTGACGCGCCTCCGGCACGACGGCGAAGAACGCGCGCGACACCGCCGGGCGCGACGAAGACAACCGCCATCAGAATCAGGCCATAGATCGCCCAAGGAGCCGCCTTGGAGTACTCTCCAACGAGCGTCGGCATAAATTGGATGAATATTGCTCCCGCGACCGCTCCCGAAATCGTCTCAATACCGCCAACTACGACGCCGACGAGAAGCGAGATCGAAAGGAAGAAATTGTAGGTGTCCGGGGACACGAATTGCACGGCAACCGCCGCAACTGCACCGCCCACGCAGGTGTAGAGCGCGCTGACAGCAAACACCAGGCACTTGACACGCGCGGCGTCGATGCCGACGGCAGCCGCGGCAATCGGATGATCCCGAACAGCAACGATCGAACGCCCCACCTGGCCGCGTAGCAAGCGATAGGCGCACGTGAACAGCACGGCAGCGACGCCGAGCGCAAGGAGATAGAGCCATTGGTCGGGCGTCGCGGCCAATGCGGCAGGCGGCTCAGGCTTGTTGAGCAGGACGCCTTGCACCCCACCCGTCCAGTCCTCGATCCTTTTCCATTTGAGGATCTGTGGCGTTGCCACTGCCAATGAGAATGTTGCAAGCGCAAGATAGTGGCCTTGAAGCCTGAGCGTCGGGATCCCGAAAATGAACCCGAAAATGAACCCGAAAAGACCGGCAAGCGGAACTGCGGCCCAATAGGGAAGCCCGACGTAATTCATGAAGATCGCGGCTGCATACCCTCCGAGCGCGAAGAAGGCACCGTGCCCCAGCGAGATTTGTCCCGCGTACCCCACGAGCATATTCAAGCCCAGCAAGGCTACGGCGTACGCCATCACCATCGTGAGTTGGAAGAGCTGGAAGTCCTCAAGAACGAATGCGAGGGCTACGAGAGCAGCCAGAAGCAATGCGGCGGCGCCATAGACGGGAAAGCGTTTTCGCATGAATGGCATCACCGCAGCAGCCCTCAGACTCTTGAGACGATTTTTCGGCCAAAGAGTCCCTGCGGCCGAAAGATCAAGACAACAACGATCAGCGCGAGCGCGACGGACAGCTTGAGTTCGGTGCCGATCAGATATGTGCCAACCACGTTCTCGATCGCCCCGACCAGGAAGCCGCCCAGGACCGCACCCCATGGGCTGTCCAAGCCTCCCAGCAACGCCGCCGCAAATCCATAGATCAAGACGCCGCCCATCATATTTGGATCCAGATACACCGCGGGTGCCACCATCATTCCCGAGACCGCGCCAAGGACCGCCGCAATGCCCCAACCGAGAGCGGACATTGATCCAACCGAGATCCCGACTAGATGGGCCGACTTTGGATTGAAGGCAGACGCACGTATGGCGAGCCCCAGTTTGGTGAAGGCAAAGAACCAGTAGAGCGCGGCCATCAGCAGCAGCGTGACCAGGGTCGAGCCGAGCTGGTGCGGCGAAAGGTAACTGCCGATCGCGGGGATCTGGGCAAAGGGCGTTGGAAAGGTCTTCGGCGTATAGCCAAACAGGAGCGCGGCGAGGCTATTGAAAATGAACAGCAGGGCCACGAACAGCATTACGACTGTCAATTGCGGGCGCCCGTGGACGCGCCGAATTATGAATCGCTCTATCGCGACGCCTCCGCAGAACGACACGATGACGCTGATGGCGAACGATGCCGGATACGAAAAACCAGCCTGCAACGCAGTCCACGCCAAGTAGGTAGAGAACATAGCCATCTCGCCCTGCGCGAAATTGAGATGATGGGTGGACTGGTAGATCATCACCGCGGCCAACCCCAACAACGCGTAGGTCCCCCCAGACGCCAGGCCCGCCAAAACCTGATGCATAAACCCGTCCATCATTTGCACCCGAGGTAGGCTTCCTGCACGCGAGGATCATCGCGCATCAGGTGCGGTGGTCCAGCCAGCACGACGCGGCCCGTTTCCAGCAAGAAGACGTGCTCGGCGATATCGAGCGCCACCTCGGCGTTCTGCTCTACCAGCAGGATGCCGATCTCGCGTAGAACGCGTATCCTCTGCAGAATCTCGTAGATCTCCTCCACGATCATGGGAGCGAGGCCAAACGAGGGTTCGTCGAGCAGAAGAAGCCGCGGCCTCAGCATCAGAGCCCGCGCGATCGCCAGCATCTGCTGCTCGCCGCCCGACAGGGTGCCCGCCTGCTGTGAGCGTCGCTCGCGCAACCGCGGAAACAGCTCAAATGCGAAATCGAAATCGGCTTGTACCTCGGCAGTGTCTCGCCGGGCAATGGCTCCAAGGCGGAGATTCTCATCCACGTCGAGCTCGAGGAAAGTGCCGCGATCGTCCGGTACGTGTGCGATGCCGAGGCGCGCGATCGAATGTGGCAAGGCGTGCTCGATGGCGCGGCCGTCGAAGTAGATCGCACCATAGCGGCGGGCCAGACCGCTGATCGCTCGCAGCACGGTGGTCTTCCCGGCTCCGTTCGCACCAAGCAAGACCGTAACGCCTCCCTGTGGAACGTGGAAATCGACACCACGCACCACGGCAACGTCTCCATAGAAGACCTGAAGTCCCGACACGTTCAAGATCGGTGCGGTCATCGCTTTCTTCCACCCAGATAGGCTCTGAGGACCTCCGCGTTGTTCTTGACTTCGCCCGGAGATCCTTCGGCGATCTTCCGACCGAAGTTCAGCACCACGATCTTGTCCGAGAGCCCCATGACCAACCCCATATGATGCTCAACCAGCAACACCGTAAGGCCAAGCAGATCGCGAGCTTTCAGAATCAGGGAAGCCAGGGATTCGAGCTCTTCGTGGTTAAGCCCTGCTGCCGGCTCGTCCAGCAGCAGCAATTTCGGCTTGGAAGCGAGCGCGCGAGCAAATTCCACACGCTTCTGATACGCGAAGGGGAGATGCGCGACATTGCTCTCCACCATGTTTTCCAGTCCGACAAAAGCCGCGAGCTCGCTCGCCATCCGATGCATGCGTGCTTCGTCTCGCGCGACACGCGCCAGGCCAAGGGCACTGCCGAGAAACCCGGCAAGCGAACGATGATATGCGCCGACCATGATGTTCTGCGCGACCGACATTGTCTTAAAGGAGGCGACATGCTGAAAAGTCCGTCCGATACCGAGCGAAGCTATTTCATGGGCTGGCGATGTCAGCAGGCAAGCCTTATCGAAGACGATGCGTCCCCGCTCAGGCTCATAAAGTCGACAGATACAATTAAACAGTGAGCTCTTGCCGGCGCCGTTCGGACCGATCACTCCGCAGATCTGCCCCTGGTCAACGTCAAACGAAACCCCGTCCAGTGCGAGGATGCCTCCGAAGCGCAGCGACAGATCGGAGATACTGAGCAGGCTCTCACGCTCTGACGTTTCTAACGACATGCCCACCACCCACTTCTTGCGTGATCCGGAACGCGCCTATTCCAGCGTCTCTCCAAACAATTCCCAGGTCTCACCGCTGAACCGCATCATGTTCAGCTGATGAATCGGAACATGCTGCGCGCTGCTGGTATTGAGCGAAATTCCTTGCAGAAGGAGCGGCAGAGCGACTTCCCGGAGGCTTTCGGCTTGTCTGCGAATGTTCTCGCGCGACAGGTCATCGCCGCATCGCTTCAGAACCTCCACCAGGGTCATGGCCGAGAGATACCCGTAGACATTGAAGATGTCGCGCTTATCACCGGCCGGGTAGTACCGGTCCATGAAGCCCACCCAATCCCTGTATCCAGCGTCGTCCTTCCAACGCGGGTCGGTCGGATCTTTCTGGAATTGGGAAGATATGATGCCCTTGGATTGCGCCAGGCCAGCGGGCTTGAGGACGGTCGCGACCGAGCTGGAATAATTGTTCAGGAACTGCAACGGCGTCCAATTCAGGTCGGCGGCCTTACGAATGGCCTGCGCGGCGAACTTGCCCGCGGCCGCGTTGAAAAACACATCGGCTCCCGCTTCCTTGATGCTGATCACCTGGGACTCGACCGACGAATCCGTCGATTCGTAGCTGACTTCCTTCAAGATCAGATCGACAGCGCGTTCACCCAAGGCATCCTTGAGACCTTGCAGATTGTCGCGTCCGACGTCGTCGTTTTGGTACAGGATGCCGATCCTGGCTTGAGGCTTCTGCTTGAGCAGATACGCCGCATAGATCGCCATCTCGGTCTTGTAGTTGGGCTGCCAGCCGAACGTCCACGGGAAGTGCTGGGGATCATTCCACTGCACCGCCCCTCCGGTCGCGAAGAGATGAGGAACGTGCTTTGAATTGAGATATTTCTTGATGACCGCGTTGGTCGGCGTACCGAACGTTCCAAAGATCAGCAGAACCTTGTCCTGCTCGACCAATTTGCGTGTCAGCTCAAATGCCTTCGGCGGACTATAGCCGTCGTCAAGCGACAGCAGCTTGACCTTGCGACCATTGACGCCTCCTTCGGCATTGATCATGTCGAAGTAAGCGGCCTCCACGCGACCGATCGTACCGTATGACGATGCAGGGCCGCTATAAGGCATCGTCTGGCCAATCAGGATCGGATCAGCACTCCCGGCCCGTGATTGTTGCGTTGCGATAAAAAGCAGAGCAACGGCCCAGAAGAGAAGACCGGCGACCTTGCTTGCACACATTGGCGTTCCCTTGATTTGCGCCGTGCTGTCGTTGGCCGCACACGGTCGTCGTTCTTGAGCTTATGAGCAGCCGCAAGAGGCGGCTAACGGCTGCGCGACAACGCATACGCCGTCCCAGCCAAATAGCGGCATTCGATCCGTGTCCCGTCGCACGCATTATCTGTCTGGCACGCGGGAGATTGGCCCCGGATCCCCAAGTAGGGTCCGATCGGCAAATCCTGGGGAAACCAATGGTAGAAGATCAACTGCACACATCCACCACCTACGCCAGCACCCTGATCAAGGCGCTATCCAGATATCCGGACAGGATCGCGCTTGTGCAGGACGACCAACGACTGTCCTACCGAGAGCTCGCGAGCCAGATCAGCCAGCTTATGCAGGCCTTCGAGCAGAGAGGGCTGCACGCGGGAGACGGGATCGCGCAGTTGTCGCGCAACTCCATAGCCGCGGCGAGCGTCCAGCTCGCGGCTTTCGCGATGGGCCTGCGCTATACGCCGCTTCATCCCCTCGGCTCGCGCGAAGATCACGCGCATATTCTGGCGGATTCAGAGAGCGCCGCTCTCATTTTCGATTCGGCTCATTTCCTTCAGCACGTCAAGACAATGCTTGAACAGGCGGCTCCCGAAATGACCTTGTTCTCGCACCTGAAATGCGAACTAGGCGAAGATCTCTTTGCGCTTGCCAGCTCGTTCGAACCTCGTCCGCTGTCGACCTTGTCCAAACCAACCGACATCGTCGCACTGCTTTACACCGGTGGCACGACCGGACGCCCCAAAGGCGTCGCGCTTTCCAGCTCGGCGATGGTCATGAACGTGCTTCTCACGCTCAGCGAGTGGGAGTGGCCGGAGGAGATTCGTTTCCTCTGCAGCACACCCATCACGCACGCGACCGGCTGCATGCTGATTCCGGTCCTTCTCAGAGGC
The DNA here is from genome assembly GCF_032654765.1 of Bradyrhizobium sp. 33ap4. Classification (NCBI taxonomy): domain Bacteria; kingdom Pseudomonadati; phylum Pseudomonadota; class Alphaproteobacteria; order Hyphomicrobiales; family Nitrobacteraceae; genus Bradyrhizobium; species Bradyrhizobium sp. 33ap4. The sequence goes on along the minus strand of NZ_JAUMTJ010000073.1, from coordinate 16,097 downwards.
GGCACCGTCGTTCTGCAGGATGGCTTCAAGGCAGAGCGATTTGCCCAGGCCGTCAAAGCGGAGAAGATCACCGCCACATTCCTCGTTCCAACCATGATCTATGTCCTGCTCGATGAGGCCGCCAAGCGCTCGTTCGACCTGTCATCACTTCAAGTCATCATCTATGGCGGCTCGCCAATATCGCCCAAGCGATTGCAAGAGGCGATTACTGTATTTGGTCCAAAGTTCATGCAGATCTACTCCCAGTCGGAAGCTCCGAATTGTGCTTCCATACTCCGCCGGTCCGAGCACACGCGATCAGACCTGGTCCGGCTCTCTTGCTGCGGTCGCCCACTTGCTGGCATCGAAGTGGCGATTCTAGATAACGACGATCAGCCCGTTCCAAGCGGTCAGGTGGGAGAAGTCTGCTTCCGTGGCCCGTCAATCATGAGAGGCTATTGGAAACGTCCTGACGAGTCGGGCGAAACCCTTCGTAATGGCTGGCTGCACACCGGAGACATGGCGCATCAAGACAGCGACGGATTTCTCTATATCGTCGATCGGAAGAAGGAGATGATCATAACGGGAGGGTTCAATGTCTTCCCGAGAGAGATCGAGGACGTCTTAATGGAACACCCCTCGGTTGCAAGCGCGACAGTGGTAGGAGTTCCCGACTCGAAGTGGGGAGAAGCCGTCAAGGCGCTGGTCGTCTCGCGAGACGGCGCCGCGATCGACGAGGCTGAGCTTGTTGCATACGTCAAGGCCCGAAAAGGTTCGATCGCCGCCCCGAAATCCATTGAATGCGTGGATGCTATTCCACTGACTGCGGTCGGTAAACCGGATCGAAAGGCAGTCCGTGCGCGATTCTGGAGCGATCAATCACGGCAGGTCGGGTAGTGGAGAGGCTCGATGTCGTAGCCGAGAGATTTGCGATGGATGGTGTCGTCTACCTGCTTGACAGCATATTGATACCGACACGCGTCGACTGCAGATGGATGGGCAGCCATTGATTCCTGACGCTTGATCGCTTCGTTACCGTGGAACACTGTCCGGAAAGAGTGTGAAGCAGTTTTCCGAAATGATCATACTCAAGGAGCTAAAGCGCGATGACGATTCAACCTCTTCACATCGCGCTTAGTATCTCCTCGTTGAACAACGAGGAGACAGCAATAAGTGTCGCGGGTTCACCGGCGGCGGCGATACAAGGTCAATAAGCGATGCAGACGGATTTGGAGCGAGTATACGCCTCGACGCCGGCCCTTCCCATCTCGACTCCAATACCTGAGCACTTTTGTCCACCGTAGGACATGTTTGGGTCGATCAGGCCATGAGTATTAATGTACATCAGACCCGAGTTAACTCTGCTCGAAACTTCCATCGCGCGGCTGATGTCACGTGTCCAGACACTGGCCGCTAAGCCGTATTGCGTACCATTGGCCATTTCCACCAAATCATCAACATTGTCAAAGGGACATGCAACCAAGACCGGACCAAAGATCTCCTCCTGCACGACGCGCATACGATGCGACGCGTCCACCAGAACAGTGGGAGGGAAAAAATAACCGTCGCCGAGGTGGGAGGACGGCCGAGTGCCACGATTGCTCCCTCCTCGACGCCGATGTCGACGTATTTCGACACCCGCTCCAGCTGTCGGGCCGAAACCAAGGACGTAATTTCGGAGTCCGGGTCCAATCCGGGCCCCATTTTCATGCTCTTTCCGAGTGCGCAGACCGCCTCGACCACGCGATCGAACGCACGCTTTTGAACGTAAGCCGAGATCCCGCAGCGCAGACCTGACCAGCATTGAAGAATATCACGCTTGCGGCAGACTTTGCGACCTGGTTCACGTCAACGTCATCGAATACCATGAAGGGTGACTTTCCGCCGAGCTCAAGAGAGACGGGATTGACGTTCGCGATTGCCGCCGAACCAACCAGCTTGCCTACAGCCGTTGATCCAGTGAACGTGACCTTGTCGACGCCCGGGTGACGCGAGAGGGGCGCACCTGCTTGCTCTCCAGTTCCAGTAATTACGTTCAGGACGCCCGGAGGCAACTCTGACTCCAAACGAAGCTCGGCGAAACGCAGCGCCGGTCCATCGAGAAGCCCACATCGATCGCCCGAGCTGCGACGATGTTCTTGCCTTGGTTGATTGCCTCGAGCTGAGCCAGTTCCTCGGCATGTTGCTCCAGTTTCAACGCAACACGAAGTAGGGCATGCTCGCGTTGAGCCGGGGTCATCTTTCCCCAAGGGCCTTGCAGCGCATCCCGGGCCGCTCGAACGGCGGAATCGATCTCGCCGGCTCCCCCTGCAGGCACGTGCGCGACAACCGATGCCGATGCTGGATCGCGCACAGCTATCAGTCCTCGATCGGTTGAACCGACGCGCTGATCTCCTATGACGTGGCCATGAGGTCTGTCGAGAAACGCCTGCGTAGTCGCGAGCAGATTGGTAAGCGCCACCTTTTCCTCCCGCTGATGTGCATCTTCGACACGATAGCGACGATTGCGATAGAGGAATGCTTCGGGCGCGCCGCTCAATCCCGCCGAACTGTCAATTGCCCATCAAGCTTGATCTCATCGGTGTCCAAAAAGAGGTTGGCTGAATGTAAGGCCGAACTCGCTGGCTTTAGCACATTCACGATGTCCGCCTAGGTGCTGGTGCGATGATCAACAGAACCTAATTTCTGCCGGCCGCGGCCTTACTTGTTTGTTCAACGAACCGGCGACCATGCGTTGGGCTCGACTCCTTGACTCGCCGAGACTAGATCTAGCCCGATCTTTTCCGCACCGCCTGTGATGTAGAGATAAGTTCCCGTCTCTGGTAAACCCAGCCTCGCCGAGATGCAGCGGCCGTGGATCACGAGCGTCAGCTGATCTTCGTCGTGGAAGTGAAACGCCGAGCGTATATGGACAGGCTACGTTCCACCAAGCATATTCCGCCCGCCGTGCCAATGTCGCCAAGGTGTCAAAGCTGTGGCCGGCATGGTCCCCATTTTCCTACGCGAGGTCGTCCAGATACCGGCTGGGCGCGACGCCGAATGTCTTCTTGAACATGGCTGCGAACGCACTCGGGCTCTGATAGCCGTGTTCGAGCGCGACTTCGAGAATCGACGTGCCGGCAGCAAGGCGTGGCAGGCTGAGCAGCAGCCGCATCCGCCTCCGCCATTCACCGAAACTCATGCCGAGCTCGCTGTGAAACAACCGCGCGAGCGTGCGTCCGCTCATGGCGAGACCGCCTGCCAATTCCTCCAGCGTCGCCGGCGCCGAGGGATCGGCGATCAGACGCTCGCACAGCGTTGCCAAGCGGGGATGTTGAGGCATGGGAACATGCATCGACAACCGCCGTGCCGACTGCACCTCGTCGAGGATAAGCTCCATGATCCGGCCGTCGCGACCATACGTGTCGTATTCGAACGGAATGCGCGTTGCCGAGACAAGCAGCGCCAGCAGCAGCGCCGAGACCTCGATCACCTCACACGTTGACGGCAGGCCTGGACGGGCGTCAGGCGCAACGAACGCCGTCCGCATTTCGACCTGGCCCGAAATGCGGATGGAATGATCCATGCCGGCCGGCATCCAGACAGCACGGCCGCTTGGAACGACCCAGCTTCCTTGCGGACATCTGACCGTCATGACGCCGGCGATCGCATGCACGAGCTGGGCCCGCGGGTGATGATGGGGAGAAATGAACTCGCCATCCATATGGCTGCTGGCCATCGCCGCCACAGGGCGTGGGGTCAGTTGGCAGGCTTCATGGGTGCGCTCGATGTCCATTTTGCGATGATTATTGTCCAATGAGGGTGCGCAAGACAAGCGTTCCGGGTGCTAGGCATCCGTCGCGACGCCAGCGGGCGCTCTGAGTGTTCCGGCACCTTGCGGTGCAGGCCGACGAGAGGCGCGGAGCCGTTGTCGTTCGCCCTCCATCCCAAGTTCGAGCCACCAGCAAATGACCGAAGCCACATTCGATACCGCGCAGCCCCAATCCCAGACAGAACGCAGGCGAGGGCGGACCGCGCGCCGCTTCGTGCCGCATATCGCGGGCGCAACGGCCGGCGTGCTTGCGCTCGGCTATGGTCTCCATTGGTGGCTCGCCGCCCGCTTCATCGAGACGACGGACAACGCCTATGTCCGCGCCGACGTGGTCGTCATAAGTCCGCGTGTTGCGGGCTACATTGCCGACGTCGCGGTCAGCGACAATCAGGGCGTTCATCGCGGCGACCTGCTGGCGCAGATCGACGACGCAACTTATCAGGCCCGCTTCACCCAATCCCGAGCGTCAGTCGCGGCCGCCCGTGCCGACATCGAGGTCGAGACCGCTGCCATCGCAACGCTCGATGCGCAGATTGCCGAACAAGGGAGCCTCATTGTCGAGGCTGAGGCACGGTTTCGGGCCGCGGAAGCCGATGCCCGGCGTGCCACTCTCGAGTTGCAGCGCCAGCAGATCTTGGCACAGCAGCAGATCAGCACGGTCCAGCGCCTGGAAAACGCCGAAGCCGATGAAAGGAAGACGGCCGCCACCCAAGCGGGTGCGCAGGCCGCCCTGGGCAGCCAGCGCGAGCACCTGGCGGTCCTGACGGTGCAACGTCAGGGCAAGGCTGCCTCCCTGGACAAGGCGAGGGCAGCGCTGCAGCAGGCCGAGGCCACGCTGGAGGTGGCGACAATCGACTTGGCGTCTACAGCCATCCGGGCCCCGACTGACGGCGTCGTCGGGCAGCGCGTTGCCCGTCCCGGGCAATATGTCGAACCGGGATCGCCGCTGCTCGCCGTGGTGCCGCACGCAAGCTACGTGGTCGCCAACTACAAGGAAACCCAGGTGAACCGCATCTCGATCGGCCAGCCGGTCGAAATCGAGATTGATGCCTTCGCAAGCGAAGCACTGCGCGGCCATGTGGACAGCTTCGCGCCGGCCTCCGGCGCCCAGTTTGCGCTGCTGCCACCAGACAACGCCACCGGCAACTTCACCAAGATTGTCCAGCGCATGCCGATCCGTATTGTGATCGATCCGGACCAGCCGGATCGACAACGGCTGCGCCCCGGTATGTCGGCGGTGACCCGGATCGACACCCGCCGGACGGAGCATCACGACCATGCCCGGTAAGCCATCGGCGCCCGGCGGCGGGCCAGACGACGCGCAAGTTTCGTTGCGCGCCTGGGTCGCCGTCATCGGCGGCGTGTTCGGCTGTTTCATGGCCGGCATGAACGTGCACGTTACCAATGCATCGCTGCCGGACATCAGAGGATCGCTCGGCGCTAGTTTCGAGGAAGGGTCGTGGATCACTACCGCGTATCTCGTCGCCGAGATCATCGTCATTCCACTGACCGGTTGGCTGGTGGCGGTGTTCACCATCCGCCGGGTGCTGGTGATCGGAACCGTGGGCTTTCTAATCTTCTCGGTCGCCTGCTCACTCGCTCCGAACATTGCAGCGATGATCGTTGCGCGTGCGCTGCAAGGAGCGTTCGGCGGTGTTCTCATTCCGCTTTCCTTCCAACTGATCGTTACCGAACTGCCCCCTGCGAAACATCCGCTCGGCATGGCGTTGTTCGCTGTCGCCAACAATGTCGCCCAAGCGGCGGGTCCCTCGATCGGCGGCTGGCTGACGGACGCCTATTCCTGGCGCTGGATCTTCTATCTGCAAATTCCACCCGGGATTGCCTTGCTGGCCGCCATCCTGTGGTCGATCAACCCACAGCCGTTGCAGACCAACAAGCTGCGCAACGGCGATTGGGCCGGAATCCTCACCATGGCGATCGGATTGAGCGCGCTGCAGATCGTGCTCGAGGAAGGCGGGCGAAAGGATTGGTTTGCATCGTCCGAGATCACCACGATGATGCTGATTGCCGCCATCGGCCTGCTGACATTCGTCGCGATCGAATTGTGGCGGAGCAATCCTTTCATTAATCTTCGCCTCCTGGGGCGCTATAATTTCGGCCTCGCCAGCCTCATGCAATTCGCCTTCGGCGCTGTTGTGTTTGGCGTCGTCTTTCTGGTGCCTAACTACTTTGCCGAGCTTCACGGCTACAACGCCAGCGAGATCGGGCTGGCCATGATCCCCTATGGACTGGTCCAGTTCGCGATGTCGTTCGCAGCTCCGCCGCTGATCAAGCGGACTAGCGCGCGGTCCGTCATCATTCTCGGCTTTGCCCTCGTCGCGCTTGGATGCTTCATGAACATCCACCTCGACGCCAACGCCGCGAGCAACGTGATCATCCCATCGTTGATCGTGCGCGGCATCGGCCAATCGCTCGTCGTGGTCGCCCTATCGGTGATGGCGGTGCGCGGCATCGAAAAATCGCAGCTCGGTTCTGCATCGGGGTTGTTTTCCACCGTCCGCAACGTCGGCGGCGCCATCGGGATTGCGATCGCCAGCCAGATCGTGGTCGAACGAGAAAGACTCCACGCCATGCGAGTGGGCGAGACGGTCACCGTTTTCAGTCCGGAGACACGAGAGCGGATCATCGCTCTCGTCCGTCGGTTCAGCGGGACGCAGATCGATGGCTTCGATGCAATGCACGCAGCGTCGGCCGAACCGTTTCGCCAGCAAGCATTGCAAGTGTTGGATAGCCTCGTCCACCGCGAGGCGCGGCTGCTGGCCTACAGCGATACCTTCCTGCTGGCAGGGATCGCGATGGCCCTCTGCGTCGCCGGCGCCCTCGCCCTGCGCGGTGGTCCACCGAGCAGCAAAGCATAATCGGATATTGCCATCAGGCCGGGGACAATGAAGTGGGAGTTCGCCCCCTTTAGGTGGTCGGAGGCCGATCGATCTGCTGAGGAAGGGCGAAATCAAGTGTGGCGCAGGTCCAGGTCATGAAGTGTGTCCGCCTCGTGAAGGCGGGCGAGGCCGACCTAGCCGGAGCAATCCTCTTGCGCCAAGTCGACGCTTCGTCCCGGCTCGACATTCCGGGAAACCCGGTGTTCGGCACCAACCCAAGCGTCTTGCCGCATATCGTTGAAGCGATCTTGAACCACGTAAGCGGCCTCCGCGCGGGCGTAGTTGGGGTATACAATCGGGCTCGTTCCCAAGCCAAAATGCATGGTCAGCGAGGTCCCCCTCGACGCCAGGAGACCGGCCCACGGAGGCCCGCAAAAAGCACGAACTTATGAACGTCTTGCGCGCCGCTCGTCCGCCAATGCCGCACCGAAGATGCCGAGCGCGCGGAAAGGAGCTTCAATCTCACGCCCGAGCGCGGTCAGAGCATAGGCATTGCCTGAATCGATCGTGATCGATTTGACAAGACCGGCGCTCTGCAGTTGTCGCAGATTCCGGGTGAGTTCCTTGGCGCTAATCCCCTCGATGCTCTCAAGCAGCCTGTTGTATCGCTGGGGCCCATCAAGCACGAGCGTGCGCAGGATGTGCAGCTTCCAGCGTCCACCAATGGTGTTGATTGCCAAGCCCAGAGGACAGGAAGCGGGATTGCCGTCCCAATGGTCCTTCAGTGCATCCAAACTTACCTCGTGGTGCGTTGCTTGACTGGCGCCGGCTCGGCAGGTTTTCCGGATGAAACCCGAAGTTCATAGCACATCCAGGGAGCGTCTCGAAAGGACGCGAGCACCACGAAACCCGGTCACGGTAGCGGTCCTTGGCGCAAGCGGACGCCTCGGTCGTTTCGTGGTTCAATCCCTGTTGGTGGAAGGGCACTGGATCAGAGCTCTTGTCCACCGACGTCCTGTAAACACCAATTGTTCGCGCTTGGTGCTCATTCACGGCGATGCTCACGATCCCGTGTCTCTCCTCCAGCTGTTGACCGGCGCCGACGTGGTCGTCTCAACCCTCGGCAGTGCCGAAGCCGAAGTGGCGGACGTCTGCACGGCTGCGGCAGTCAATCTAGTTCTGACCATGCCACAACTTCGGCTGTCGAGGCTCGTCGCCACGACTGGCTCAGCAACACGTGAGGACCGAGAGATTGGCGTGGAGCACCCCCACCTCCTCGCTCGCCGTGCTGCCCTTATGCCTCAAATGTCAGACCTAATCCTGGACGGAGAAGCGCAGATGCGAGCGCTGGCCAGCTCCAATTTGGCTTGGACCATCATTCGGCTCCCTCGCATGGTGATGGATTACACGGGACGGGCTCGACTTGCCTCAGCCCCGGCAGCACCTTGGGAGGTGGTCGGTTACGGCGCTGCGGCGACAGCCATCGTCGCCGAGCTTTTCGGATCAAATTGGGCTCACCAAGCCCCTTTTGCCGTGCCAACCTAGAGCCACGCCTCAGTGTTCTGTACCACAAACTTAGTGAACTCGTCGGCTCGCGGTCGGCGATGTCTAGGACGGTTGGGCTCACGTTGGCCGCATATCCCTCGCTAATCGCCCTCTGGTCTCGCAGTAACATTTCAGAGGACAGCGCCGGGCTGATCGCATTTCGCTTCGTGGGCCGGTTCAACGTGACCCACGCAACACTTGCGGCGACCTCGACAAGCACGTTCTCGTACGTCTGATCGCGATCTGCAGTCACAGCATCCTCCAGCGATTCTCATACCCAGCGACCCGCGCTCCTCGCCACAATGAGGAACTAGCGGCACGTTCGTTTCAGTTCGGGTAGCCGCTCGCCGCCCCGCTACGGAAGCCGGCTGGCACGAATTGGGCTTATTCGGCACTCGAATGATGCAACGGATGGCCCAATGCCCATTTCCGGCACATCGCGAGACCCACTATTTCGGAGTCCTGTTTTCCTATCGAAGCGCAGCCTAACTCGAGACGTGCCTTGGTAGTTCGTCAAAAGCCGCCGTTCGAAGCAATCCCTCGCCGGCGAGAAATGGTCCGCGAGTAGGTTCAAATCCTGGACGCGCAACACCCACACCCACAGACTGCCGACGCTCGCAATTTTTGAGAGATTAAGGTCATTCACCTCGACGTAGATACGGACGTCGCGCTTCGTCACAATCGTGGGCGCAGGCGGTGTCGGCAAGACGACGCTCGCGATCGCAGTCGGTCATCAGTTGATGGAAAGCTTCGATGGAGCCGTAGTTTTCGTAGATTTGAGCATGGTGAGCGATTCCGGCCTGGTAGATATCATCGTTGCTTCCCTACTGGGCTTGTCGGTGCAATCGGAAAATGCGGCGCCCAGTATCGCTGCCTTTCTACGAGATAAACGAATCTTGCTCATCTTGGATACCTGTGAGCACCTCGTGGAATCGGTTGCAACTTTCGCATCTGCGATTTTTGCGTCTGCGCCGAAAGTCCATCTTCTGGCGACAAGCAGAGAGGCGCTGCAGGCCAACGGGGAGCATGTCTATCGGCTCGACGCCCTTGCCTACCCTCCTGAGGGCACGGGGCTTACTGCGGAAGTAGCCCGGACGTTTCCAGCAGTCCAACTCTTTGTCGAACGTGCACGCGCCAGCGGAGCACAGTTGCATTTCAGTGACGACGAGGCGCCTGTCGTTGCAAATATGTGTCGCAGGCTGGATGGCGTTGCTCTTGCGATCGAACTCGCGGCCAGGCGGGTGGAGGCTTATGGTGTGCACGGCACCGCGGAACTGCTGGATCAGCGGCTGGCGCTGTCGTGGCTCGGACCAAGAAGCGCGCCGCTACGTCGCCGTCAGCTCCTTTTGGTCCCGCCCGTGAGTTGCGCCGTTCGGCCTTTTGAGGAGAGACATTCATGCTCCACCCGCCGAGATCGTCTGCCGGATCGAGCGCAGCGCCATCCGGCCGGCGGATCCCTGCATCAGGTATCGAAAGGAACAGCTGGGAGCAACCCGAGTTGATTCCGGGTGAGAGGCTAGGAGCACTCCCGTGCCCGTGACAATGGCATGCGCCAAAGATCTCGAACTCATCGCACTGCGCGAAATCCGCAGTCTCCCAGGCGGAGAGTATGTCTGCCACGTCGAAATCAACCCCTCCGGTACTGATTGGACTTTGGTGCCCGTCATGCGTGATGGCGCTGATCAGGCGCAGGTCCTCATATCGGCAAAGACCACCGAACTGAGGCTGAAGCAGCGGTACTCGGTCCGATTCGATTGGTAAGCGACACGATTTCATTACAGCGTCCCGCCGAGCAGGGACGGGCGAAGCCCCTACGCGAGGCCTCGCTGGTACCACGTTGTCGCGTCGTTTCGGGGCGTTACAGAACTGTCTCGATCAGACCCAGCGTCTTCGCCTCCTGCGCCTCCAAATACCAGTTTGATGGCGCTTTCTGCATGACCTCATCGATTGTCACGTTCGAGCCCATGATTAGATTTTGAAAGCCCTCATTCTGTATGGCGATCGAGCATTCGATTTCGTTGAGCGTCGCCCTGACAACAGCAATGCATGTTGTTAAAGGGCCATCGATCACCAAGGTTTTCGAAAGCTTGCGTTCATGGATCATCAGTCGCGTGCCGCGCGCGAGGTATCTGTTTGGCCGCGCAAAGAAGCTCATGAACGTAACGCCCGCCGAATAAATCACAGCCTTACCGAGGAATACGAAGCGGCGTTGCGGCTCCATCTCACTCGCGAACCGCACGTCCTCCCCCATCATTCGGGCGACCTCGGGGTCGCCTCCCAGGGTCGACAGTTCGATCACGACAAGGTCTTTGTCGGCCGCGTTGTCGAACTGCGTTCGAAAGGCGGTGTACATATTATAGTCGACAATGCCAGAGAGGCTTATGGCCGGAGACTTGAAGGCAGTGGCCGGTAGCGTTGCGAGTTGCATCTAACAATCCTTTTGCGGCTTTGGTCTCTGACTACATGCAGATGCCGTACCGGTTCCCGATCGGCCGGCGCACCGGGCAGACGCGGCTCCAGGAATCTGCAATTACTAGTGGCATTTCATCACGGAACTATTTGGAGAGTTCCCATGCCGGCAGGATCGTGCTCCGCTGAGGAAGAGCAAAAGCTATTGCAATTGATCCGGGAGACCGGGCTGACACAGCGCGAGATCGCCCAGAAGCTGGGTCGTACCGAGGCGGCCGTCAGCGCCCGACTGGCTATCATCCGCAAGCTGATTGCGAGTAACGGGAAAACGGGAAATAAGCTGAAGGGTTCAGCTAGTCGCGCCGATCGTTCAGCTTCTCTTCCACGTTATGCGAAGCCGCGAGGGCTGCTTCGCTCGCAGCCAGGACGCGATAACTGTGCTCCATCCGCTCAAGAAAATGGCGAGTGAACGTGTCGTCGGCGGTCTCTTTGGCCCGCCGGTAGTGTTCAGCCCTCTCCAGATAATCGTCCACACTCATGACCGGAAAAATTCATCAGCCTCCGGAGCGTTCCTGAGGGCCAGCAGGGGCATCCGGCGGCCCGATGAAGGTGCAAGCGCACCTCGCCGCCGTGTGCCATCCTCGCAGGTAAGCCGAGCAGCCCTTCGTCCTGCCTCTCCGATTGCCGCTTATTCCCACGATGACCTTCCGCCCAAAACCCTCCAGCGCAAGGTTTTAAGGAACGACTAGCTCTGGGAAGAGGTTGAGCTCACACGGCTGTAAACTGCACAGGTGCGCTGGACTAGGATGTACAAAGACGCGATCATGGACGAGCTGAGGCAGATTGAACTCGACGTGGTCGAAGGTGAAAGGCGGCTCGCTGAGCTTGAGGCGCGGCTGATCGAATCGAAGCGGCTGAATGAAAACGTCACCAAGGTTGAAGCCGAACTCGAAGTGATGCGCAAAAATCAGCTTGACAGAGAGCAGAACCGGCAACGCCTGCTTTCACTTCTACACCCCTAGAAGGCATTGTTTGATGACCCCCCAAGAGCGCAAGGACATGCCTTGGATTTTCGCCGCCGCCGCTTTGGCTTTCGTCGTCGCGGCCGTGGCGGGAGGAATGACCTATTTTCATTGGCCAGATCGGGTGCCTGCAAGGCACCGCCCCGTTCGTCTCACGTTCGGCAACCAGCTCATAGTTCGGGCGCAGTTCTCTTGCAGATGTTTTCAAGCCGAGAATGTAACTCATAAAGATCTGCCGGCGACGCTACTACAGTCGCCGCTCAAAGATCGGCCCCAGCGCCCCGGGGAGAGCGCTGAGGCCGATGGTCGTCCCACCCCTCAACCCGACCGCTGTTGCAACGCCGCAAATTGCCACTTGTTCCCGAAACGAGAACGGCCCCAGCGACGGGCAATCGCTGGGGCCGTGGGTGACGCCTGAGGGGTGGCGAGCGTCACCAGATGAGGAGACAGATCACGCTGACGACAAGCGCGACGGACGAACCAGCCGCCAGCCCGACGAAGCCGTACTCCACACCATCCATGTGATTGAACTCGAACATGGGGCTTAGTCTCAGGGGGATGGTGGTTCCCGCATTTACCTATGCATGGCAACAAGACTACTTGTTGCTCTGTGTAATCGCCCGAATTTCCCGGGTGGCTCAGACTGATCGCATGTCACCATTTGAAATGATGCAACTTGCTGAAGCTTAGGCAATGGCCGGACGGCCTGACCAGTCGAACTGGACGCGCTTCCATGAGGTTGCCGATAACTGGAGAAATGTTGCTTGCCAGGTCGAGGCTCTTCAACAATCTTCCGTCTACCGGATGATCCGGCGTGCCTCGCATCCACAGGCCGAGCCATCCTTCGGGTGGTTCTGCCGCATTCATCCAGGTTAAGTAAGCGGCGCTCGCGCTCGATAATCTCTGCCGCCTTGACCAGCCAGGATAGAAGCGATGAGATTCGCCGGCATGCTTCACTCGGCCGCGGATAAACGGATTGGCCCTAGACTGCCCCGTCGCGGGCGCCCGCCCGGCTAAATCGATGTTCGCAACGTCGGTCCAGCTATGCCGGCGTCGGGCCAAGTGTTCACTATTGAACCGAGCCGCCTAGCGATTGCGAGGACCGCTCTGATTGAGCGAGATCCTCACGCGTCTCCGCTCCTCGGTCTTTGTCGGGAGGGGCATACCAACGGCACGCGCTCGCTCGAAAACAGAGTTAATCGGTCGCTTCAGCGCAACCGCTATGCGGTTAGCACTCGCCCGAGAGACAATCATAGCTTTTAGTCTCTCGATTTCTTCAGGTGTCCATCGTCGATGACGCATTTGCTTTCGCTAATTGGGGCCTTTGATTCACAAAGCGGCTTTGATGCCAGTGAGGCAAAAACAGAGCCCCGCTATGGGCGGCTCCTTCGTCCCCCCACAGGTTAGCGTGACCTCGACCGCGTCGCGCCTAGAGACTTTTTCATTGCCAATCCGAGGCGCTTCTCAACTCGATTCCGGCTATTGCCGACCTTCTTGACCGCCTTCTTCCCAGAGGCGGCAGACTTCCCGGTCTTCTTGGCCTCATAGCTCACCTCGTAGTCCTGCCCACCAGCGACACGAGCCCTATCCTGCTTGCGACCCCGCACCGTCTGCTTCTTCGCCATCTTGGCCTCCCTGTTAGTGAAGGCCAACGCAGGTTAGGATCGCCAGTTCCAAATGCGGACCTCGATCGACGGAACGATTGCGATCATGCCCGTTTGAATCAGCTCATTGTTTGTGGAGTTGCGTTGTGGCGTTTCAGCGGAGGAAGCCGGAGGCGATCGGAGCGAAGGCACTCTTCCCCGGCTTCATCGCGCCCGCGCTGGCGTCGCCTATCGACAAGGTGCCGCGCGGCACCCGATGGGTCCATGAGATCAAGTTCGACGGCTACCGCGTGCAAGTGCACCTCGCCAACGAGGAGGTGAAGATCTTCACCCGCCGCGGCCACGACTGGACCAAGCGCTTCAAGAAAGTCGCTGACGACGCCTGGCACATCTCTGCCGCCTCGGCGATCATCGACGGCGAGATCGTGGTGCCGGCTGCAGATGGCACCACCGATTTCTCGGTGTTGCAGAACGAGCTCCGCGGCCACTCGACCAGGATCGTACTGGTAGCCTTCGATCTGCTCTATCTCAACGGCCGCGATCTCCGGAAGCTGCCGCTGAAGGAACGCAAGGCCGTGCTGAAGAAGCTCGTCGCCGGCACCGCCATCCAGTTCAGTGAGAGCTTCGAAGTCGACGGCCCCGAGATGTTCGCCCATGCCTGCAAGCTCGGCTATGAGGGCGTGGTGTCGAAGATAGCGGATAGCGTCTATCCGACCGGCATCCGGAGCCGCGACTGGGTCAAGAAGACCTGCGCTCAGCACGAGACACTGACCATCGCGGGCTTTGCTGTCGACGGCAATGATTGGGACGGCATCTATGTTGGTCGGCGCGAAGGCGACGCCCTGATCTACGCCGGCAAGGTCGACCACGGCTTTGACAAAGCCTCGGCCGCGGATCTCCGGAAGCGCCTGACGCCGCTAATCCGAAAGAAGCAACCCTATTCCAAGCGCATCAGGCACAAGGGAATTTGGGTTGAGCCGAAGCTGCTCGCCGAGATCGAGCACCGCGCGAAATCAGCCGAGGGGATAGTGCGGCATCCCTTCTTCCGTGGCGTGCGTGAGGACCTATGAGTGAGCCGCCAGTTGAACTGCCGCGCTTTATCTCCCCGCGCCCCTCTCACTGAACGTCGCATGAACGCACAGTTCAGCCATCGTTGTGGTAACTGAACGGAAGATCATTGATGGCTGCAATCAAGGGAGGGAGCTCTATGTCGAAGAAGATTTTGATTAGCGGACTTTCCGCCTGCGTTCTTGTGCTGGCACCGGTCATGTCAGCATCTGCGCTACCCGTTGCGACACCAAATTCGCTGACCGGCGACGACAGTGCCGTCATTCAAGTGAAGGGCGGACATGGGCACGGGCACGGACATGGTTGGGGCCATCATGGCGGCCGAGGCCATCACTACGGCTGGGGCCACGGTCACCACCGCGGGTGGCACCGAGGGCATCATTATGGATGGGGACATCACCACCACTATCGCCGCTGATTGGACCATAGGAACTTTGCTCTACCTGTGATGTTACACGGCGGTTCAATGACCAGGAGGAGCACCATGAAAACGTTGTTGCTGACAGGCGTGTTGGCGGTTGCCGGGTTTGCTGTAGTCGCGCCAATCACCGCCACACCTGCATCGGCTCAAGTTGCAGTTGAGACCCCGTTTGGTGGAGTGGCGGTGGGCCCGCAGCGAGGGTATTACCGCGACTACGATCGGCCGGCTTATCGTGCCTACGGATACGATCGCGGCTATCGCGGTTGCCGCACCGTCACGATCGAACGTGACGACGGATCAGTACGCAGGATCCGCCGTTGCGACTAGCCGCTTTTAACTATCCAAGGCCGCCACGTTGGCGGCCTTTCTCATCTTCGATCTGGTGCCCATTCTTTTTTTGGCATGCATGACCTCCGCTGGAGCCACATTGCTTAACGACGCGCTCGCTCCCAGCGTTTGCGGGGCAGGCTCGAATGTTGGGATCGCGAAGACATGAAATGGATTTTAGTCGTATTGGTTGGTGGCGTAGCGCCGGTTCAGACCGATCTTGTGTTCGAGAAGCTCTCCGATTGCTTGATCGCCGAGGAGCAGCTGCAACAGACTTATGCGAACGCCTACAGCGCCTTGAGTCAACGCTCGATAATGGCTAACGACGAATTCGAGGGGCGCCGTAGCCGCCACCGCCGCCGAGCTCGACAGGACGACATCGGAAACTTCGCGAATGCCGGAACCTGCATTCCGCATAATGGCACTGATCAGCCAATCACCTCTCTGGATCAACCAGCGCCGGCGCCTCAGCCACCCTCGCCCACACCTTCACCAAGCCCAAAGCCATAGAGCCAACTCTTAGCTGACGCACTTCCGCTGCCGCCACTCAAGCCGCGGCAACGCTCTCGCGCGCCGAAGCGACCCGTCCATTCAGGACGAGCCGCTTCTAATCGAATAGCATCAGTGCATGTGAACTAACCAGTATCCAGCACCGCCAACAACGATAAGGGTGGGGATCCCCCACAACAGGATTACGGGCATTCCCATGTCTCCACTACGGGCGAGAAGGGTTTACTGCGGTATGCGCTGCTCCCTTGTTCGAGAAAGGCGGGAGCGCTAACCGGCGTTCTCATCACAGATAGTGGCCAGGTCCGGGCTGTGATGGTTGGAGCGGGCGGCCGACCCGGTCGCCGCGCAAGGAGTATCTTTCGCGACCTTACTGGAACTCTTAGGAATGGCTCAAACGGCGTAAACGGCTCAAACTGAGATTACGCGTGGACGTAGCGAGCAAGACATCGTGTGGACGGTCAGCCGGCCCCTTTTTGTTTGTGAATGCGTATTTCGCAAAAACGGGACAGCGGTTTCGCTAACTGACGGACAGCAGTTTCGCTAAATCGCGGACAGCGTGGC
>NZ_JAUMTJ010000072.1:0-44327 GCF_032654765.1 Bradyrhizobium sp. 33ap4 | reverse complement strand
ATGCAAAGGTGTCCTTGCTGCATCCGGCTCATCAAAGGGCGCGACCCGCCGATCCACTTATGACACAGTAAGATTAGCCGCCGCGGGCGTAAGACTGCTTCAGGCCGAAGGTCAGGATCGACAGCGTGATCCACAGCCGCAGCATGGCGAAGCCGAAGATGAAGACGACGTAGACCAGGTTCTTGAGCGGCTGGCCCACCGTCGCGGTCTGCCAGAAGTGCCAGATCGCGGTGCGGACAAGCTCCTGACCGTAGCCCAGCGCGACGTTGATCGCACCGAGCACCAGCACCGCGGCGCCGAGCCACAGCGCATGCCGGCCCAGATCCTTGACGGCGGCAAACAATGCGACACGGCCGCCATTGCCTTCCGCATTGACGATGATCAAGAGCACCAGCGCTGCGATCGCCGCACTCCAGAACCGGCCGAGATCGGAGTCCTGATCGAAGGCCATGCCGTCGAGGCCCCACATCAAATGCGGAGCAAACGACGTGAAGCCGACCGCGGCGGTGCCGACTGATGCCACGATCATCACGAGCATGATCCGCCACAGGATCGACGCCGACAGTCTGGTCTGCTCGGCCAGGGTCCATTCGCCGAGCGACGATTGGCCTCCGGCAGCCTGGATCGAGTCCCGCGCTGTCGCGAAGAAGGCGAGCAGCACGCAGATGTCGGCCAGCACCAGCGCGGGCAGCGTCAGGCCGGGCCTGCCGAAACCGACGATCCGCAGCGCCGCCGCCATGACGAGCCAGGGCAGAGCGGGCAGGGGGCGAAACGGCCCGAACGAGGTTTCTGGGCGGGTCTTCCGCAGTGAAAGCTGTTGGCGCAGTGCGACGGACATGCCGCGTTCATGCCATGCGATCCCTAAAGCACCGGTCGCCGCGATCGCTAAAATTCGCGGCAAGGCCTGTGGCAATCTGGCGCTGGCGCGCTATTCCTCGGGCTCGGTGGTGAACAGCAGCGGATAGCCCTTGGCGCGGCCGGCGTCGGTGGCGCGCGTCGCCTTGGTCTCGGCGACGTCCCTGGTGAAGACAGCGACGACGCAGACGCCGCGCTGGTGCGCCGTCAGCATCACCTTGTAGGCTTGGTCGTCGGTCATGCGGAATTCACCCTTCAGCACGGTGACGACGAATTCGCGCGGCGTGTAGTCGTCGTTGACCAGGATCACCTTGTGCAGGCGCGGCCGCTCGACCTTGGTCTTCGTCCTGGTTTTCGGCTTGACGACGGTATCTGGCATCGCACTCCCTCGCGATTGCCCCGTAAGAATACCGTCTTCAGGCGCGCCTTGGAACCGTTCGATTTGCACGGCGTCATTGCGGCAACGGCACGGCGCGCGTTGCCGCATTCGAGACAAACGAAGTTTGACTTGAGTGTGGACGTCTAACCTGAATGTGAAGGACAGCTGATATCTGCGCTTTTCGCCGCCTGAATTGCGTGTCACCATGACACTCATACGACGGGAGGGCCGCAATGCGCTGGTATGTCTCGATCGGAGCGGTGCTTGTCGCGGGCATGTTGGCCTGCGGCGATGTGGCCGGTGTTGCCGCGCCCGGCCCGGGAACCCAACCCGGCCATCGCCTGGCTGAAAAGGAATCCACACCGAGCGTCGACATCGAGTTGATCATCGCGGTCGACGTTTCCTATTCGATGGACATGGACGAGCTCGCGATCCAGCGCGAGGGCTATGCGCAGGCGATCGTCTCCAAGGATTTCCTGCAGGCGCTGAAGGCCGGTCCGAACGGCAAGATCTCGATCACCTATTTCGAATGGGCCGCCTCCAACGATCAGAAGATCATCATCCCCTGGCGGGTGATCGACGGCCCTGAATCCGCCGATGCGGTCGCCGCCGAGATCATGAAGACGCCGGTGCGCCGCGCCTCGCGCACCTCGATCTCCGGCGCGATCTATTTCGCGATCCCGATGTTCGACGAGAATCCGCATCGCGGGCTGCGCCGCGTGATCGATATTTCCGGCGACGGGCCCAACAACAACGGCACGCCGATCACGCCCGCGCGCGATGCGGCGCTCGACAAGGGCATCGTCATCAACGGTCTGCCGATCATGGTGAAGGAACCGTCCTACTCGACGATGGATATCGAGAATCTCGACTATTACTACGAGGACTGCGTGATCGGCGGACCGGGCTCCTTCGTGGTGACGATCAAGGATCGTGAGAAGTTCAAGGAGGCGATCCGCACCAAGCTGCTGCTCGAAGTTGCCGGCCGCACCCCCGAGCGCCCCATCATGCGGACCGCCGAGAAGGAGCCGCGGGTCAATTGCCTGATCGGCGAGAAGATCTGGCAGGACCGCTGGGGGCGGTAGCGATCATGTGGACCTCGTAGGATGGGTAGAGCGCAGCGAAACCCATCAATTCATGTCTGTGGCGCGAATGATGGGTTTCGCTGCGCTCTACCCATCCTACGGTTCTAACTCGCCCTACAGATCTTCTGGAGCTCACTCTCTATCGCGCGCAGCATCTGCAACGCGGCGGCATGCTCGGTCGCACCGATCTGCCGCCAGACCTCTGCGGCGCGGCCAGCAAGGCCGCGAACCGTCACCGGAAAATTCGCGGCCTGCGCCAGTGCGCTCTTTTCGTTGATCAGATATTGCCCGTTCAGCGCAAACAGCACCTGTGCGAGGCAGGCCAGCGCGCGATAGGCGCAGCCGGCGACATGCGTGCCGTCGCCGCGCGGCAGAGCAAGCTCTGCATTCTCGATGCTGAACAGGACTTCCCATTGAAAGCGTCGGATCAGCGCATCGCGCAGGGCCGGCGGGTAGGGCACAGTCCTCGCCTTCAGCGCCGCGACGATGCCGTCGGGATCGTGCAGCTGATGGCACAGCGCGACCTCGCCCATCCAGATCGCCGAGCAGAAGCCGTGCGGATGGCCCGGCTGGTAGTGCATGCTGATCTCGCCGTTCCGGCAAGCATCGATGACAGCAGAGACCTGATCGGTGCTGCGGTAGAGCAGGTCGACCTTGCGGCCGCCGATCGTGAGCCAGGCACCGCCGACGATCCACGGTCCCCATTCGCCGACCGGCGTGACATGCGCAGCGGCGGGGTCGTCGACCAGACCCGTTACAGCTTCGCGCAGCCGATCGATATCCGGCGCGGCGCCATCCCGATAGTAGAGGCCGATATCGGTGTCGGAGGTGTCATGCGCCGTGCCGCGCGCCCGCGAGCCGCCGAGTACGATGGCGGCGACGCCCGATACGG
This sequence comes from Bradyrhizobium sp. 33ap4, assembly GCF_032654765.1. NCBI lineage: Bacteria > Pseudomonadati > Pseudomonadota > Alphaproteobacteria > Hyphomicrobiales > Nitrobacteraceae > Bradyrhizobium > Bradyrhizobium sp. 33ap4. The sequence continues at coordinate 41,116 of NZ_JAUMTJ010000072.1, read as the reverse complement.
CGGCGATAACGGGGATGATGCGTGCGAGCAGCGGATCGTCGGACATGGAGCGCAGACTATAGCGAGACTGCCCGCGCTCAGCGATAGCCGCTCCGTCCTGTCAGCGCGCGAACCGCGCCACCAGCTCGACATGCGCCGTGTGGCGGAACTGATCGACCGGTGTGACGGCTGCGATCTTGTAGCCGCCGTCGATCAGGATTTTCGCGTCGCGCGCAAACGTGGCGGCGTTGCAGGACACCGCGACGATCACCGGCACCTTGCTCGCCGCCAGCTGGGTGACCTGCGCCTGCGCGCCCTGGCGGGGCGGGTCGAACACGACGGCGTCATAGTCGCGCAACTCCTGCGGCATCAGGGGACGGCGGAACAGGTCGCGCGCCTCGGCCTTGAGCGGCTTCAACCCCGGCGTCGATTGCGCGGCCTTCTGCAGCGCCGTGATGGCGCCGGCATCGCTATCGAAGGCTGCGATCCGCGCCTTCTCCGCGAGGCGCAACGCGAACGGACCGACGCCGCAAAACAGGTCGGCGATATGCTTGGCGCGTCCGCAATGCTCGCGAACCAGCGCGGCCAGCGTCTCCTCGCCCTTGACGGTCGCCTGCAGGAACGAGCCGGGCGGCAGCACGACCTTCGCCTTTCCGATCGCAATCTCGGGAGAGGCACGCTGCAGCACCAGCTCGCCATGGCGTGTCAGCCGCGCCAGCCGGTGCTTCTCCGCAACGCGCGACAAAGTGGTGATCAGGCTGGTCGGCAGCGCGCCGGAACCGCGCACGTCGATGTCGAGTCCGTTGACGGTTGCGGTGACCTGGATGTCGAGCGGCTTGCCGATCGCGATCAGCGGCTCGGCGGTGGCCCAGGCCGCCTCGATCGCGCCGTCGAGCGCAGGATCGAGGATCGGGCAGCGATCGACCGGGACGATATCGTGTGAACCTGCCGCGGCGTAGCCGACCTTGAGGACCTCGTGGCTGCCAATGCGCCCGTGCAGCGTGATGCGGCGACGGCCCGCGCCATGGGCATCGATCAGCGCTGCGACTTCCGCCGCAATCTTCGCCTGCGCCAGCGTCTCGACCACGATGTTGCGCTTCCAGGCGTGGTAGGGCACATCGTTCCAGTGCTGGATCGCGCAGCCGCCGCACACGCCGAAATGCGGACAGAACGGCGCGATGCGCTCGGGGCTTTCCTGCGCGACCCGCAGCAACCGCCGCCGGTCGGGATGGTTGCCCGGGACGTCGTCGACCTCGACCGTTTCGCCGGCCAGCGCATAAGGCACAAAGATCGATTGCGATCCCTCGATCGCGACGCCGTCGCCGCGGTGGCCGACATGGTCGATGGTAAGAAGCTCAGCCACGGCGCGCGCCGAGGAAGAATTCGATATTGCCGTCGCCGCCCGAGATCGATGACGGGAACACCTGAATGTCGGTGCAGCCCTGCGAGGCGGCAAAGGCTGCGATGTCGTCGCAGATCTCCTGGTGCACCATCGCGTTGCGGATCACGCCGCGCTTGGAGTGCTTGCGCGCCGCCTCGAACTGCGGCTTGATCAGCGCCAAAAGATGCATCGGAGCTGCCGCCAGCGACAGCGCCACCGGCAGCACCAGCTTCAGCGAAATGAAGCTGACGTCGATCACCACGATGTCGGGCCGCGCCGGCAGGCGCTTGCCCTCGAAACTCCTGATGTCGGTCGCCTCCATGGAGACGATCTTCGGATGCCCCTGCAGCGAGGGATGCAGCTGGCCATGGCCGACATCGATGGCGAACACGAGGCTTGCGCCGTTGGCGAGCAGCACTTCGGTGAAGCCGCCGGTCGAGGCGCCGACATCGAGGCAGACATGGCCCTCGACGTCAATCGGATAGTGCTCGAGCGCGCCGGCGAGCTTGACGCCGCCGCGCGAGACATAGGGATGCGCCGGCTCGGCCGAGAGTGCCGCGCCCGGTGCGACGATCTCGGACGCCTTCGCGATCTGCCTGCCGTCGGCGGTGACGAGGCCGGCGTCGATGGCGGCGCGCGCTCGCGCCCGGCTTTCGAACAGGCCGCGTTCCACCAGCAGCACGTCGATGCGTTTGCCGGCGGATGCGTCGTTGTCGTTGTCGCCCGCTCTGGTCACTTCGCCGCCTGCCGGCGCTGCGCGGCAGCGAGCCGCACGCAGGCCTCGAAGGAGGTGAGGTCGTGCCATAGGTCGGCCGACGGCTCGCGCGGGGTCACCAGCGGGCTGCCGTGCAGGTCGAGCGCGTGCATCATCATCAGATTGTCCGGCAATCCAAACTCTTCCACCGTCAGCCCCTCCGCATCGATCAGGCGTCCGTCGGATGCCGGCACGACCTGGCTGAGCCGCGCCACGCGATTGGCGTAGGACGTGGGATCGTTGGAATAGGCGAGGCACAGTTTGCCGCGTCCCGCCATGTAGCCGAGTTCGTAAACCGTGCCTGCGTCGGCACTGGGGCCGCGAAACGGCGTCAAGTTGGCGATGATGGCGTCGGCAGACTCCATCATCGCCTCGTTGCTCTTGAAGATGGTGAGCGAGACGCCGGCGGCGGTGGGATCGATGCTGTTGTCGAGCGGATACAGCCCGGTCAGCCCGTGATAGGCGCAAACCTCCGCCTTGCGGCGGCCGATCTCCACGGCATCCGGCAGGAACACGTCAGGACCTGCCAGATAGATCTTCATGGACTTGCCGGGGCTGGTGCGTTTTCGAGCGACAACCTGGAGCTTCGGTTCTGATTTCAATCAGAACCGAAAATGCTCCAGTGAGCGCCGCCCGTCACGATCAGGCGAGCTTGACGGTCTCGGCCTTGTAGTCCTTGCCGAGGGTTTCGAACACCTTGGCAACGATGCTCTTGGCGTCGAGACCGGCGCGGGCATACATCGCCGCCGGCGTGTCGTGGTCGAGGAACACGTCGGGCAGGATCATCGAGCGGAACTTGAGCATGCCGCTGTCGAGCATGGCGTTGTCCGACAGGAACTGCATGACATGCGAGCCGAAGCCGCCGATCGAGCCTTCCTCGATCGTGATCAGGATCTCGTGGTCGCGGGCGAGCTTCATGATCATCTCTTCGTCGAGCGGCTTCATGAAGCGCGCGTCGGCGATCGTGGCGGAAAGGCCGTGGGCGGCGAGCTCGTCGGCCGCCTTCTCGCACTCGGCGAGACGGGTGCCGAACGACAGCAGCGCGACCTTCTTGCCCTCACGGATGATGCGGCCCTTGCCGACCTCGAGGGCAACGCCGACTTCCGGCATCTCGATGCCGCGGCCTTCGCCGCGCGGATAGCGCAGCGCGCTCGGACGATCGTTGATCGCAACCTGCGTCGCCACCATGTGGACCAGTTCCGCCTCGTCGGCGGCGGCCATGATCACCATGTTCGGCAGACAGCCGAGATACGCATTGTCGAACGAACCCGCGTGCGTCGCGCCGTCGGCGCCGACCAGGCCGGCGCGGTCGATCGCGAAGCGGACCGGAAGGCTCTGGATCGCGACGTCATGGACCACTTGGTCATAGCCGCGCTGCAGGAAGGTCGAATAGATAGCGCAGAACGGCTTGTAGCCTTCGGTGGCGAGGCCGGCGGCGAAGGTCACCGCGTGCTGTTCGGCAATGCCGACGTCGAAGGTGCGGTCCGGGAACGCCTTGTTGAAAATATCGACGCCGGTGCCTGACGGCATCGCCGCGGTGATGGCGACGATCTTGTCGTCCTTCTCGGCTTCCTTGACGAGGCTCTGGCCGAACACGTTCTGATAGGCCGGCGCATTCGGCTTGGCCTTGGCCTGGGTGCCGGTCGCGACGTCGAACTTGACCACGGCGTGGTACTTGTCGGCGGAGGCTTCGGCCGGGCCGTAGCCCTTGCCCTTCTGGGTCACGACGTGAACCAGGATCGGGCCGGTCTCCATGTCGCGGACGTTCTTCAGCACCGGCAGCAGATGGTCGAGATTGTGACCGTCGATCGGGCCGACATAGTAGAAGCCGAGTTCCTCGAACAGCGTGCCGCCGTCCATCATGAAGCCGCGGGAATATTCCTCGACGCGGTTGGCGCGGTTGGCGAGGATCTTCGGCAGGCGCTTGTTGATCTGCTTGGCGGCCTCGCGCAGCGAGCGGTAGGTCTTGCCGGAGTAGAGGCGCGACAGATAGGCGCTCATCGCGCCGACGGGCGGCGCGATCGACATGTCGTTGTCGTTGAGGATCACGATCAGGCGCGAGTTCATCGCGCCGGCGTTGTTCATCGCCTCATAGGCCATGCCCGCCGACATCGCGCCGTCACCGATCACGGCGATAACGTTGTTCTTGCCGCCGGAGAGATCGCGCGCCACGGCCATGCCGAGGCCGGCCGAGATCGAGGTCGAGGAGTGCGCGGCGCCGAACGGATCGTAGTCGCTTTCGGTGCGCTTGGTGAAGCCGGAGAGGCCGCCGCCGGTGCGTAGCGTGCGGATGCGGTCGCGGCGTCCGGTCAGGATCTTGTGCGGGTAGGCCTGGTGGCCGACGTCCCAGATCAGGCGGTCGCGCGGGGTGTCGAAGATGTAGTGGATGGCGGTGGTCAGTTCCACCACGCCGAGGCCGGCGCCGAAATGGCCGCCGGTCACCGACACCGCGTCGATGGTTTCCTGGCGCAGCTCGTCGGCAACCTGCTGCACCTGCTCGACCTTCAGCTTGCGCAGGTCATCCGGCGTGTGAATAGTGTCAAGAAGCGGCGTCTTACTAAATGTGGTCACAGCGAATTTCCAATTTTTGCCTGTCGGAACGAACCGCCCGACGCGAGATGGGATGGCGCGCACACCGCGCAGCGAATGCCAGACACTGGGTGCCGCCCCGGCAGGCCGGTGCCTGGTTGTAAGCCTAGATTCACTCCGGATTGGACCACGTGATATGCATCACCTTGGTCGCTCTTCACCCGTCCCGGTTCAGTTTTGTCGAACCATTTGAGATGCATGCCGCCCGAAAAGTCGGGCTGCCCGCCACTCTCAAATGCCCATAGAACTGGAAGCATTACACCAAAGCCGCCGCCAAAGCCAACCCGATAGGGGCCGCAAGGTTCCTATGCGGCGCGCCGAAAAACCTAGTCTTTTCAATAGTCGGGTGGGAGCTGGGTTCCAATTCGCCTAATTTGGCGGCAGCCGGCCGGGCCGGCTCGGCCTGATTCGCAGCCGTACCCGACCCCGCGGGTAGCCCCGGAGGTTTACGGGTGGCTGGAAATGCACAGCAACAATTGCCCGCCGTGGCGGACATCGCGCCGCACGATCGACGTGGTCGGTAGCGCTACTGCACGTCGAGCGGCTCGGTGCCGGTCGGCTGGCCCGAGGCGTCGGTGGTGATCTTGTCGACGCGGGCTTCGGCCTGACGCAGCAATTCCTCGCAGCGCCGCTTCAGCGCCTCGCCGCGCTCGTAGATCGCGACCGATTCCTCAAGCGGGACCTTGCCGTCCTCGAGCCGCTTGACGATCGATTCGAGTTCCTCGATCGCGCGTTCAAAGGAGAGCTTCTTCACGTCGGCTTGGGTATTCTCGGCCATTCTTGCGTTCCCGATTGCGTGGATCAGATCGCAACCTGATCTTGTCGTCCAAACATGACCTGTCGCAGGCCATGCTCGCCCCGGCGCAGAATCAATCGAATTTTTGCGGGCGTATTGTGGCGGGGATTTACCCGTCCATCAATGCGGTGACGTGAGATGCCACCGACTCTTTCAGGCCCTGCAGGTCGTAGCCGCCTTCCAGGACGGAGACGACGCGGCCGCCGGCGCTCTTGTCGGCGAGATCCATCAGCTTGCGCGTGACCCAGCCGAAATCCTCGCCCGTCAGGTTGATCGAGGCCAAGGGATCGCGGTGATGCGCGTCGAAGCCCGCCGAAATGACGATAAGTTCGGGGGAGAACTTCTCCAGCTGCGGCAGGATCAGGTTCTCGAAAGCGGAGCGGAACTTGGCGCCGCCGTCGCCGGGCGCCAGCGGCGCGTTGACGACAGTGTCGTGCTCGCCACGCTCGCCGGCGGCCCCAGTGCCGGGGAACAGCGGCATCTGGTGCGTCGAGCAATACATCACGGTCGGGTCGGCCCAGAAGATATCCTGCGTGCCGTTGCCGTGATGGACGTCGAAATCGATGATTGCGGCGCGCTTGATGCCGTATTTGCGCTGCGCGTGGCGGGCAGCGATCGCGGCATTGTCGAAGAAGCAGAAGCCCATCGGCGTCGATTTCTCGGCGTGGTGCCCGGGCGGGCGCACCGCGACGAACGCGTTTTGATGCTTGCCCTCCATCACCGCATCGGCGGCGGCCACCGCGCCGCCGACGCCGCGCATCACCGCTTCCCAGGTGCCCGGCGACATCGAGGTGTCGCCGTCGATATAGATCATGCCGGAGGTCGGCGCGATGTGGCGGAGTTCGCCGACATAGTGCTCACCGTGACAGAGCAGCACGGTGTCGAGGTCGCCTTCCGGCGCGGAATCGCGCACCAGCGCCTTGAAGCGATCCTCGCCGAGCACCTCGGCGACCGCCCGCAGCCGGTCGGGGCGTTCGGGATGTCCGGGAGGGGTCAGGTGGTCGAGACAGGCGGAATGCGTCAGAAGCAGTGTCATGCAGATTCCCGGCGCAATCGATGCGCGTGCGAGGACGCATGATCCGGAAAAGTGCGCAGCGGTTTTCCGACCAAGATCATGCAAGAGCAGGCCCTAATCTAGGCCGTTAGCGGCGTTCCGGAAAGGGCCGACATCATCCCTGTTCCCGTCCTTCCAAAGCCGGGGTGTTTTCCGCGTCATTGCCAGCGGAGCGAAGCAATCCATGCCGCCGCATGCTCGGAGACAATGGATTGGTTCGCTCCGTTCGTAATGACGTGAGGAGCTGCGTACGCCACCCCTAGACCTCGCTCAATTGATCCGCTCGATCCGCTTGTCTGCCGTCGGGCCCACCGGGCTGTTGGCCTTGAAGTAGGCATAGAGCGCATCGACGTCGTAGATGCCGAACTGCTGCGCGGTTCCTTGCTTGAACACCGTGAAGCCGTCGCCGCCCTCGGCGAGATAATTGTTCACGGTGACGCGGTAGCTCGCGGCCGGGTCGATCGGCTTGCCGTCCAGCGACATCCGTGCGGCAATGATGCGCGCGCCATCGGGCTTGCTCGCATCCCACGCATAGGAGAACCCCTTCGAGACCTGGAGGGCGCGCGGCCGCTTCGGATCGGCCCATTGCTGCTCCAGCGCGTCCTTGAGCTGCTTGCCGGTCAGCGTCATCGTCACCAGCTGGTTGCGGAACGGCTGGCTTGCAAAGATATCGGCATAGGTCACCGCGCCGTCCTCGCGCTTGACGATGTCGGTGCGCACGCCGCCGGGATTGGTGAAGGCGATTACCGCGCCGCCATTCGGCTCGGCGCTGGTTGCAAGCAGCTGTGCATCGGCGACGATGTCGCCGAGCGGGCTCTCGCCAGTTTCGGCAGGTGTACGCGACAGCGTTTCGGTGACCGAGCCTGCCGCGCGGCTCGCGATCGGCGCGGCCAGCCGGTCGTAGGATTCCAGCAGCGCGCTCTGCTCGGGATCCTTGGCCGTGCCGGCGATCCGCACGATGGTGTTGGCGGCCCTGGCGCTGATCACGTCATGGCTGTTCGGATCAAGCTGAAGGTCGATCGCGGTGACCAGGGTGCCGTATTTGTCGCCGGAGGTGACGAGCCGTCCGTCGATCTCGCAGACATAGGCCTGGTGGGTGTGGCCGGAGACCACGACGTCGACCGCGCGATCGAACTTCTTGACGATGTCGACGATCGGCCCGGAGATCCCTGGACATTCATTATAGTCGCCGGTCGGAAAGCCGCCTTCGTGGATCAGCACCACGATCGCCTCGACGCCCTTTGCCTTCAGCTCGGGGACCAGCGCATTGACGGTCTCGGCCTCGTCGCGAAAGTCGAGGCTCGCGACGCCGGCCGGCGACACCAGGTTCGGGGTGTTCTTCAGCGTCAGCCCGATGAAGGCCACTGCAATGCCGTCGAATTGCTTGATCTCGTAGGGCGGAAACACCGGCTTGCCGGTCGCCTTCTCGATCGTAGAGGCGGCGAGATAGCGGAATTTGGCTCCTGTGAACGGGTGCGGCCCCTGGCATTTGTCGATCGGATGGCAGCCGCCATTCTGCATCCGCAGCAGCTCGTCCTTGCCCTCGTCGAATTCGTGATTGCCGACCGAGGAGATCGCAAGCCCCATCAGCGAGAGCGACTCGATGGTCGGCTCGTCATGAAACATCGCCGACAGGAACGGGCTCGCGCCGATCAGGTCGCCGGCCGCGACGAAGATGTTGTTCTTGTGGCCCTCGCGCACCTGCTTGACGACGGTGGCCATCCGCTCGGCGCCGCCGGCGGGCTCCATGATCTTCCTGGTCGCGTCAGCGGGGTCGGTGATGCGGATGCCACCCGGCGGCGGCCGCAGATAGCCGTGGAAATCGTTGATCGCGAGAATGCGCAGGCTCACCGGCTCCGCGGCCTGCGCCGCGCAGGGGTTTGCTGCGGCCAGTCCGAACGCGCAGAGCGCGGTGAGAGGGGAAAGGCGGGGCTGTCTCATGACCTGTCCATGGAGCACGGGATCATGGCGCCGCGCCACTACAATATTGCGACGCTTCGTTTCAATCCTTCGGGCGAGCCATGAATGCCTTGAACGCCTCGACTGCTTCCTCAGAGCGCATCCGTTCGCTGAACAGATGGTTCTCCTGCTCGATGCGGCGGGTGACGTCCTCCGGCGGCAGCCGGATCAGGCGCCGCGAGATCGCCACCGCCTCGGCCGGCAGCGCGCAGATCTCGCGCGCCACCTTGTGCGCCTCCACCTCGGCATGTCCCGGCGCCACCACGGTATTGACGAAACCGGCGACGCGGGCGTCGTCGGCCGACATGGTGCGGCCCATCACCAGCATCGCGAAGGCACGCTGGTGGCCCATCATGCGCGGCATCAACAGGCTCGAGGCGCCTTCCGGCACCAGGCCGAAATTCGAGAACGGCGTCGAGAACAGCGCGGTCTTGCTAGCGAGCACATAGTCGCAGTGAAACAGCATGGTGGTGCCGATGCCCATCGCGACGCCGTCGACGGCGGCGATGATCGGCTTCACATTGTGGGCCAGCGAATACAGGAATTTGACGAGGTCAGAGGCCGGCGGCGTCTCACCGGTCGAGGTGCCCTGCGCGAGCAGGTCCTCGATGTCGTTGCCCGCGGTGAACACGCCGGAGCCGCCGGTGATGATCAGGCAGCGGATCTTCGGATTGTTCTGCGCCTTGTCGATCGCGTCGCTGATCGCGCGAAACATCTCCTGGGTGATCGCGTTCTTCTTCTCGGGCCTGCGCAGCCGGATCACGCGCGTGGCGGCTTCGTCGGTCACTATGACATGCGCGGTCATCGAGCGGTCCCAGGGTCGGCCGGCATCGTCGCCGGTGGAGGTCGTACCCGCTATCCTACATGATCCGGTGCAAGCCCCAAGAGCTCCAGCGTGTTCCGGGCCGCTTTTCCCTGTGGGCGAGCATGAGAACGGCGCAATGCAGATAAATCTTGCGATTCCGGGCAGGGGACGTTGGTCGTAGGCGCGGAGGCGCACGGCGATGCTGCCTTCCGCCCGCGCCACGATGGCGCCGATGCTGCCCGCCCGCCGCGCCCGTGGCGCTCGCGACGAGTTTAACTTCCCCGCGAGAAACATTCCGCTGTTCGCAGCATTCCCCCTTTGCTGACAGGCCGAGCAGACCTCGACACGTTGTCGTGGTTCCGCGTCCGGCTGACTTGAGGAGAGCGGCGGCATGCAGATCTCCGGACGTTTGGAACTATCGCGGCGCCATCTGTTGATTGTTGGAGCCGCCTCGCTTGCGGCGTCGTCGATCGCGACGCCTCCGCCTGCGGCCGCCCAATCTGCCCGGACCGGAGCGCCCGTGATGACGAGAGTATCCTTTGACGTGAACGGCGAAACCCACCAGCTCGAGCTCGACACCAGGACCACGCTGCTCGATGCCCTGCGCGAGCACCTGCATCTGACCGGCACCAAGAAGGGCTGCGACCACGGCCAATGCGGCGCCTGCACGGTGATTGTCGACGGCCGGCGGATCAATTCCTGCCTGACGCTCGCCGTGATGCATCAGGGCGACGAGATCACGACGATCGAGGGGCTCGGCACGCCGGACGGGCTGCATCCGCTGCAGGCGGCATTCGTCGAGCATGATGGCTATCAATGCGGCTATTGCACGCCGGGCCAGATCTGCTCGGCGGTCGCAGTGCTTGCCGAGGTCAAGGCCGGCATCCCGAGCCATGTCACGGCGGATCTGAATGCGCCGCTGCGACTGACCAATGCCGAGCTCCGCGAGCGCATGAGCGGCAATATCTGCCGCTGCGGCGCCTATTCCAACATCGCCGAGGCGATCAGCGAGGTCGCCGGGAGGAGCGCATGAGATCATTCAGCTATGAGCGCGCCGCCTCGCCGGGCGCGGCGGCCGCAGCCGCCGCCAGCACCGCGAACGCCAAGTTCATCGCCGGCGGCACCAATCTGCTCGACCTGATGAAGCTCGAGATCGAGACGCCGGCGCATCTGATCGACGTCAACGACCTGGCGCTCGACCGCATCGAGGAGACCGCGGACGGCGGCTTGCGGATCGGCGCGCTGGTGCGCAACACCGATCTCGCCGCCGATATACGCGTGCGGCGCGACTACGGCGTGCTGTCGCGCGCGCTACTCGCCGGTGCCTCCGGCCAATTACGCAACAAGGCGACGACCGCGGGCAATCTGCTGCAGCGGACGCGCTGTCCTTATTTCTACGACACCAATCTGCCCTGCAACAAGCGCAAGCCCGGCAGCGGCTGCGCCGCGATCGGCGGCTTCAGCCGCCAGCATGCGGTGGTCGGTGTGAGCGACGCCTGCATCGCGACCCATCCGAGCGACATGGCGGTGGCGATGCGCGCGCTCGACGCCGTCGTCGAGACGGTGCGGCCCGACGGCACCACGCGCAGCATCCCGATCGCCGAGCTGCATCGTCTGCCCGGCGACAGCCCCGAGATCGAAACCAGCCTGGTATCGGGCGAGCTGATCACCGCGGTGGTGCTGCCGAAACCGGTCGGCGGCGCGCAGGCCTATCGCAAGGTGCGCGACCGCGCCTCTTATGCCTTTGCGCTGGTCTCGGTTGCCGCGATCGTGCAGCGCGACGGCACCGGCCGCGTCGCGCTCGGCGGCGTGGCGCACAAGCCGTGGCGCGTCGAGGCGGCGGAGGCGGAATTGCCTGCTGGCGCCAAGGCCGTCACCGCGCGCCTGTTCGCCGATGCGAAGCCGACCAAGGACAATGCGTACAAGCTGCCGCTCGCCGAGCGAACGCTGGCGGCGGTGCTGCGCGAGGCCAGAGCTTGAGATCCAGGGCTTAAGAAGAGGGCCTGACATCATGCGATTTGAACATCCTGCCACCTTCAATCCGATCGACCAGCTCAAGGTGATCGGCCACCCGACCAGCCGGATCGACGGGCCGCTGAAGACCTCCGGCACCGCGCCTTACGCCTATGAGCGGCACGACGTCGTGGCCAACCAGGCCTATGGCTACGTGGTCGGTTCGGCGATCGGCAAGGGGCGGATCGGTTCGATCGATCTCGAGGCGGCCAAGGCTGCGCCGGGCGTGCTCGCCATCGTCACAGCGGACAATGCCGGCAAGCTTGGCAAAGGAGAGCGCAATGCGGCGCCGCTGCTCGGCGGGCCGGAGATCGCGCATTATCACCAGGCCGTCGCCGTCGTCGTCGCCGGGACCTTCGAGCAGGCGCGGGCCGCGGCGCAACTGGTCCGGATCGACTACGTCAAGGGCGACGGCAAGTTCGATCTCGCCGCGGAGCGGGACAAGGGCGTCACGCCGCACCCATCATTCGGCGGCCCGGCCGATAGCGCCGTCGGCGATTTCGCCGCCGCCTTCGCTGGTGCGCCCGTGCAGCTCGATGCCACCTACACCACGCCCGATCAGGGCCACGCGATGATGGAGCCGCATGCTTCGATCGCGGCCTGGGACGGCGACAAGCTCACGGTCTGGACTTCCAACCAGATGATCGCCTGGGGCGCTGAGGATATGGCGAAGACGCTTGGCATCGCCAAGGAGAATGTCCGTCTGGTGTCGCCCTATATCGGCGGCGGCTTCGGCGGCAAGCTGTTCCTGCGCGCCGAGGTGCTGCTCGCCGCGCTCGGCGCCCGCGCGGCCGGCCGGCCGGTCAAGATCGCGCTGCAACGTCCGCTGATGTTCAACAACACGACACACCGTCCGGCGACGATCCAGCGCATCCGCATCGGCGCCGAGCGCGACGGCAAGATCACGGCGATCGGCCACGAAAGCTGGTCTGGCAACGTCAAGGACGGCGAGCCCGAGATGGCGGTGAGCCAGACGCGGCTGCTTTATGCCGGCGCCAGCCGGATGACGGCGACGCGGCTTGCGGCGCTCGATCTGCCGGAGGGCAATGCGATGCGCGCGCCCGGAGAAGCCTCCGGCATGATGGCGCTCGAGATCGCGATCGACGAACTCGCCGAGAAGCTCGGCATCGACCCGGTCGTGCTGCGCATCAGCAACGACACCCAGGTCGACCCCGAGCATCCGGAGCGGCGCTTTTCGCAGCGGCAACTGGTGCAGTGCCTGAGCGATGGCGCGGCGCGGTTCGGTTGGGACAAGCGCAATCCGAAACCCGGCGCCGTCCGTGACGGGCGCTGGCTGGTGGGAATGGGCGTCGCCGCGGCGTTCCGCAACAATCTCGTGACCAAGTCGGCGGCACGCGTTCGTCTCGACCAGAACGGCATCGTGACCGTCGAGACCGACATGACCGACATCGGCACCGGCTCCTACACCATCATCGCGCAGACCGCGGCCGAGATGATGGGCGTGCCGCTCGAGAAGGTCGCGGTGCGGCTCGGCGATTCCGACTTCCCGGTGTCCTGCGGCTCGGGCGGGCAGTGGGGCGGCAACAATTCCACCGCCGGCGTCTATGCCGCCTGCACCAAGCTGCGCGAGGCCATTACGCAGAAGCTCGGCTTCAATTCCGAGGAGGCGGTGTTTGCCGACGGCGTGGTCCGCTCCGGCAATCGCAGCGTGCCGCTGGCGCAGGCCGCCGGCGGCGGCGACCTCGTGGCGGAGGATGCCATCGAATACGGCGATCTCGCGAAAACCTACCAGCAGTCGACCTTCGGCGCGCATTTCGTCGAGGTCGGCGTCGACGCCGACACGGCTGAAATCCGGGTGCGGCGGATGCTTGCGGTCTGCGCGGCGGGCCGCATCCTCAATCCGAAGGCGGCGCGCAGCCAAGTGATCGGCGCGATGACCATGGGTGTCGGCGCGGCGCTGATGGAAGATCTCGTCGTCGACAGGCGTCATGGCCTGTTCATCAATCACGACCTTGCTGCCTATGAGGTGCCGGTCCATGCCGACATCCCGCATCAGGAGATGATCTTCCTCGACGAGATCGATCCGATCTCATCGCCGATGAAGGCCAAGGGCGTCGCCGAACTCGGCATCTGCGGCGTCGCCGCCGCGGTCGCCAATGCAGTCCACAATGCGACCGGCGTGCGGGTGCGCGACTATCCGATCACGCTCGACAAGTTGCTGGCAGGGATGCCGGAGCCGGCGTAGCGCGGGACGCTTCACCTCGCCCCGCAAGCGGGTGAAGAACGGGGAGAGGGAGCACAGCGGAGTCGGGGCGCTGTTCTACCTAAACGCTCTAACCGCGACCGACGAACGAGCCGATGCCCCGGCCGATCGCGGCGCCGTGCTGAAACAGCGCGCCGAGGTGATCGCCGGGCACCGACATCGCATCGAGGCCGTTCTCCGCGGCGAAGCGCTGCATCGGCGCATGCGGCCCGTCGTCCTGTCCGTTCCAAAGCAGCACCGGCACGCGCGAGGACAGCACCGCGTCCTTGGCGCCATCGACCTGTCCGAGCGCATTGAAGCAGGCGCGCACGCCGCCTTCGAGATCCGGCGTCACCCATTCGGCGAGCTCCGGCACCGTGCGGCGGGCAAAGGTGATGAAGGCACCATAGGTCAGCGGGCCGGCGTTGCCGCGCGGCAGTCCGGTGAGAAAGTCCCAGCCGCCGATCGCCAGCGACGCCAGCCGTGCCGGGAAAAACCGGGCGACACCGACCGCGACCCAGCCGCCCATCGAATGTCCCACCACGTGGGCGCGCTCGTCGCCGAGATCGTCGATCACGGCGACGATGTCGCCGGCACGCTGCGCCTGATTATAGAGCGCCGGATCGGCGGGCTTGTCGCTCAGGCCATGTCCGAGCGAATCGACGCAGACGACGCGAAAGCGATCGGCAAGCGCGTCGACCACGCCGCATTGTTTCCAGCTCGCGGCGTCGAGCAAGAGACCGTGCTGCAGCACGATCAGCGGCCCGGATCCCTCGACGGTGTAATGGATACGCTGGCCCCGGTGATTGGCGAATGGCATCGGATAGAGTTCCCCACGTTTTACCAGAGGTGAGCGTGGAGGCGCCGGGTTTCAAGACCTCGTTCCGGATCAGGAACCGCATCGCCGATGGCGGGCGGAACCATCAGCCGCCCCACACGGTGGCTTCGCTCCAGCCGAGATCCCTGAACTCGGCTGCCCGGAGCGGGGCTTCGCCGGCGGCGAAGAATTCGTCGAGCTGCGGCGGCTTCACCGTGGTCTCCGAGAGCATCGCATGGGCCTGGCCGCGATGATGAATCTGGTGCTGAAACAGATGCATCAAGAGGCGGTCGCGCCGCTCGGTCTGCACGCTCGTGTCGCGATTGATCTTCACCACATCATCGAGCCGCTCAGCCGTCAGCGCATCGCAGTGCACGATCAACCGCTGATCGATCGCGCGCTGGGCGTCTTTCAGCGCGGCGACTGACGGGTAGGGCACCTCGTTGGCCCACGCCTTCGGCCCGAGCCAGCCGCCCTCGAGCGCATCAATGTAGAAGAGATCGATGACATGAATGTGGTTGAGCGTCGCCTGCAGGCTCGGGAAGAACCCGGTCCGCGCGGCGGCGAACTCCGCCTGGCTGAGACCGGCGCAGGCCGTGAGCAGGCGGTGATTGGCCCAGGCATTATTGTACGCAAAAGCGCGAAAGGTCTGAACGAGGCCTGCTTGCATATCGGTCCTCACTGGATTGACTGTTTCAGGCAGGTGCACCGGCCGACCCGCGACAGTGATCGTGGTGCTTGCGTTGGTGACTTGATCCTCGCATAGCTAATCCATCGTGGTGCACTTCATCCGAAGGCGGGAGCAGATGCAACTGGCAAAGAACGTGATCGACGTCGGCCTTTCCTTCAACGATCTCGAACCGATGCTGCGGTTCTGGCAGCAGGAGGCCGGACTTCGCTTCGATCATGTGCAGCCGATCCGCCGCGGGCAGAAGCAGTACCGGCACGACGCGCAAGGTTCGGTCATCAAGCTCAACCATCATGTCGAGCCGCTGCCGGATGCGGCGCCGAGCGGCTATCGCGAACTGATCATTGCGCGCGCGGGCGTCGACGCACCGCAACGCATGGCCGACCCCGACGGCAACAGCGTTTGCCTGGTTGCGCCCGGACATGACGGCATCATCCAGATCGCCGTCACGATGGCGGTGCGCGACCTTGCCGCGCATCGCAGGTTCTACGGCGACATCCTCGGCTTCACCGAGCAGTCATGGTCTGATGGTCCGGCGTTTCGCCTCGGCGACAGTCTGATCCTGCTCAGGGAAGATCGCGCCGCAACCATCGATCCGGTTCGGGGTGCGCGCGGCTGGCGCTACATCACGCTGCAGGTCGCCGACATCGACGCCGTGCATGACGAGTTGCGCGCCAAGGGCGTGCGGGAAGGCCTTGCGCCGGTGACGCTCGGCGAGGTCGCACGGATCTCCATGATCCTCGATCCCGATGGCAACTGGATCGAACTGTCCCGCCGCGCATCGATCGTTGGAAGCCTGTCCAACCGCTAGGCAGCAAATTTTCTGGCCGCCCGGTCGGCACCGATGATATGATTCTGCGAATGCATCCAATTTGATGATCGCTTTATGCAGTCGATTTTCGGGCCGCGGCGGGTTCATCGATCGATTTTGCCAGCGGCTATCGGCTCGGCTTGCCTGCTGCTGTTCGTCCCCGTCGCAAACGCCCAACCTCCCGGCAATCCAGCGGTAACGCCCTCCGCGCAGCGCGCAGAGCTGGCGCAGGCACAAACATCGCAAACGGAAACGTCTCGTCCGGATACCAACGCCGCAGTGCGCAACGCTGAGGCCGATCGGTCGGCGTCCGATCAGCAATCGTCATCCGTTCCGTCGCCGGCGCCGACACCTTTGCGTCCAAAGCTCGGTGGGCCGCAGCAGTACTGCAAGGCGTTGGAGGAGGCTGCTTTAGAGAACGGCTTGCCGCCGGATTTCTTCGTCCGGCTGATCTGGCAGGAAAGCAATTTCGATCCCAACTCGGTCAGTTCGGCCGGTGCCCAGGGGATCGCCCAGTTCATGCCCGGTACTGCGCGGTGGCGCGGTCTGGCCGACCCGTTCGAGCCATTGCCTGCCTTGCAGGAATCCGCGCGCTGGCTCCGCGAACTGCGCGCGCAGTTCGGCAATCTCGGCCTTGCGGCGGCCGCCTATAATGGTGGCCCGCGGCGCGTTCAGGATTGGTTGGCGGGGCGTGGAAACCTGCCGGGCGAAACGCGCGCCTATGTCAGGATCATCACCGGCAAGTCCGCCGAGGAATGGGCGCAGGGTTCGCTTGAGGATCGGGTCCACACCGACGCGGCCATGGCCTGCGGTGACATCGTGCGCGGCATGCTCGTTCGGGCGCTTCCCGCGGGCCCAAGAGAGTCCGTGACAATCGCGCAGCAAGCTGCGTGGGGGCCCTGGGGACTTCAATTGGCCGGCGGCCCGTCGCAATCGCGCGTACTCGCCGACTACCAGCAACTTCAGAAACGATTTGCATCCGTGCTCGGCGATCGCGCACCGCTCGTTCTGAGATCGCGCATGGCCGGGCCAGGCTCGGCCACCTGGTATCTGCTCCGGGTCGCCGAGACGACCCGTGAGCGAGCTAACCAGCTGTGCGCCCGGTTGGAGGCAGTCGGCGGTCGCTGCCTGGTGTTTCGCAACTAGGTGGCACACGTTGCAGGTCGCAGCGATCGACGGCGTGGTCAGCGCTAATTGGCGACAGAGCCCTCAACTGCAAATGTGTGGTACCTCGCGTATTTCTCGCCGACGGCCCGAACCTGCACGTAGGCCGGATCGTGTCGCCAGGCCCAAAGCGCCTCCATGCTCGGATACATGTAGACGACGACGCGCTTGGGTGGATCTCCATCGACGGCAACGACCTGCGACCCGGTTGCCGCCGCGCCGGCAGCCGCAATCAACTTGCCGCCATGTGCCCTGATGATCTCCTTCGCCTTCGGGAGATATTCCCTGGCATAGCCATCGGGATCGGTGACCTCGATTTGGCCGATCAAATAGGCGGGCGGCCTGGCTTCGCCATGCAGCGCTTCGCTGCCAAGAGCGCCGACAGCGGTACAACTCAACATGACCAGAGCCATCTTGCCTCCAGAATTCATGGGAGCCTCCTCCGGTGCCGTGCCTGTGCGGCAAGCCGCAGCCTGACAGGACTCTTCACGAGGCTTCGAAATACGTCCAATACATATATTTTCTCGAACCTTATGCTCGAATGGTATAAGCGGGCATGAACCTTCAACAGGCCCTCACGTTCTTGACGGTGGCCGAGCTCGGCACGGTCTCAAAGGCCGCATTGCGGTTGCGTGTCGCGCAACCCGCCCTGTCCAGGCAAATCATCGGTCTCGAACGGGAGCTCGGCTTGCAGCTCTTCGACCGCGTCGGGCGCCGGCTTCTATTGACTGGCGAAGGCGAGCAGTTGATTGCGGGCTGCCGTCTGCTGCTCAACAGCGTCAATTCGCTGAAAGAGCAGGCTCAGCTGCTTCGCCAAGGAGATACCGGGGTCTTGAGGATCGCCGGCTCGCCGCAACACATCGAGAGCGTGCTGTCAGATTTTCTCCACCGGTACGCGGAGCGATATCCCAGGGTCGAGATCAGGATCAGGGAGGGGACGGGCAGCGAGATATTGGCGATGCTGGAACGCGGGGAAGTTCACCTCGGCCAAAATTTGCTGCACGCCGTCAGACTGAACGAGCAGCACTTCGGCAGCCTTCCGCTTGGATCCGTACAGTTACTGGCTGCTTGTCATCCGTCGATGCCGCTTGGTCCCCGTTGCACAATCGAGATCGCTGACCTCGCCGAACTTCCGTTGCTGCTGCTGGACAGCGGGTTCGGATTTCGGCGTGCTTTCGATGCGGCAAGCCGTATGGCGGGGCTGAAACCGAAGATCACGTTCGAGAGTCGCAGTCCGCACACCTTGCTGGCACTGGCCGAGGCGGGGCACGGCGTCGCGATCGTTCCCTCCCAGCTTCAGTGCTGGCGCTACGAATTAAGGATTGTTGGTCTCACGCACAGGCGCCGCGTGTTGCAGGAGCCTCTGACCATCTCATGGGACAAGCGGCGTCCGTTGCCTCGTTTCGCGACCGATTACTGTGCAATGCTGGCAGCGCATATGCGGGAGACGTTTCCGATCACGCGCCCGACGGAACCGGCAGCGGCAAAAGCAAGTGTTCAGACGCGCGCCAAGCGAGTTCCACGCAAGGCGAAAAGTTCGGGCGGTTGAATATCGCGATTTGCGTCCGCGTCACCGATCACCGAGTTGCGCGGCGGCGCAAGCCCTTACGCGAAACATGGTTCGGTTTATCGGAACGGCAGCTCGGTGAAGCTCCGCTCGCCCCGATCGACGGCGCTTCCGAGCTTGCCCTAGCGGATTAAGTGTGTATGCTTGCAGCGTTCGATTTGCCGTTGTGCCTTGTTGAATGGTCAAAGCGGCCCTTTTCCAAAGAACATCGTCGGTTGAAGGATGATGCGGAACCAGGCGCGAATTCACGTGCGTCCGCTTTGGAGAAGACAAATGCCTACAGGTACTGTGAAGTGGTTCAACGGCCAGAAGGGCTTCGGTTTCATTCAGCCCGATGATGGCACGAATGACGTGTTCGTTCACATCAGCGCTGTCGAGCGGGCCGGACTTGGCGGTCTCGCCGAGGGCCAGAAGCTGTCGTTCGAACTCAAGGTCGACAAGATGCGTGGCAAGACCAGCGCCGAAGATCTTCGGCTGGCTTGAATCGATCTGTCATTCCACGGATGTACTGGGATGACAGCCGCGGCCCGCTCGATCCTCTGATGGGTTGAGCGGGTCTCGCTGCTTTTCAAAGGGCTCATTCGCTCATGGCCAAGAAGCCGGAAGAACTCTCTGCCGAGCGCCTGGCCAAGGCCCAACGCCAGCGGCTTGCCGCCGAGGCCGGTGCGCAGGCAATCGCTGAAGTCGAGCGCGATGCGATCGCCGTGCGCAAGAACATGGTGCGTCTGCGGGCTCTCCGTGAAGCGCGTGACGCCGAGGCGGCCGCCGCGCAGGCTGGCTCTGCACCCGCTGGTACGGCATCTGTGGCTGCCAAGAGAACCAAACGGGTCAAGCGCATCGTGCGTTAAGCCGCGCAATCACGCACGTCGAGTCCGTCGCTGACACGTTGCTGAAGCGGACCTGTTGTTTCGCGGCCTCGGCCGCCAGTTCAGGCCGCGAAGCCAGGCCGTGGCCCGAACTATTTGGGACGATCGGCTTCCTTCCTGTTCGCCGCCTTCAGTCTGATCCTGATGTAGTCAGTGATATCGCCGGCCGCATCACGCAGATCCTGTTCCGTCAGGCCTTGCTGTCCCGCCATCTCGATGCACCGGCGCGCCAACTCGGCAACGTCCTGCGAGGCACCCGGCGTTCCATACTGCTCGGCAGCGTGGACGCTGTTTTCAATCCAGAAATCAAGGAACTCTCTCGCTTTTGCGGTCATGACTCACCCGGACGGCTCGCGCGCCACTGTCCTCACCGGCCACATTCCCCGGTCTTCGCAGGAACAATCGAGAGCCGGGGTAAATTACCATGCCGATGACGCGCTATTATTTCGATCTTCGTGACGGCGGCGGCCTGGCGATCGACGAAGAGGGCATGGAGATGTCCAACTTCGGTGCGGTTCAGGAGGAGGCTGCGCGCGCCTTGGCCGACGTCATTCGGGATTCCTTTCGCGGTCACAATTTCCATCAGATTGCCATCGAGGTCCGGGACGGCGACGGGCCCGTGCTTGAGGTGGCTATCGCTTGGCGCAGTTGCCGGCTGGATTCTTGAGTTTGGCTGCGCAGCGCGGCAGTTAGCACCTTGTGATACCCAGACTGAGACTGACCTGAAACAGCGGCCCTTCGTCCGTCCGGACCTCAAACGCCAGCAGCCTGTGTTTATCCAAAGGCAGGTTCTCCTTGGCTATGCTGAGCAATGACTGCATCGCTTCGTGCGCGGCAGTTTCCTCGTCGCGTAGCTCGATGCCCTGTTTGTCGGCATAGAGTTGCTCGCCGTTGCGGATATCGAAATAGAAGCGGGTTGCCATCTTCGGCTCCCTTTGGTGGCGGGAGCTGCCCAGGCTCTCAGGTGCCGGCGCTCAACAGTCGTCCGGCAGCGCCGTACTCTGCGCCTGTTGGAGCGAATTTGCTACTCGGCAACGATGGAGATTTTTGGGGAACCGCTTTTCGCGTTCGCGGTCAAGCCGCCATCGCCGTTCAGCCATGATCTCGCCGTGGCTGAACCGTCGGATATAATTCTCACGGTCTGCGATTGTGTCTTGCATAGCTGAGATGAGTGCATAACTGTACTAGATCGACTGGCCTTGAGCCTTGTAGATCGGTCCCAGGACCTTTTTCCAAAGACATCGTCGGATGAAAGCGAGGACGCGTGCTTGTAGCACCGCGGCTGAAGCTTCCGCGACGTTGTCGGTCGGCTGCCGTTCCACGGATGTACTGGAATGGCAGTGCGGCCCGCTCTGTCATTGATAGAGCGGGCTCTGGTCTTGTTCATTCAAAGTGCGTTGTACCGCGAGAGAGGTGATCCGTTGCAAGTTCTTGTCAGGGACAACAACATCGACCAGGCGCTTCGAGTTCTAAAGAAGAGGTTGCAGCGCGAGGGCGTCTTTAGAGAGATGAAGCGCCGCAGATCGTTCGAAAAGCCATCGGAAAAAAGGGCTCGAGAGAAATCCGAGGCCGTGCGGCGAGCCCGCAAGCTTGCCCGCAAGCAAGCGATACGGGATGGATTGATCGCGGCGCCTCCGCGGAAACCCAAATTCCCGGCGTCCAAACCTTCGGCGCCAAGGCAATCACCACAATCGCCACAGCAAGCAGGCAGCACACGGGAGACCTAGCCCGTACCGATCCTGCTGGAAGGATCGTGCAAGATGACGCAGCGATCTTATCGAGGCAACGGATAAGTCGGATCGTAGCCATGTCGTTCTGTGAGCCAAGGAGTTGAGTGTTATAGTTGTCTTCCTAAGACCGCTTGGCCTCCGACTTCTTGGCCGGCACGGCCATCAACGCAATGGCAGATCATTCCGCCAGCCAGTTCGATCAGGCCGCGCGCAAGCGTGACTTGCTCGACGGCCCGGAGGAATTTCGCGCGTTTCGCGCGGATCGCTGACGAAACGTATGATTCGGCGGTAGGCGCAAAACTCGATGCCGTCCCGGGCAAGCGAAGCGCGACCCGGGACCCATAACCACAAGTGCCGATTGGTTTGCAACGCTGGAGCCACAGCTCGTTTCAAAACGGAAGGCTGTGGTTATGGGTCCCTGCTTTCGCAGGGACGACAGTTGTGATGCGGCACGTCATGTGCATCAAACGAGCGAGGAGGGCCTTTGGCGAGCACAGCGCTTTGGGCCCTCTGACCTCGCAATGACGGTGGAAGGTATCTTATCCCGCCAGCACCGCATCCGCGCCGGTCACCGCCTCGGCGCTTTCGGTCACGGTCTTTTCCAGCGACGGCGCCTGCACGGCGATGTTCTCGGCGAAGAAGCGCGCCAGCGCGACATAGCGCTGCGGCTCGGCTTCGCCGTTCGCCTTGGCGGCCAGCGCTTCGCCGGCGAGCATGCAGCCGCCGAGCGTTGCGGCGAACAGCCGCAGATAGGGCGTTGCGCCGGCCAGTGCCTCGTTCGGCGCCGAGGCGAGGCGCTCGAGCAGCCATTTGCTGGTGCGCTCCAGCGCGGCGTGGGCGTCGCGCAGCTTGGCGCCCGTGGTGCCGAACGCCGGATCGTTGGAGGTCTCGACCTGCTTGATGACGGCAGCGAGCTCGTCCAGCAGCGCCCAGACCGAGGCGCCGCCATTGGCGCCGAGCTTGCGGGTGACGAGGTCGATCGACTGGATGCCGTTGGTGCCCTCGTAGATCGAGGTGATGCGGGCGTCGCGATAATGCTGCGCGGCGCCGGTCTCCTCGATGAAGCCCATGCCGCCGTGGATCTGCACGCCGAGATAGGCGACCTCGTTGCCGATGTCGGTGGAGAAGGCCTTGGCGATCGGGGTCAGCAGCGCGCCGCGGGCCGCGGCCTCGGCGCGCACCTTGGCGTCCCTGGCGCGCACCGAAACGTCGAGCGCGACCGCGGTGGCGTAGCAGATCGTGCGCGCCGCCGCCGTCATGCTGCGCATCTGCATCAGCATGCGCTTGACGTCGGGATGCACGATGATCGGATCCATCCCGTCGCCCTTGTGGCCGATCGCCTTGCCTTGCCTTCGCTCCTGCGCATAGGCCAGCGCCTGCTGATAGGCGCGGTCGGCAATGCCGACGCCTTCGAGGCCGACGCCGAGGCGGGCCTGGTTCATCATCGTGAACATGCAGCGCATGCCCTGGTTTTCCTCGCCGATCAGATAACCGATCGCGCCGCCCTTATCGCCCATCGTCATGGTGCAGGTCGGCGAGGCGTGCATGCCGAGCTTGTGCTCGACGCCGCTGGCATGGATGTCGTTGCGCTCGCCGAGCGAGCCGTCGGCATTGACCAGGAATTTCGGAACCAGGAATAGCGAGATTCCCTTGGTGCCCGAGGGGGCATCGGGCAATCGCGCAAGCACGAAATGCACGATGTTGTCGGTCATGTCGTGCTCGCCATAGGTGATGAAGATCTTGGTGCCCTTGATGCGATAGGTGCCGTCGGGGGCGCGTTCGGCGCGGGTGCGCAGCGCGCCGACGTCGGAGCCGGCATTGGGCTCGGTGAGCTGCATCGTGCCGGTCCACTCGCCGGTGACCAGCTTCTCGAGATAGGTCTTCTTCAACTCGGCGCTGCCATGGGCATCGAGCGCCTCGATCGCCGACAGCGTCAGCAGCGGGCAGAGGCCGAAGGCGACGTTCGACGCGCTCCAGATCTCGGTGCAGGCGGCGTTGACCGCGAGCGGCAGGCCCTGGCCGCCGAACGCCTCCGGCCCCGACACCGCGTTCCAGCCCGCGGCGGTCCAGCGCTGATAGGCGTCGGGCCAGCCCGGCGCCGTCGTCACCTTGCCGTTGTCGAGCTTGATGCCATGCTCGTCGCCGACACGATTCAGCGGCGCCAGCACGTCGGAGGCGAACTTGCCGGCTTCTTCTAGCACCGCAGCGGTGATGTCGCCGTCGAAATCGCCGTAATGGCCGGCCTCCACGGCGGCAGCGAGCCCCGCACCGTGATTGAGGGACAGCAAGATATCGTTGATCGGCGCACGGTAGGTCATGGCGTTACTCCCGACGAGGCGTTTGCAAATTGTCATCCCATGAAACCGGCGCCCTCTCAACAGTCCGAACGGACATCGCACGTTCTGTTTCGGCCACCGCGGCGTCGCCTTATAATAAGAGTACCGTCATCATCCTGCGGCTTTCGTGCCTTTTCGATCGCCGCCCTGTTGAAATGGCGGGACTCACCCTATAGACCGACGTGGCCTTCGATCGGCGCGTTGGGGCGTAGCCAAGCGGTAAGGCAGCGGATTTTGATTCCGCCATTCGGAGGTTCGATCCCTCCCGCCCCAGCCAGCAAGCAAGCCGTTGATTTCAAGAGAGGAATCGTTTTTTGCCGGCCGCCCCCGCCGCCATTTCGGGCGGATTGGGCCGGCTTGGCTGGAAATCTGTGCCGCTTTCGCTTCCATGGCGGCGGGCGACGAGCCCCGAGTCGCCCGGAGATCCAGGTCAACGGGCGATCGTAATCACGACATAACGACGGATCTGACGTGGCGAATACCAAGAAGGCCCGCGCTGCTGCTGGCGCGAAGAAGAAAAGCAAGGGATCGGCGCGTTCCGGGATCTCGTCTTCCTCACCGCTTGGCATGCTGGCGCTTCATCTTCTCGAGCAATGGAAGAAATCCGGGCGGGACGGCATCGTTTTCCTTGCGGAAAGCGAGAACAGGGCAGAGCGTCTCGGCAGCGTGCTGCATTCGCTCGATCCCTCGCTCGAGGTGCTGGTGTTCCCGAGGCTGAATACCTTGCCCTTTGACGGGCTGGAGCCGTCACGAGAGATCGCCGGCCGGCGCAGTTCGGTGTTGAGGCGCCTCGCCCGGAGCAAGAAGCCGGTCTTCCTGGTGTCGACGGCCGAGGCGATCATGGAGCGGTTGCCGTTGCCCGCCAGCTCGGCGCGCCTCAGCATCAGCCTGAAGGTGGGGGCGGGCTATTCCGAGCAGGAACTCAAGGATCGTCTGGAAGCTCTGGGATACGATCTCGACGAAGAGGCGGATTATCCCGGCAGCGCTCTGTTCCACGGAATGACGTTCGAGGTATTTCCCGCGGGCGCGCTGGGGCCGTTCAGAATTGAGCATTCCGGTGGCGTGATCCGCAGAATCGCCGGTGTCGATCCAGACGAGCACGACGTCGTGTTCGACGCGGAGGAACTGCACATCGACCCGATGTCCGAACGGATCGCGTTGGGAGGCAAGCGGGCACAGCGGGCGGCGCTGCCGGATTATTGTCAGCGCGCGCGCTGGATCGCGGACGCCGGCGTTTCGGGCCACGCCGATAGCTGGCTGAGCACGATCAAGGAGGCGGCCGGCCGCAGGGAGGCGGAGCGCGAGTATCTGGGGCCCGCTGACTGGAAACGGCTGACCAAACGGATGAGCTCGCTGCCCCGAAAGGCAGCTTTCACCGCCACGCCTGATTTCTCGAAGGTCGCCTCATCGCGGAAGGCTCTTCGCGCATTTGTCGCCGACACCGAGCGCGCCGGATCGCGGCTGCTGTTTGTCGCGGCGGTCGAAGATGACCTGCGCGCGATGGAGCGAATGAGCGGGATCAAGGCGGAGCGCTTCGCCGACTGGAACGAGGCGGCGAAGGGGCGGGGCGGCGAAGGCGCGCTGCTGGCCGACTTCGACACCGGCTTCATCTGCTCAGGGCGCAAGCCGCTCGTCGTCGTGACGGCGACCGACGTGCTCGGCAGCAGGGCGCATCATCCGCAGCCCATGGCGCGAGCCTGGAGCTCGGCTTTCGATCATCCCGACGTGCCGGAGCGCGGCGCGGTCGTCGTGCATCTGCAACGCGGGCTGGCCGTGCTCGATGGCTTGCAGACCTTCGATATGGGGAAGGGATCATCGCGCGAGATGATCAGGCTGGCATTCGCGGGGGATGATGCCGTCCTCGTTCCGCCGGCCGATCTTGCGCTGATCTGGCCGTATGCCGCGGAGCTCGGCAAGCTGGCATTGGACAGGGCCGATGGCAGTACGTGGTGGACGCGGCGTGGCAAGGCGGAGCGGGAAATCCAGACTGCCGCCAAGGCGCTTGCCAAACACATCGCGCAACGGCGCCGCCGGCGCGCTCCCAAGCTGGTCGCTCCCGGTCCCGCCTATGAGCGGTTCGTCGCGCGCTTTCCGTATTTCACGACCGTCGACCAGGCGAAGGCAATTCGCGACGTCCTCGATGATCTGGCGTCCGGTCATCCGATGGATCGGGTCGTCTGCGGCGACGTCGGGTTTGGCAAGACCGAGGTGGCATTGCGCGCGGCGGCGGCCGTTGCGCTGTCGGGCAAGCAGGTCGCCGTCGTCGTGCCGACGACTGTTCTGGCAAGGCAGCACGTTGCAACCTTCCGCAAACGGTTTGCTCCGCTTGGCATCGAAGTGGGAAGCCTGTCGCGGGCGACGTCGGCTCCGGAGATGAAGGAGACCAAGGAGGGCCTGCGAAGCGGCAAGATGAAGGTCGTGGTCGGCACGCAGGCGATCGCATCGAAGGACGTGAGGTTCGCCAAGCTGAGCCTGGTCATTGTCGACGAAGAGCAGCACTTCGGCGCGGCCGAGAAGGCGAAGCTTTCAGGGCTGGCGAAGGGCGCCCATACGCTGTGGATGAGTGCCACGCCGATTCCGCGCACACTTGCGGCGGGCCTTGCGGGATTCAGGGAGCTGAGCGTGATCGCATCCCCGCCCGTTCATCGGCTTCCGGTCGCGACCAAGATCGCTCCGCTCTCGGACGCCGCCATCGCCGCAGCATTGCTGCGCGAGCAGCGACGTCACGGGCAAAGCTTTCTGATCTGTCCGCGCATCCAGGATCTGGATCCGATGCTGGCGCGCGTGCAGTCGATGGCCCCGGAGCTCCGTATCGTCTGCCTGCATGGCAAGCTACCCGTCGACGAAATCGACGATCGAATGATGAGCTTCGTCGAAGGCGAGGCGGACGTCCTCCTGGCGACCAACATCGTGGAAAGCGGTCTCGACATCCCCCGGGCGAACACCATCGTGGTCTGCTGGCCGGAAAAGTTCGGTCTGGCACAGCTCCACCAGCTCAGAGGCCGGGTGGGACGCGGCGGGACACGAGCCTTCGCATACATGCTGACCGAATCCAGTTCGGAACAATCCGGGAGGCGTTTGGCCGTTCTGGAGGAGTTCAGCAGACCGGGCGCCGGTTTTGCGATCAGCGAGCGGGATCTCGACCTCAGAGGCGCCGGGGATCTGCTTTCGGAGCGGCAATCCGGCCACGTGCAGGTTTTCGGTCCGGTGCTCTACAGCCACCTTCTGAAGCAAGCCTCGGAGAAGACCAACGACCGGTCCGCCGATATGTGGGTGCCCGATCTCAACCTTCCGCTCGCGGATCTGCTGCCCAGGAGCTATGTGCAATCGGAATCCGTGCGGCTTGAAATCTATGGCCGTGCCGCGAGGTGCCGGAGCGAAGACGATCTGGAGGATCTCGAGGAAGAGACCTCGCGCCGCTTCGGCAGGCTGCCGTCGGCGGGGCGGGACTTCTTCGCCGCGGCGAGGCTCAGGATCGATTGCAAGCGGCGAGGGATCGTGAGGCTCGATGTCGGCCCGGAGGCCGTCGCGGCGACGTTCCTTCCCGGGAGGCTGCCCAAATCCAGAGCACGTTCGCTCCAGCGCGACGGCGATCGCGTGTTCTATTCGGACAACATACACGAGCCGCCTTTCGAGCGGATCGAGGATCTCCTGGACATTTTGGACGAGTGAGGGCGACGCGGCTCCGTCGGAGACGAGCCTTGCGGGTGCGCCGCGCGCAGTAGAGATATTTCAGCGCGCCGGAGCTGCGGAGAACAAATCGACCGATTCTGCGCGCTGACATCCCAGTGACATGTAGCATCGCACATGCGTGGCGAACCGCCCGCCGTCATTCGGCCTGCTCCGAGCCATCGGAAAGCCCTTCCAGGCGCGAGTCGACGGTATTCAGGGCGGGTTATGTTGTTCAAATCGCGGCGTTTTGGGCCGAAACGTCGTGCCCGGATACCGGAATCAGCGCTGCCGAAGCCGGCTTCAGCAATCGCTTTCTCAGTAGGACTACGCGTTTTGCACACCGTTCCGCCTGGTGTTGCCCAATCTTGTGCCCGATAGCGGTAACTGAAATATTCGTATTTTGTTTCAATGGCTTGCGGAAATGCCGCAATTCAAAAGTCCGTGATATTTGTGCAACATTTGCCCGAAAACAGCCGCAACTCGCCCCAAACCGAGCGGTCTTTTGTTGCGTGATCGGGGGCCTTCTGTCTCATATGGAACTACGACGGAGGGGGGCATCCCGAGGTCGTCCCGTTCTAGGTGGTTCGCTTAAGTCCCTCGCGTTCATGCGGGTGTGTCCGAAGACGCGAAGCGACTAAGCGGGGATTTAAGGGACAAGGGAACCAACCTGAGGGTGTTTTACCCGGCGGATCCGGAACCTTCCCTGAGATAGAGCAACTTGGAGGTTTAACATGAAGATGGTTAAGAGCCTTATCCTCGGCTCGGCGGCGGCTCTCGTCGCGGTCGGCGGAGCTCAGGCGGCCGATCTTCCCGTCAAGGCCAAAGCGGTCGAGTACGTGAAGGTTTGCTCCCTGTATGGTCCCGGTTTCTACTACATCCCGGGCACCGACACTTGTATCAAGCTGGGCGGCTACCTGCGCGTCGACGTTCTGGCGAACACCAACTCGGACCACACCGGCAACACCTCGGGTGCTGGTGGTGCGAACAACCGCTTCACCAACGGCTACACCTGGCGTTCGCGTGAAGATCTGAACATCGATACGCGCACCGCGACCGAATACGGCGTGGTCCGCACCTTCTTCGATGCAACGTTCTCCTGGACGACAGACAACTATGCCGGTCTGGGCAACGGCTCGACCGTTTACTCGCCGATCGGTACGTCTGCGGCTCCGAACAATGCCGGCTCTGGTAACGTCGCCGCTGGTACGGTCGGTGTCTACTACGCATTCATTCAGTTCGCCGGCTTCACCATCGGTAAGGCGGTCTCGCAGTTCTCGGCTCCGTGGGCCAACTACCCGGGCAACAGCTACGACGGTCTCGTCGGCGGCGGCGGCACGATCACTGGTGTGAACCAGTTCACCTACACCGCGCAGTTCGGCAACGGCGTGTCGCTGTCTTTGTCGGCTCAGGACCAGACGGCTTACTATCAGGCTGGCGTGGTCAACCTCGGCGCGCCGGTCACCTTCGGCGTTCCCGGCAACACCAACGTGTTCGGTATCAGCGACTACGCCGGCACGATCGCTCCGGATCTCGTCGCGATGCTGCGCG
This sequence comes from Bradyrhizobium sp. 33ap4, assembly GCF_032654765.1. Taxonomy (NCBI): domain Bacteria; kingdom Pseudomonadati; phylum Pseudomonadota; class Alphaproteobacteria; order Hyphomicrobiales; family Nitrobacteraceae; genus Bradyrhizobium; species Bradyrhizobium sp. 33ap4. The sequence goes on along the minus strand of NZ_JAUMTJ010000072.1, from coordinate 12,384 downwards.
TCGATCAGGCCTGGGGTCTGTTCCAGGCATCGTTCGCCGCGCATAACAACCACGCGGCCTACTACGGCGGCACCGAGTTGACCGGTCATCCGGACGACAAGTGGGGCTGGGCCGGTGCGTTGGCCTTGTCGATCAAGAACATCCCGACCGGACCTGGCGACACCATCAACTTGCAGGGTGTCTACACCAACGGTGCAACCCGCTACAACATCCAGGACCTCGCCGGTTCGGCTGGTGGCAACACCATCTTCGGCGGAACCAACGTTCCGGGCGCCTATCAGAGCATCGGCTTCGGCATCGCGCCGGACTCGATCTTCGTGACCGGCGGTCAGCAGCAGCTGATCACGACCTACGGCTTCCGCGGTGCCTACGTGCACAACTGGAACCCGAACTGGAACACCAGCATCTACGGTGCCTGGGCCCAGGTTAACTACAACAGCACGGCCAAGGGCTACATCTGCGGTCCGGCCGGCAACGGCGTGGGTGGCTCGCTCAGCAACTTCTTCGGTGCTGGTTCGGCTCTGACGTCCTGCAACCCCGACTACAGCATCGCGCAGCTCGGCACGCAGACCCAGTGGACCCCGGTGAAGAACCTGACCTTCTCGGCCGACTTCACCTACACCCGTCTGGACCAGAGCTTCGCCGGTACGGTCGCCTTCCCCGGCAGCCCGACGATCGGCAAGCCCGGCGCAATCTACGAGCTGAAGGACCAGAACACCTACATGTTGCTGCTCCGCGCTCAGCGCAACTGGTAATACCGGTTGATCTGATCGCGATCTAACAGAGCCCCCGGCGCGAAAACGCCGGGGGTTTTGCTTTGTCATGCCGGTTCTGGCGCGTCACGCGGCCAGCATCTCGCGCACCATCGGCGCCACCTCGCGGCCATAGAGCTCGATGCTCTTCATCAGCTTGTCGTGCGGCAGCGGGCCCGCCGAGTATTTCAGCTGGAAGCGCGCCGCGCCGAGCGCCTTGACGGTCGCCGCGATCTTGCGAGCAACGGTTTCCGGCGCGCCGACATAGAGCGAGCCGTGCTCGGCCTCGGCCACGAACTCGTCGCGGCCCATCGGCGGCCAGCCGCGCTCCTTGCCGATACGGTCGCGCATGACCTTGTAGTCCGGCCACAGCTCCTCGCGTGCCTGCGCGTCCGTCTCGGCGACATAGCCCGGCGAGTGCACGCCGATCGGCTTCGGTTCGCGGCCGAACTGCTGGTAGGCCCGCTGGTGCAGGTCGACATAAGGTGCAAAGCGCTTGGGATCGCCGCCGATGATGGCAAGCATCAGCGGCAGGTCGTAATGCGCCGCGCGCACCACCGATTCGGGACTGCCGCCGACGCCGATCCAGGTCTTCAGCCGGCCGTGCTCGACCGGCGGATAGACCGACTGGTTCTTGAGCGGTGGCCGCAGCTTGCCCTGCCAGGTCACCGGCTCCTGCTTGAGCAGTTCGGTGAACAGATCGAGCTTCTCCTCGAACAGCTCGTTGTATTGCCTGAGGTCGAAGCCGAACAGCGGGAACGACTCGGTGAAGGAGCCGCGGCCGAGGATCACCTCGGCGCGGCCGTTCGAGACCGCGTCGACCGTGGCGAAGCGCTGGAAGACGCGGATCGGATCGTCCGAGCTCAGCACGGTCACCGCCGAGCCGAGGCGGATGTTTTGGGTGCGTGCCGCGATTGCCGCCAGCACGGTCTCGGGCGAGGAGATCGCAAAATCGGCGCGGTGGTGCTCGCCGAGCCCGATGAAATCGATCCCGAGCTGATCGGCCAGCACCGCTTCGTCGACGACGTTGCGGATCACCTGGGCATGGGGCAGCGGCGTGCCGGCGGCGTCGTTGGTGACGTCGCCAAACGTATCAAGCCCGAATTCGACGGAGGTCGTCATGGTCAGTCCGGTTGTCGGCGTGGCGGAGATCCGCCACGGGCCACCCATCGCACGCAGGCCGAAAGGCCGGGTTGCTGCGGATCGATCCGCAAGCCTGCGCTGTGGAGCCTTGGGTTGGAGATAGATGGGAGCTATTGCCGGTTCAGCGGGCCGGCAAGGTCACGCCGCGAAACGCAGCGTTTCCAGGCCAGATATAGAGCGCCCGCGGCAATCAGCCCGGGACCACCAGGAAGCCGGCGCGCGGGAAATGCACCACCACCTCGCCGACGCGTTCATCCGACCGGCGGATCGCGATGTGTTGCGCCGACAGCGAGATGATCTCGCCACGCACCGGGATCTTGCCGTAGTCATCCGGCATCACGGCAACGACGTCGCCGGGCTTGCGACCGTTCGGGTCGCTGGGGTCGCCGCACACAGGCGACTCCGGCCGCGCCTTCGCCGCGATCTCGAGCGCGTCGGCCGACGACATCTCGGTGCGCGTGCCGTGGCCGATGGCGCGGATGCGCTCCTCCCATGCCACAACGCGCGGAAAGGAATTCATGATCTCGTCCATCGTGGCGAGGCTCTGCCGCGCGTACCACACGTTCATGTAGGCGCTGACGTCCGCGAGGCTGAACTCGCCGAACAGCCACGGCCGGCCGTCGCCGAGTTGCGCCTCGATCCAGTCGATATTGGCGCGGAACTGGTCGCGCATCTGCGGCAGCGCCGCGGTCATGGCGGCGACGTCGAACTTGCCGCCGCGCAACTTCTCGCGATCCTCGATGAAATCCCGCGGGACCCTGTCGCCGACGAAGCCGAACACGAGGTTGACCGTGGTCTGGAAGAACGGCCGGTCGGCCCACATGCCGAGCGCCCAGGGCACGCCGGCATTGCCTGCCGGAAACAGCGTCGGCGTCGGGTAGCGCCGCTCCAGCTCGCGGATGATGATCTGGGTGTCACAATAAATGTCGGCGCCGATCTGCATCGTCGGCGTGCGGCGATAGCCGCCGGTCATCGGCATCAGGTCCGGCCGCGGCATGATCCGCGAGATCCGTACCGAGCTCCAGGCGAGCTTCTTGAATCCGAAGATGATGCGGATCTTCTCGGAGAACGGCGATTGATCGAAATGGTGCAGGATCGGCGTGGGCTGCGACATGGCCTTCTCCCGGGACAGGGTGCGATCTCGACGGACCTTGCCGCATAAGCTGACAAGATTCCGGCCGATCGCAACCTATATTCACGGGCGGGAGGGCGGCGCAGCGCGTTCAGAACTGCTCCGCCCACGGCCGCAGGTCGAGCTCCAGCGTCCAGGCGCTGCGATGCTGGTGATGCAGCACCCAATAGGCGTCGGCGATGGCCGCGATGTTGAGCATGCCGTCCGGCCCGCGCTCGTCCTTCAATTGCGGACGCATGTTCAGCAGGCGGTCGCCCTCGATCCCGCCATCGACCACGACATGGCCGACATGGATGCCCTGCGGCCCGAATTCCCGCGCCACGCTCTGCGCCAGCGCGCGCAGCGCGGCCTTGGCGGCGGCGAACGGTGAGTAGTTGGCCTTGCCGCGCAGCGAACCGCTGGCGCCCGTAAAGACCAGCGTGCCGCCGCCGCGCGCAAGCAAAGCGGGGATCGCGGCCTGTGCCAGCTGGAAACCGCCGAGCGCGTGTTCGCGCCAGTGCTCCTCGAAGCGCTGCTCGCTGACCTTCAGAAACGGTGCCGGCCGGTTGGAGCCTGCATTGTGCACAGCCATCGCGAGCGGTGCGAGCCGCTCGGCCGCCGCGACGAAGCGCGCGACGTCGGCCGCCGTGGAGGCGTCGCCGACCACATGCGCGACCGTTGCGCCGCTTGCGGCCAGCTCGGCCGCGGTCGCGGCGAGCTTGTCGGCGTTGCGGCCGGCGATCGCGACGGGATAGCCGCCGGCGGCAAAGCGACGCGCAATCGCGGCGCCGAGGCCGTTCGACGCGCCGACGCCGGCAATCAGCACGCTTCCTTGTACGGCGGTCGGCTCGAGGGCGGATCGGTCGTTCATGGCTTGCTCCATCAAGGTGCCCGCGGCGCGGGCGAAATCATTCGTCGGACGCCATCGCGATGATGCTGTCGCGCACGGTGCGCAGGACGGCATCGGACCGCTTCTGGTCGGTGAGGACGCGCGAGATCGCCAGCGCCCCGACCATCGCACTCACCGCGAGGATTGCGTTGCCGTCGTCATCGTCGCCGAACGTCTCGGCGACCTTGGCGATGAAGGATTCGATGTGCGGCTCCATCACCGCGCGGCACTGCGCATCGGCGCGACCGACATCCGAGATCAGCGCGCCGATCGCGCAGCCCGACTTGGGCGAGTCGCGATGGGCGCGGCTGAGATAGCTCCGCACCAGTGTACTGATATTGCCCGGCTTGTCGGGATCGCGCGCCGCGTGAGCCGACGCTTCGCCTGCATGCAGCGCTTGTTCCAGAGCCGCGGCGATCAGGTCGGAACGCGAGGCGAAGTGCCCATAGAAACCGCCATGGGTCAGCTTCACCTGCTGCATCAGGCCGCCGATGCTGAGCGCGTCGAGGCCCTTGTCGCGGATCTGCGTCGCAGCCTCGTTCAGAATACGCTCACGGCTCCTGGCCTTGTCGGCCTGGGAATGGCCCATCTCGCCTCGCCCCTGTTTGACTCTCTTTCTGGATTATGACCATCATGCATCTGGATGACAACCATCATCCAGAAATTATCCAGTCACAAAGCAGGGAGGAACTGATGTCCGGCAGCGCGAGCGAAGGGCGGGTCCGCCACGAGCGGCACGACCACATCCTCAAGATCATCATCGACAATCCCGCGAAGAAGAATGCCTTCAGTCCGGAGATGATGGCTGAGCTTTCCGACGCGCTGACGCTGCTCGACAATGACGACGGCCTCTGGGTCGGGGTGCTCTGCGCCGCCGGCGGCAGTTTCACCGCGGGTCTCGACATGCCGAAATTCTTCGGTCCGACGGCGACGCGCAAGCCGCTGCCGGAGGGCAACGTCGACCCGTTCGGATTGTCGAAGCGCTGCCGGAAGCCGATCGTCACGGCGGTGCAGGGTATCGTGTTCACCGTCGGCATCGAGATGATGCTGGCCGGCGATATCGTGATCGCCGCGGACGACAGCCGCTTCTGCCAGATGGAAGCCAAGCGCGGCATCGCGCCGCTGGCGGGCGCGCATTTCCGCTATATCAGCCGCGCCGGGTGGGGCGATGCGATGTATCACCTGTTGCTGTGCGACGAGTTCACCGCAGCCGAGGCGCATCGGATCGGTCTCGTGCAGGAAGTCGTGCCGGCGGGCCAGCAGGTCGAGCGCGCGATGGCGCTCGCGGAGATCATCGCGCGCAATGCGCCGCTTGGAATCCAGGTGACCAAGGAGGCGGGCCGCAAGTTCATCGAAGCCGGCGAGCAGGCGGCAATCGCGATCATTCCGCAGATCCGCGAACGTGTGCTCAACACATCAGATGCGGCCGAGGGTATCAAGTCGTTCGTTGAGCGCCGCGCCGCGGTGTTTCAGGGACGCTAGTTGCGTTCACGATACGTGCTCGAAGAAGCTGTGACAATGATGTCGCAGCTTCTTGATTTCGATCACGACAATGTAGCAGCGACTCTTGTCGAGATTCATCGAATCAGGGAGATTCGATCCATTCATTAAATTCTGTTTCGTCCTGCTTTCACTCAAGCGTCCGGTATGGATTCCCATGACAAACGCACGAGTAATAGTTGTCGGAAATAACAAGGGCGGCTCGGGCAAGTCGACAATTGCCATGCATATCGCCATCGCGCTGATCAAGGCGGGTCAGCGCGTCGCCACCATCGATCTCGATAACAAGCAGAAGTCGCTGACGCACTACGTCGAGAACCGGCGGGACTGGGCGCGGGAAACCTCGCTGGATCTCGGCGTTCCCGCGCATATGTGCTTCGAGACGGTGAGCGGCAGGAGCGGCGAGGTCGAGACGCTCGGGCGCAGCGCGCTTGCCGAGATCGTCGAGCGGCTCGGCCGGTCGCACGATTTCGTCGTCATCGACTGTCCCGGCCATGACACCTATCTGACGACGTTCACGCATTCGCTGGCGAACACGTTGATCACGCCGCTCAACGACAGCTTCCTCGATTTCGACGTGCTCGGCACCGTCGATCCGAACGAGTTCAAGGTGACCGGCATCAGCCACTATTCGAAGATGGTGGAGGAGGCGCGGCGCCAGCGCAGCACACACGATCAGCCGGCATTCGAGTGGGTGGTGCTGCGCAACCGCCTCTCCACGCTTGGGTCACGCAACAAGCGCCTGGTCGGCGAAGCCTTGAGCGAATTGGCCAAGACGCTGAATTTCCGCCTGGTCGATGGCCTGGCCGAACGCGTGATCTTCCGCGAATTCTATCCGCGCGGACTGACGGCGATCGACGACGTCAGCCAGCTCGCACTCGGTAGCCGGCCGACCATGTCGCATGTCACCGCGCGGCTCGAGATGGAGCGGCTGATGACTGCCATCATGCTCGGCCATCTGGTGGCGCGCCCGCCGGAATCCTCCGACGCCAGCCGCGACGCGGCGTAAGGCGACGTCGGGCCGCTACCGGCAATTGGCGTTGCCGGCGTCGGCGACGATCAGGAACGTGATCGTTCTGGGTGCGAAGACGATCGTTCCGGCGACAGCCGCGTCGCTGTTGAGGGCGGGGATACGGTCAGAGATCCCGAGCAAGAGCGTCGCGCCATTGAGCTGAACGTTGCCGTCGGCAGGCTTTTCGCTCGCGAGCGTGTAACGTTGCGAGGCGGCTGAGAGCGTGAGCTTGTGCCGCATCCGCCGGTCATTGTTGATGACGAGCAGGGCTATTCCATCAGGCATGTCGCGCGCGCAATGCGCATAGACATGGAAGCCGTGACGCTCCGCGATACCGGCATCGAGCACAATGGTGCCCATCAACCGCCGCCACAGCAGCGCAGCCCAATAGTTCGGCCGCGGCAGATGAGTTCGCTCGTCCAGCAGCCCGTAGTCGCTCGCCGCAAGCGTGTTGTGCATCACCACCTGGACGCCGGCCTTGGCCAGCCGTCCGAGCTGATCGAGGTAACGGAACGTGTCGGCGAAGGTTGCGGCCAGGCGATTGCCGCCGCATGCGGTCTCGGCCGTCTCGGTCAGCCAGATCGGCTTGCCCGGCGCAAGCTGGTCGCGCAGCGTCTCGTAGAGGGCGAGGCTCTCGCCGGTTCGCGCCAGCCATTCGTCCGACAATGCATGCCTTGCCCTGCGATCACCGCCGCATCGCGCCGACAGCGCGCCATAGTGATGATAGGAGACCGCGTCGACGCCGGCTGCCGATACGGCGAAAAGCGCTTGGGCCTCAGCGCCGGTGCCGATCGTGCCGGGGCCGAGGATCGTCACGTCGGGCGCGGTGTCCTTCATGAAGGCGCGGAACGCTGCAAAATCCCGGCCGTAGGCCGCAGCATCGTAGCGGTTAGGGGCGCTGCCGATGGTCGGCAGATCGGGCTCATTCATGAACTCGGCTGCGGCGATACGCCCGCCGGCCGATCGCGTGAAAGCGAGAAGTTGCCGGGCCTGCCCGGGGCTCCATTGCCCCTCGGCGTCACGCGCGCCCGCGCTGATCGCAAAGGACGTGACGATCGGAGCGTCGACGGCACGCGAGAACTCGATCACGTCCCGCCACTGCCGTCGCGTCAGCACGCCGTTGAAGCCGGCCGGCGGTGCAGCCGGTGGCGTCTCGGAATCCGCAAAGAACGTGCTGTTGGCCCAGGTGCCGCTGACGCGCAGATAGACGGGTGAGAGGGCTGCCGCGAGCTTGCGAAGCCTGCCACCGTGCAGGTCGATCGGAGTGCGAGCTGCGAACCGCTCCGTCTCTGCACGCCGACGCGTGGCGGCGGTTGCATAGGGCTTCCAGAACCGTCCGCCGGTCACCTCGACCATCTCGATGTTGTAGGACTGAAAACGCGGGTCGATGGTCGCGACGCGCGGCAGGGTCGCGACATTCAGGGCGAGCTCTGCCGCGGCCGCTTTCGTATGCGCGAAGGCTGCCATGGCCGAGACGGCGGCGAGGCATCGAAGCGGATAAGCCCAGCGGTCGCGCACAAGTCCTCGCGGCGTTCCGGATTGTGGCGTTCAGGATGCCGCCGTGGCTTGCTTGAATCAATGCGGGAGCGCGCCTTGCGGCTCGTTCGCGATACGATCCCACAGCGCGCGGATCATGTCCTTCATGACCAGCGCATCCTGCCAGCGGTCGGACAGTTCCCTGCCGTCGGGCCCGGTGATGGCATAGGGCGGGGGACCGAGCTCGCACAGGAAGGTCAGGGTCGCGTCGGGACCGGCGCGCTTGCGCCAGGAGCGGATACCGTAGTCCCACCAGCCCATGAACAGCGACACCCAGCCCTGGTGTTGCGGAAAGCCGAGCGAGATCTGCACCTGCTCGCGGCTCGCGATGCGGCCGTGGATGCCCCAGGCATTGTCGAGGATGCGATGGATCATCGCGTGGTTGACGTCATCGACCGGCCAGGCGAATTCGCGGCCGACCAGATAATGCGAGAGATCGGCGGTGAGCCGCAGATCGGGAAAGCAGTCGAGCAGGTCGAGCATGAAGAACAGGTCGGTCGTCATGCGGTCGCGATGGGTCTCGACATGCACGGCGATGCCGGCCTCGGCAGCAAGCCACCGCCAGCCTTCGAGCAGCGGAATGCAATCCGCGAGCCGGCGCGGCCGAACGTCCGGCTGCAGATTGACGTGATCGGCGCCGAGCCGGGCGACCAGCTCGAGCACCGGTTTCAGGTCGCCGACGCTCTTCGGGTAGCATTGCGCCTGCCAGATCATGCCATGCGCGCGAAGGAAGCTCGTCGCCTCGCGCGCAAAGACAGGATCGATGAAGCGCACGCCGGCGCCGTCAAACCCGGCATCGCGGATCATCGCGAGCTGGGTTTGCAGCGGCCATTCGCCCTCATCGGCCAGCCGTCGCTCCATCGCCCAGAGCGACTGCAGGACGCGCAGTTGCTGCGCCACCGATCAGGCCCGCGCCGGGATCGCCGCGGGAAGCTCGGCCTGTTCGCCTTCGTCGGCGGCGATGTTCTCCTGGTAGGTCTCGGGCCCGATCCAGATCGCAACGACGGTGCAGGCGGACAGGAACATCGCGTAGCAGGCGACCGGCCACCAGGTGCCATAGGCCGCCACCAGTGCGGTGGCGACGAACGGCGCCGGACCACCCGACAGCAGCGAGCCGAGCTCGCGGGCGAAGGCAAAGCCCGCGAAGCGGCGTTGCGGCGGGAACAGCTCGGCGAAATACGCCGCCTGCGGCCCGAACATCGCCGCCGTCACCACGGCGCGCGCCAGGATGAAGGCCAGCGCGATCATGATCCACTCCTTGGTGCCGACCATCCAGAAGAACGGGAAGGCGAGCGCCACGCCGGCCAGCGCGCCGAACATGTAGACCGGCCGCCGTCCGATCCGGTCCGACAATGCCGCGAAGCCGAGGATCGCAAACAGTTCGACCGTGAATGCCAGCATCAGCGCGCTGAGCGCCTCGGCTTTCGGCACGCCGAGCGTGGTGATCACGTAGCTCAGCCCAAACACCGGGAAGAAATAGCCGAGCCCGTTCTCGGCCATGCGGGCGCCGAGCACGACGAAGAAGTTGCGCGGGTGTCGGCGCAACGCTTCCATCGCCGGATTGCTCTCGACCTTGCCGCGCGCGACCACCGCCTCGGTGTAGACCGGCGTCTCGGTGATGCGCATGCGGACGAAGATGCCGACCACGATCAGGAGGAAGCTCGCCAGGAAGGGCAGGCGCCAGCCCCAGCTCATCAAATCCTCGCGCGGCAGCATGGTCACCAGCGCGAAGGCGCCGGCCGCAAGCAGGTTGCCGACGGAGACGCCGAGCGGCGCGAAGCCGCCCCAGAAGCCGCGATGCTTCGACGGTGCGTTCTCGACCAGATAGATCACCGCGCCGCCATATTCGGCGCCGGCGCCAAGGCCCTGGATGACGCGCATCGCGACCAGGAGGATCGGCGCCCAGATCCCGATCTGCCCATAAGTCGGCAGGAAGCCGATCGCGGTGGTGCCGATGCCGATCATCAGGAGCGTGGAGACCAGCACCGGCTTGCGGCCATAGCGATCGCCGAGGATGCCGAACAAAAGGCCGCCGAACGGCCGCACCACGAAGCCGACGCCGAAGGTCAGGAACGACAACAGCGTGCCGACCACCGGATCGCTCTTCGGAAAGAACAATTCGCCGAACACCAGCGCGGCGGCGGTGCCGTAGAGGAAGAAGTCGTACCATTCGAGCGCGGAGCCGATGCTTGCGGCCAGGATCACACGCAGGCGCGATGTGCGAGCGCCATCTCTTGCCATCTCGGTCATTCGTTTCCCCGTTATGTCTGTTTTTATGGTCGTCTTGATCGGGCACGATCTCCGCGCAAACGCGTGCTGCGTTGTCGCGGGGGATCGTGCTCGTGAAAGCAACAATGCCCGCGGCCTGGCCGCGGGCATTGTCTCAGGTCTCAAGCGGCGCGCGTGAAGTAGGATTTCTTCGACGCCGACTGTGTCTCGTAGATCGATCCCTGCCGTTTCGCCGGCGGCAGTGGCATCCGCACCGGCACATCGGTGAGCCGCGGTGCGACCACCGGCGGACCAGCCAGCAAGCGGCTGTTGAACTCGTCGAAGTCCTTCACGCCCATCAGCGGCCAGGCGTCGCTGGCGGCCACTTCATAGAGCAGCAGGTTGCGCGGCCGGTTCGATGTGTTGGTCGCCGAGCCGTGCAGCGCGCGCACGTGATGGAACGACATGCTGCCGGCCTTGCCCATGCAGGGTACCGCGCGCTTGATGTCGTCCTGAATCTGGTCGGGATCGATCAGGCCTGCGAAGTGGCCGTCCTCGCCGTGATGATCCCACATCGTGGCGCCGGTGTGCGACCTCGGCGTCACCAGCATCGGACCGTTCTCGATATCGCAATCGTCGAGCAGCACGCCGATCGCGAGGATGTCGTCATTGGTGTGCGGATAGAATGCCCAGTCCTGATGCCACTCAACCGGCGAGCCGTATTGCGCCGACTTCATGTTGAGCTTGGAGCCGTGCAGGCGAAGGCCGGGGCCGATCAGCTTGGTGAGGATCGAGATCACGGCGGGGCTGCGCACGATCTCGTCGAAGATCGGGTGCACCTTGTGCGGCGCCTTGATGCGGCGGACGCGCGGATTGTCAGGCGAATGGCCCGGCTCGAGGTCGTAGACGTCGGTGTGCTCGCTCACGCTGGCGGCGCCGGCCACGAGCTCCGCGAGTACCGTGCGCACCTTCGCCAGGGTTTCCTGGTTGAGCACCTCGGGGACCACGATCACCCCGTCGCGCTTGTAAGCTTGGGCCTGTTCGTCCGAAATCATGCCGCTTCTCCCTTTCTGTTCCATGTTAGCGCTAACATTAGGTGATGCTAGCGCTAACATCATGGCTTGGCAACCCGGAATCGTGCAGGCTCCGGCCCATGAGCTCCGAACTGACCGCCCCCGGGACCGGCCCGGCCGGTGCCGCGCCCACCCTTTCAGAGGTGGCCAAGCGCGCCGGCGTTTCCTCGATCACGGTGAGCCGGGTGGTGCGGATGCCCGACCTGGTCGCGCCGGAGACCCGGGCGCGGGTCGAGCGGGCGATGCGCGACCTCGGCTATATCCCGAACCTGGTGGCGGGCGCGCTGGCGAGCGCACGGACCAATTCGGTCGGCGTGCTGGTGCCGACCATCGCCAACTCGATCTTCGCCGACACGGTGCAGGGCCTGTCCGACAAGCTCGAGCCGCTCGGCTTCTCCGTGATCCTGGCGCAGTCGCGCTATGACGCGGAGCGCGAGGACCGCATGCTGGCGGCGCTGCTGTCGCGGCGGCCCGAGGCGATCATCATGGTCGGCTCGCCGGCGACCGAGGAGGGCAGCCGCCTGCTGCGCAATGCGCGCATCCCGATCGTCGAGACCTGGGATCTGCCGGCAAACCCGATCGACGCGGTCGCGGGCTTCGACAATTACAAGGCTGGTGTCGCCGTCGCGAAGCATCTGGTCGCGCAGGGCCGCAAGCAGCTCGCCTTCATCGGCGGCGACGATCCACGCGGCACGCGCCGCTGGTTCGGCTTCAGGGACGAGGCACTGGCCGGCGGCCTTGCCGAGCCGCGCCGGTTGATCCTGGACCGCAAGGATTCCGGCAGCGTGGCGGCGCACGCACGGCTGCCTGGTGTCGATGCGGTGTTCGCCGCCAACGATGCGCATGCGATCGGCTTCATGTCCGGGCTGCGCAAGGCCGGGCTGCTGCGCGACGGGCCTGCATCGGCGCAGCCGGTCGCCGTGATCGGGCTTGGCGATCTCGAAATGGGCCAGCTGATCTCGCCGACCCTGAGCACGATCAGCGTGCATGGCGACGCGATCGGCCGTACCGCGGCGACGCTGACGCTGGAGCGCGGCGGCGAGCGCCGCGTCGATCTCGGCTTCGAGCTGGTGCTGCGCGACAGCGGCTAGTGTGCTGAATGCGAAGTTCGTGCGATTTCGCGGCAGCCACTTTCACGAACTTCGCATTCATAAAGCACA
>NZ_JAUMTJ010000071.1:0-45342 GCF_032654765.1 Bradyrhizobium sp. 33ap4 | reverse complement strand
GTAGCCATGTCGTTCTGTGAGCCAAGGAGTTGAGTGTTATAGTTGTCTTCCTAAGACCGCTTGGCCTCCGACTCGGTAACTTGGTGCGGGCCGCAATCTCCTGATTGCCGAGCAGCCCGTCATTGGGTTGGAATGCGCGCAGGACGTCCAGTCCGCGGGAAAGGGCGACGACGAAATTGCGATCGGTCGCGGCTTTCTTGCTAGCGCGCTTCATCCCTATCCTTGCCCTGCCCTTGTCATGCTCGTTGACAAGGCACGTGCTTCAAAATAACCCTCCATGTCAAGATGTGGAATTAAATTTCGCAGTGCGAAATTGGTCTAATCGTAGCGGCTCAACGCAAGTCGTGCAGCTACTCAACACAAGTCCAAGAACAAGCATCCAGGGAGAGTCCCGGTGAGTGAAGTCGTCAAGCTCGAACGTCATGACAATATTGCCGTCGTCACGGTTAACAGTCCGCCTGTGAATGCGCTGAGCGCCGCGGTGCGCGGCGGCATCTTCGAGTGCATCAAGAGCGCGATCGATGATGCGCAGGTCCAGGGCATCGTGCTGACCTGCGCCGGCCGTACCTTCATCGCCGGCGCCGACATCACCGAATTCGGCAAGCCGCCGAAGCCGCCCGGGCTCGCCGAAGTGCTGAGCCTGATGGAGAGCTCGCCGAAGCCGATCGTTGCCGCGATCCACGGCACCGCGCTCGGCGGCGGCCTCGAGGTCGCGCTGGCCTGCCACTACCGTGTCGCCACCAAGGACGCCAAGCTCGGTCTGCCCGAGGTGAAGCTCGGCCTGCTGCCCGGCGCCGGCGGCACCCAGCGCCTGCCGCGCGCGGTCGGTCCCGAGCTCGCGGTCAAGATGATCGTCGGCGGCGATCCGATCGGCGCGGACGCGGCGCTGAAGGCCGGCCTGATCGAGGAGATCGTCGAGGGACCGGCTTCGGGCGGTGAGGCATTCGCGCGCAAGGTGGTCGCCGAGAAGCGTCCGCTGCGCAAGCTGCGCGACGACGACAGCAAGCTCGCCGCGGCCAAGGCCGATCGTTCGATCTTCACCAATGCGGTCGCTGCGCTGACCAAGAAGTCGCGCGGCCTCGAGGCGCCGTTCGCCGCTGCCGACGCCGTCGGCGCCGCGATCGACCTGCCGTTCGACGAGGGCCTGAAGAAGGAGCGCGAGGGCTTCCTCAAGCTGATGAACGGCGACCAGTCCAAGGCACAGCGCTACGCCTTCTTCGCCGAGCGCGAAGCCGCCAAGATCTCCGGTGTCCCCGACGGCACCAAGGGCCGCAACGTGGCGCGCGTCGCCATCCTCGGCGCCGGCACCATGGGCGGCGGCATCGCGATGTCGTTCGCCAATGCCGGCATCCCGGTCACCCTGATCGAGACCGGCGAGGAGCAGCTCAAGCGCGGCATGGGCATCATGCAGAAGAACTACGAGGCGACCGCCGCGCGCGGCGGCATCCCGGCGGACGCGCCCGCCAAGCGGATGGCGCTGATCAACGGTGTCGTCGGCATCGAGAACGTCGGCGACGCCGATCTCGTGATCGAGGCGGTGTTCGAGACCATGGCGGTCAAGAAGGAAGTGTTCGGCAAGCTCGACCAGTATGCCAAGCCGGGCGCGGTGCTGGCCTCCAACACCTCCTATCTCAACATCGACGAGATCGCGAAGTCGACCAAGCGTCCGCAGGACGTGCTCGGCATGCACTTCTTCTCGCCGGCCAACGTCATGAAGCTGTGCGAGATCGTGCGCGCCGACAAGACCGCGCCCGACGCGCTGGTCACGGCCGTCTCGATCGCCCGCAAGATCGCCAAGGTGCCGGCAGTGGTCGGCGTCTGCGACGGCTTCGTCGGCAACCGCATGCTGGCGCAGCGCGGCAAGCAGTCCGAGAAGCTGCTGTTCGAAGGCGCCCTGCCGCAACAGGTCGACGCCGTGGTGACCAAGTTCGGCATGCCGATGGGCCCGTTCGCGATGGGCGATCTCGCCGGTCTCGACATCGGCTGGCGCTCGCGCAAGGACCGCGGCATCAAGTCGGAGATCGCCGACGCGCTGTGCGAAGCCGGCCGCTTCGGCCAGAAGACAGGCAAGGGCTACTACAAGTACGAGCCGGGCTCGCGCGCGGCGCTGCCCGATCCGGAGGTCGAGAAGCTGATCGACGAGACGCTGGCGCGCCTCGGCCGCAAGAAGCGCGTCGTCAGTGACGACGAGATCCTCGAGCGCATGATGTACCCGATGATCAACGAAGGCGCGAAGATCCTCGCCGAGGGCATCGCGGCGCGTCCGTCGGATATCGACGTGGTCTGGCTCTATGGCTATGGCTGGCCGATCTATCGCGGCGGTCCGATGTTCTGGGCCGACACCGTCGGCCTCAAGCACATCGCCGATCGCCTGGCCTTCTACGCCAAGGAGACCAACGATCCCTCGCTCGAGCCGGCGCCGCTGCTCAAGAAGCTCGCCGACGAGGGCAAGACCTTCGCCTCGCTCGCCGCGCCGTCGAAGGCGGCGTGATTGGCCGACTGTAACCACGTGTCATTCCGGGATGCGCCGTAAGGCGCAGACCCGGAATCTCGAGATTCCCCGATGCGCAAATTGCGCATCTTAGGTTCACGCTGCGCGTGCCACGGAATGACAGTTTCCAGAGTCTGGTTTTCATGACCTATCCCGGCGAACAATATTATCCCAAGGGCGTGCAGTGGAGCGACGAGATCACGCGCGGCACGCTGCCGGACCTGCTGTCGAGCGCCGCCGCCGAGTTCGGCGCGCGCCCGGTGCTCGAATTCCGCGACCGGCCGATCAGCTACGCCGAGCTGGAGGCCCTGGTCGAGACCGCCGCCGCTTCCTTCATGCGGGCCGGCTACGGCAAGGGAACGTCGGTCGCGCTGTTCCTCGGCAATTCGCCTGACCATCCGATCAATTTCTTCGGTGCGCTGAAGGCCGGCGCCCGCGTCGTGCATCTGTCGCCGCTCGACGGCGAGATCGCGCTGTCGCACAAGCTGTCCGATTCAGGCGCGCGGGTGCTGGTCACCAGCAATTTGTCGGCGCTGTTGCCGACCGCGCTGAAATTCCTCGCCAAGGGTCTGCTCGATCGTCTGATCGTCTGCGAGGACGACAATTGGGGCAAGGTCGGCACGCCGCAAACGGCGCTGCCCGACAATCCCGCGATCATCACCCACCGCCAGTTCATCGACGGCGCGACCAGGCCGTCGCAATGGCCGGCGGTCGACGTCGAGGACGTCGCGCTGCTGCAATACACCGGCGGCACCACGGGCCTGCCCAAGGGCGCAATGCTCAGCCACGGCAATCTCACCGCGGCGGTGTCGATCTACGACGTCTGGGGCAAGCCCGGGCGGCTCGAGCGCAATGCGATCGAGCGCGTGATCTGCGTGCTGCCGCTGTTTCACATCTACGCACTGACCGTCGTGCTGCTGTCGGCGATCCGGCGCGGCCATCTGATCTCGCTGCACCAGCGCTTCGATGTCGAGGCGGTGATGCGCGACATCGAGGTCAAGCGCGCAACGGTATTTCCCGGCGTGCCGACGATGTGGATCGCGATCGCCTCGCTGCCCGATCTCGACAAGCGCGATCTCTCTTCGCTGGTGGTCGCCGGCTCCGGCGGCGCGCCGCTGCCGGTGGAGGTCGCGAAGATCTTCGAGCGCCGCGTCGGCATGAAGCTGAAGAGCGGCTGGGGCATGACCGAGACCTGCTCGCCCGGCACCGGCCATCCCAAGGAGGGACCGGAGAAACCAGGCTCGATCGGGCTGATGCTGCCCGGCATCGAGATGGACGTCGTGTCGCTGGAGGATTCCACCAGGGTGATGCCGGTCGGCGAGGTCGGCGAGATCCGCATCCGCGGCCCGAACGTCACCAAGGGCTACTGGAACAGGCCGGCGGAGACCGCGGAGGCTTTCGTCGGCGACCGCTTCCTCACCGGCGACATCGGCTACATGGACGCCGACGGCTATTTCTATCTGGTCGACCGCAAGAAGGACATGATCATCTCCGGCGGCTTCAACGTCTATCCGCAGATGATCGAGCAGGCGATCTACACCCATCCTGCCGTGCAGGAGGTGATCGTGATCGGCATTCCCGACGATTACCGCGGTGAGGCGGCAAAGGCCTTCATCAAGCTGCGCGACGGCGAGAAGACCTTCTCGATCGACGAGCTGCGTGCATTCCTCACCGGCAAGGTCGGTAAGCACGAACTGCCGGCGGCCGTCGAGTTCGTCGACGAATTGCCGCGCACCCCGGTCGGCAAGCTGTCGCGTCACGAATTGCGCCAGCAGCAGCCCAAGACTGCTCAAACCGAGACATCTCAATCCACGCAACAACAGACTGCATCAGGATCTCGCTCATGACCGACGCCGTTATCGTCTCCACCGCCCGCACGCCGATCGGCAAGGCCTATCGCGGCGCGCTCAACGTCACCGAGGGCGCGACCTTGCTCGGGCACGCGATCGGCGAAGCGGTGGCGCGCGCCAAGGTCGATCCGAAGGAGATCGAGGACGTGGTGATGGGCGCGGCGATGCAGCAGGGCGCGACCGGCGGCAACATCGCGCGCAAGGCGCTGCTCCGCGCCGGCTTGCCGGTGACGGTTGCCGGCACCACGATCGACCGCCAGTGCGCCTCCGGCCTGCAGGCGATTGCGCTTGCCGCGCGCTCGGTGATCTTCGACGGCGTCGAGATCGCGGTCGGCGGCGGCGGTGAATCGATCTCGCTGGTGCAGAACGACAAGATGAACTCGTTCCACGCCCAGGATCCGGCGCTGCTCAAGATCAAGGGCGAGGTCTACATGCCCATGATCGACACTGCCGAGATCGTCGCCAAGCGCTACAACATCTCGCGCGAGAGGCAGGACGAGTATGGGCTGGAAAGCCAGCGCCGCACCGCGGCCGCGCAGCAGGGCGGCAAGTTCAAGGAAGAGCTCGCGCCGATCACCACCATGATGGCGGTCACCGACAAGGCGACCGGTGCCGTCACGATGAAAGAGGTGACGCTGTCGCAGGACGAAGGTCCGCGGCCGGAGACCACGGCCGAAGGGCTTGCCAGCCTCAAGCCGGTGCGCGGCGACGGTTTCACCATCACCGCCGGCAATGCCAGCCAGCTCTCGGACGGCGCCAGCGCCTCCGTGATCATGAGCGACAAGGAAGCCGCCAAGCGCGGGCTGAAGCCGCTCGGCATCTTCCGCGGCTTCGTCTCCGCCGGCTGCGAGCCGGACGAGATGGGCATCGGTCCGGTGTTCGCGGTGCCGCGGCTGCTGAAGCGCCATGGCCTCAAGGTCGACGACATCGATCTCTGGGAGCTCAACGAGGCCTTCGCGGTGCAGGTGCTCTATTGCCGCGACAAGCTCGGCATCGATCCGGAGAAGATCAACGTCAATGGCGGCGCGATTTCGGTCGGCCACCCCTACGGCATGTCGGGTGCGCGGCTCACCGGCCACGCGCTGATCGAGGGCCGCCGCCGCAAGGCCAAATACGCAGTCGTCACCATGTGCGTCGGTGGCGGCATGGGCGCGGCCGGCCTGTTCGAGGTGTTGCAGTAGGATTGTCGTCCCGGCGAAGGCCGGGACCCATACGCCGCGGCTTCTCTTTGGGCACATGCGGCAGCCGGCGTTGTCAAACACGAAAGCCGGTGGTTATGGGTCCCGGCCTTCGCCGGGACGACCAGGAAAGAAGCAGTTGAATTTCAAAAGGAGGATCCGATGGATCTCGCTTTCACCAAGGAAGAGATAGCGTTTCGCGAGGAGGTGCGGGAGTTCTTCAAGAACAACGTGCCGCCGGAGACCCGGCGCAAGCTGCAGGAAGGCCGCCATCTGTCGAAGGACGAGATGGTCACCTGGTGGCGCATCCTCAACAAGAAGGGCTGGGGCGTCACCCACTGGCCGAAGGAATATGGCGGCACCGGCTGGAGCACCGTGCAGCACTACATCTTCAACGAGGAGCTGCAGTCCTATCCGGCGCCGCAGCCGCTCGCCTTCGGCGTCAGCATGGTCGGCCCGGTGATCTACACCTTCGGCAACGAGAAGCAGAAGAAGGAATATCTGCCGCGCATCGCCAATGTCGACGACTGGTGGTGCCAGGGCTTCTCGGAGCCGGGCTCGGGTTCGGACCTCGCGTCGCTGAAGACCAAGGCCGAGCGCCGTGGCGACAAGTGGATCATCAACGGCCAGAAGACCTGGACCACGCTCGCCCAGCACGCCGACATGATCTTCTGCCTCTGCCGCACCGATCCGGCCGCGAAGAAGCAGATGGGCATCTCCTTCATCGTGTTCTCGATGAAGTCGAAGGGCGTCACCGTGCGCCCGATCCAGACCATCGACGGCGGCCACGAGGTCAACGAGGTGTTCTTCGACGACGTCGAGGTGCCCTACGAGAACCTGATCGGCGAGGAAAACAAGGGCTGGGATTACGCCAAATTCCTGCTCGGCAATGAGCGCACCGGCATCGCCCGGGTCGGCGTGTCGAAGGAGCGGCTGCGCCGCATCCGCGCGCTGGCCTCCAAGGTCGAGGCCGGCGGCCGTCCGGTGATCGAGGATCCGGCGTTCCGCGAGAAGCTCACTGCCTGCGAGATCGAGCTGAAGGCGCTCGAGCTCACCCAGCTCCGCGTCGTCGCCGACGAGGGCAAGCACGGCAAGGGCAAGCCCAATCCGGCGTCCTCGGTGCTCAAGATCAAGGGCTCGGAGATCCAGCAGACCACGACCGAGCTGTTGATGGAGATCATCGGTCCGTTCGCCGCACCCTATGACGAGCACGGCGATGCCGGTTCCAACGAGAGCATGGATTGGACCGCGCAGATCGCGCCGAGCTACTTCAACAACCGCAAGGTTTCGATCTACGGCGGCTCCAACGAGATCCAGCGCAACATCATCAGCAAGGCGGTGCTGGGGCTTTGATCCTCTCCCTCTCCCCGCTCTTCGCGGGGAGAGGGTTGGGGTGAGGGGCATCTCTCCGAGCAACGACTGCCGAGAGACCTGTACCCCCTCACCCGGATCGCTTCGCGATCCGACCTCTCCCCGCAAGCGGGGCGAGGTGAAGAGGCCCCGGCTTGAACAACGATCAGTTAGTTAAGGGAACGAACATGGATTTTGATCTGTCCGAGGAGCAGCGGCTTCTCAAGGAAAGCGTCGACGGGTTGCTGGCGGATGCCTACGACTTCGATGCGCGCAAGAAATACATGAAGGAGAAGGGCGGCTGGAGCAAAGCGCTCTGGGGCAAGCTCGCCGAGCAGGGCCTGCTTGGTCTTCCCTTCGCGGAGACCGACGGCGGCTTTGGCGCCGGCGCGGTCGAGACCATGATCGTGATGGAAGCGCTCGGCAAGGCGCTGGTGGTCGAGCCTTATCTGGCCACCGTTGTGGTCGCCGGCGGTTTCCTGCGCCATGGTGGCTCGGCCGAGCAGAAGGCCAAGTACATTCCCGGCATCATCGACGGCAGCAGGACCTTTGGCTTCGCCCAGCTCGAGAAGAACTCGCGCTACGATTTGTTCGACGTCGTGACCACGGCCAAGAAGAAGGGCGCTGCTTACGTGATCGACGGCGAGAAGTTCGTGGTGCTCAACGGCGAGAACGCCGACACGCTGATCGTGACCGCGCGCACCAAGGGCGGCCAGCGCGACAAGACCGGCATCGGCGTGTTCCTGGTCCCAGCGGATGCCAAGGGCGTCACCAGGAAGGGCTATCCGACCCAGGACGGCCTGCACGCGGCCGACATCACCTTCACCAATGTCGAGGTCGGCGCTGACGCCGCGATCGGCGATCCCGAGAACGGCCTGCCGCTGATCGAGCGCGTCGCCGACGAAGCCCGCATTGCGCTGTGCGCGGAAGCCGTCGGCGCGATGGACGAGTCGCTGAAGGAGACGGTCGAGTACATCAAGACCCGCAAGCAGTTCGGCGTTGCGATCGGCTCGTTCCAGAGCCTGCAGCACCGTGCCGCCGACATGTTCGTGGCGCTGGAGCAGGCCCGCAGCATGTCGATGTTCGCCACCATGGCGTCGGACTTCGACGATGCCAAGGAGCGTGCGTCGGCGGTCGCCGCCGCCAAGGTGCAGGTCGGCAAGTCCCTGAAGTTCGTCGGCCAGCAGTCGATCCAGCTTCATGGCGGCATCGGCATGACCATGGAAGCCAAGATCGGTCACTATTTCAAGCGGCTGACCATGATCGAGAACACGCTCGGCGACACCGACTATCACCTCCGTCGCGTCAGCGAGGGCGGCGGGTTGTTGGCCTGAGCCATCTCCGTCATTCCGGGGCTCGCGAAGCGAGAACCCGGAATCTGGCGCCGTAACCTCTGGATTCCGGGTTCGCGACTGCGTCGCGCCCCGGAATGACGTGCAAATAACAGGGAAACAACAATGAAAAACACCCCGTTCGATCTCACCGGCCAGGTCGCGGTCATCACCGGCTCGAGCCGCGGCATCGGCCGCTCCTCGGCGGAGCTTCTGGCAAGACTCGGCGCCAAGGTCGTGATCTCCTCGCGCAAGGCGGATGCTTGCCAGGAAGTCGCCGACGGCATCAAGAAGGCGGGCGGCGATGCGCTCGTCATCCCCTGCAACATCGCGCGCCGCAACGAGGTCGAGGCGCTGGTCTCGGGGACGATCAAGCATTACGGCAAGATCGACATCCTGGTCTGCAACGCCGCGGTCAATCCCTATTACGGCCCGCTGCTCGACATCACCGACGAGGCCTTCGACAAGATCATGGGCTCCAACGTCAAGAGCAACATCTGGCTGTCCGCACTGGCGATCCCGCAGATGGCCGAGCGCGGCAAGGGCTCGGTCGTGATCATCTCCTCGATCGGCGGACTTCGGGGTTCTACGGTGATCGGCGCCTACGGCATCTCCAAGGCGGCCGACTTCGCACTGTGCCGCAGCCTCGCCGGCGAGTGGGGCCCGAAGGGCGTGCGCGTCAATTGCGTGGCGCCGGGCCTGGTGAAGACCGATTTCGCCCGCGCGCTGTGGGAGGACCCGGACAATCTGAAGCGCCGCACCGCATCGACGCCGCTCCGCCGCATCGGCGAGCCCGACGAGATCGCAGGCGCTGTGGCCTATCTCGCTTCCGACGCGTCGACCTTCATGACCGGCCAGACCATCGTGGTCGACGGCGGCGTCACGACGGCTGCGACTTAATCTTCAAGAGAAGCCGTCGTGGCCGGGCAAGCCCGGCCACGACGCGTTGCTTCAGACCCGCTCCAGCGCCCGCTCGAAATCCTCGATCAGGTCGTCGGGATGCTCGAGCCCGGCCGAGAAGCGAATGAAACCTTCGCTGATGCCGAGCTCGGCGCGGGCCTCGGGTGCCAGGCGCTGATGCGTCGTGGTCGCGGGATGCGTGACTAGGCTCTTGGCATCGCCGAGATTGTTGGAGATGCGCGAGATCTTCAGCGCGTTGAGGCAGCGGAAGGCGCCGGCCTTGCCGTCCTTCACCTCGAAGCCGACCAGCGTCGAGCCGGCGCCCATCTGCTTCTTCACCGTCTCGGCCTGCGGATGATCGGGGCGGCCCGGATAAACCAGCCGCGTGATCTTCGGATGCTTGGCCAGCGCCTCGGCGATCTTCGCCGCGTTCTCGGTCTGGGCGCGGACGCGGACGCCGAGCGTCTCCAGCCCCTTCAGCAGCACCCAGGCGTTGAACGGCGACAGCGACGGCCCGGTCTGGCGCATGAAATTGTGGATGTGCTCGGCGATGAAGGCCTCCGACGACAGGATGACGCCGCCGAGGCAGCGGCCCTGGCCGTCGATATGCTTGGTCGCGGAATAGACCACGACGTCGGCGCCGAGCGACAGCGGGCTCTGCCAGATCGGCGTCGCGAACACGTTGTCGACGATCAGCCGGGCGCCGCCGCTATGCGCGATCTCTGCGATCGCGCCGATGTCGAGCACGTCGAGCGTCGGATTGGTCGGGCTCTCCAGGAAGAAGGTCTTGGTGTTCGGCCGCAATGCGCGCTGCCACTGGTCGAGATCGAGGCCGTCGACCAGCGTCGTCTCGATGCCGTAGCGCGGCAACAGGTCCTGCACCACGTAGAGGCAGGAGCCGAACAGGGCCTTCGAGGCCACCACATGATCGCCGGCCTTCAGCGGGGCGAGGATCGCGGTGGTCACCGCGGCCATGCCGGTCGCGGTCGAGCGCGCGGCTTCCGCGCCCTCGAGCTCGATCATGCGGCGCTCGAACATCGCAATGGTCGGGTTGGAATAGCGCGAATAGATGAAGCCGGGGTCCTGGCCCTTGAAGCGCGCCTCGCATTGCTCGGCGGTGTCGTAGACGTAGCCCTGGGTGAGAAACAGCCCTTCCGACGTCTCCCCGAATTGCGAGCGCAGCGTACCGCCATGGACGAGACGGGTTTCGGGACGAAAGCGGGCCGTGGTTTCAGATTCAGACATGTGACCTCCGAGGTGGCCATTTCCCCTGGAAACTGGCCACAAAAAAACCGGCCTGGAGCAACCTCCACAAGCCGGGATCACACTGTCCCCGGCCTGTTTAGCGACTTATTTAACGTGGCTGCAAGCCGGCCGGCTCAAATCACCACGGGATAAGTGCAGCTGATATTCCCTCGCGCCCTTTCCGTCAAGACGGTCATCGGATAACCCGTAAAAGCCCATATTTTGGGGCTTGATGGCCGCCTGGAGTATGATTTTTGAGTCATCTCAAGGGATCGCCGAGGGACCGCATCGTGTCGTTCACGCTGGAAGATGAATCCAACGGAATCCTGCCCGACCGCATGATCGCGGAGATGGCGGAGGCCGGCCTCATTCTGCCCGCCTATGACTTCGTCGAGAGCCAGATCCAGCCGGCCAGCCTCGATCTCCGCCTCGGCGACATTGCCTACCGCGTCCGCGCCAGCTTCCTGCCGGGGCCCGACGCCACCGTCGCCGAGCGGATCGACGAGCTGAAGTTGCACGAGATCGATCTGTCCGACGGCGCGGTGCTGGAGACCAACTGCGTCTACATCGTGCCGCTGCTGGAGAGCCTGGCGCTGCCGCCGGAGATCGTGGCCGCGGCCAACCCGAAGAGCTCGACCGGACGGCTCGACGTCTTCACCCGCGTGATCGCCGACGGCACCCGCCGCTTCGACATGATCGGCGCCGGCTATCATGGCCCGCTCTACGCCGAGATCAGCCCGAAGACGTTTCCCGTGCTGCTGCGCGAGGGTTCGCGGCTCAGCCAGGTCCGCTTCCGGATCGGCGAGGCGACGCTGACCGCCGACGAGCTCGATGCGCTGCATGCCGCCGAGCGGCTGGTCGACGCCGCCAATGCCGATCTCACCCATGGCGTCGCGCTCTCGGTCGATCTCTCCGGCGAGAGCTCGGGCGGCTTCGTCGGCTATCGCGCCAAGCGCCATACCGGCGTGGTCGATGTCGATCGCCGCGGCGGCTATGCCGTCGACGACTTCTGGGAGCCGATCAAGGCCCGGCCCGACGGCAGTCTCATCCTCGATCCCGGCGAGTTCTACATCCTGGCGTCGAAAGAGGCGGTGCAGGTGCCGCCGGACTACGCCGCGGAGATGGTGCCGTTCGATCCGCTGGTCGGCGAATTCCGCGTCCATTATGCCGGCTTCTTCGATCCCGGCTTCGGCTATGCCGGCGCCGGCGGAAAGGGGGCGCGCGCCGTGCTGGAGGTGCGCTCGCGCGAGGTGCCGTTCATCCTCGAGCATGGCCAGATCGTCGGCCGCCTCGTCTATGAGCGGATGCTCGAGCGCCCCGACGCGCTGTACGGCCAGCGCATCGGCTCGAACTATCAGGCGCAGGGCCTGAAGCTCTCCAAGCATTTTCGCGTGTAATTCCGTTTCGCGCGCGTGTAATTCCGTAGCCCGGATGAAGCGCTAGCGAAATCCGGGGCGCTGCATACGCGCATTGAGCCGCCCCGGATTGCGCTTCGCTGCATCCGGGCTACGATTGCGCGCGCGAGGCTTTATCTCGCCAACAAGAACAGCGGGAGCAGACATGACCGGAGAGCAGGACGCGCGCGAAACGCAATGGCGGAAGTGGCGCAGCGTCGCCGATCTCTATCACGCCTTCTTCACCGGGCTGATCCTCACCGTCGTCACGCGGCGCGGCACGGCTGATGCCGCCGAGTTCGTCTTCCGCGTGTTTCGTCGCCAGCAGCAGGAGCGCTTCCTGCCCGGCTTGAAGAAGCTCGGCCTCGACAGCCTGCCGCCGGCGGTCGCGGCCGCGCAGTATCATTATCTTTCCAACTGGATCGGCGGCGTGCATGTCGAATACATGTACGAGACCGACCGCAAGGCCTGGATCCGCTATCCGCCGCCGCGCTGGATCTGGAAGGGCACAGCGATCTGCGGCGTGCCCGGTGAGGTCTCGCGCGCGATGCTGCGCGGCTGGCACGCCAACAACGGTGTCGCGCTCGGGGACTTGCGGCTCGGCTTCGTCTGCACCAAGCAGAGTGTCGACGGCCAGGACGGCCTCGAAGGCTATTACTGCGAGTACGATCATCCGCTCGAGCTCGACCAGCGCCTGGTGTTCGCGCGCCATCTCGAGGCGCCGCCATTCGATCCGAACACCGCGCCGGCGCTGCCGGTCGACAGCTGGCCGAAGCCGCGGCTGGAAAAGGCCTATCGCAACTACGCGATGGAATATGTGAAGACGGCCGCGCCGGTCATTGTGCAGGTGTTCGGCCCGGAGGATGCGAGCTATCTGCTGCATCTCACCGGCAGACTGATCGGCATGCAGTATTACGACGAGGTCGCGCAGGCGCTCGGCGGCCGCCGTGGCCGTGCCACGGAATTTGCCGCATTCCTGCGCACTCTCTTCGAGTCGCAGGACGATATTGCTGACATCACCGAATCCGAGGGCCAGTTCGAAATCCGCCAGCAGGGCTGGAAGCTGATGGCCGACGTGGCCGACTATCATCCGGCCTGCGCCAGCGTATTGACCGGCCTGTTCGAAGGGCTGGCCGCCGGCTGCGGGCGGCATATTCCGGTGCATCTGAAGCCGAACAGCGCCGCCGGCGCGCCGTTCGTCTGGTCGATCGGCTAGCCCCAAGGTTCATCCGGGTTCACCTGCAATCGCGCAGGCCCCCCTTGCGCCCCGCGCACGTGGATTCCGCCGCCGCCATGGTAGGGAAACACCATGGCGCGGCTCCCCAGATCGCGCGTGGGAGTAGAAATGTCCGATCTCGGCCTCGCCGAAATTCCTGTCGACGAACAAGAGCGGCCGCTGCCGCCGCCGGTGACCAAGCCGGCGCGCAATGCGCTGCTCGACGGGCCGATCCTGCGCACGCTGCTATGGCTGGCGTGGCCGAACGTGATCGCGCTCTCCGCCGGCACCTGCGTCGTCATCGCGGAGACTTCGTATATCGGCCGGCTCGGCGTCGAGTCGCTCGCGGCGATGGCGCTGGTGTTTCCCTGCGTGATCCTGACCATGACGATGTCCGGCGGCGCGATGGGCGGCGGCGTCGCATCCGCGATCGCGCGTGCGCTCGGTGCCGGCGAGATCGAGCGCGCCTCGACGCTGGCGATGCATGCGCTGCTGATCGGCCTGACCTTTGGTTTGACGTTCATGCTGGGCATGCTGATCTTCGGCCCGCGCCTGCTCGAATTGCTCGGCGGCCGCGGCAATGTGCTGGCGCAGGCGATTGCCTATTCGCAGGTGTTCTTCGGCGGCGCGATCCTGCCCTGGCTGATGAACACCATGGCCGGCATCCTGCGCGGCACCGGCAACATGAAGCTGCCGTCGACCATGATCCTGTCCTCGGCGGTGTGGCAGATCATTCTCGGCGGCACCCTCGGGCTCGGTCTCGGTCCGGTGCCGCAATTCGGCATGCGTGGCGTCGCGGCGGGTTCGCTGATCGCCTATTCGATCAGCATCAGCGTGATGGGCTGGTATCTGTTCTCGGGCCGCGCCCGCGTGAAGCCGAAACTCAAGGGGCTGCGCGTGCAATGGGCGATGTTCATCGACATCCTCAAGGTCGGCGCGGTGTCCTGCTTCTCGCCGCTGCAATCGGTTCTGACGATCTCGATTTTCACCCACATGCTGGCGCAGTTCGGAACCGCGGTGCTCGCCGGCTACGGCATCGGCGCGCGGCTCGAATTCATGCTGACCTCGGTCGCCTTCGCGGTCGGCATCGCCTCGGTGCCGATGATCGGCATGGCGGTCGGCGCCGAGCGCGTCGCGCGGGCCCGGCGCATCGCCTGGACCGCGGGCACGGTGTCGTTCCTTGCGGTCGGCGTGGTCGGCAGCTTCATCGCCGTCTTCCCCGACCTCTGGGTCAATCTGTTCACCAACGATCCACATGTGCGGGCGACCAGCCATCAATATCTCTCGACCGCCGCGCCGATGTACGCCTTCATCGGCCTTGCGATGTCGATGTATTTCTCCTCGCAGGGTGCCGCGAAAGTGCTGGGTCCGGTGCTGGCGCAGACCGCGCGGCTGATCTTCATCGGCGCCGGCGGCTGGTGGCTGTCGACGCATGAGGCGAGCGCGCAGAACTTCTTCGCACTCGCCGCCGCCTCGATGGGCGTGCTCGGCGTGCTGTCCTGCCTCAGCGTGATCCTGACGCGCTGGGGCAAGTCGGCACCGGTCGCAGAAGTGCAGCCGGCGCTGTCGTAGATACTAAACCCGTCATCCTGAGGAGCCGCGAAGCGGCGTCTCGAAGGATTGACGGCCCCGGTGCTTCGGCATTCGCTCCTGGAAACAGCAGGGCTGTCGCCCTTCGAGACGGCCGCTTCGCGGCCTCCTCAGGGTGACGGTCGTGGTTCGAAATGCGCGGCCAGTCGCATGACCTAGCGGATCACGCCGCGCTCTTCTCCCTCGCCGACTTGGCCATCGCCGCCTGCATCGCCGCCGCGCCGAGATCCATCTGCGCGTCCATGTATGGCGCGACCTCGTGCGGCAGCACGTCGGCGATCCACACCACGCGGCAGCGCGCGTCGCCCTCGGCGAACACCTGCAGCGAGGCGGAATGCTGCTTCAACCGCTCGCTGCTGATCGCATAGACCAGCCGCTTTCGCTGGTCGTCGCAATCGACCAGCGTCTCGCGCGCCACGGTGCCGTTGGCGAAGCTGACGGTGCGAACGTCGCCATCAAGCTTGGTGTCGGTCACGAAGCCCGGCACCAGCCGGGTATGCAGTGCGCCGAAATCGCGCAACGCGTCCCAGACATGATCTGCCGGCGCGTCGATCGGGATGTCCTTGTGAATGGAAGCCATCGTTCAATCCTCGTTGGTTTCAGATGTGTCGTCATTGCGAGGAGCGAAGCGACGAAGCAATCCACACCGCAGCAGGCGGAAAGATGGATTGCTTCGCTCCGCTCGCAATGACGGCGGAGCTGTGGTGTGCTAGGTCGACACCGCCTCGACATTGTTGCTGTCGGGGTCGAGCAGGAACGCCGCGTAATAGGTCGGGCTGTAATCCTTGCGATGGCCCGCCGCGCCGTTGTCCCTGCCGCCGGCTTTCAGGCCTTCGGTATGGAATGTCTTGATCGCGTCGTGGTTCGGGGCACGGAACGCAACGTGCGCGCCGCCTTGGGCCTTGCCCTTGTGCAGATGCAGCCAGAGCGCGGGCTCGCCCTTCGGGCCGAAGCCGGCGCCGCTGTCGTCGCGCGAGCAGAGCACGAAGCCGAGTGGCGCCAGCACCGCGGTGTAGAAGCGCACGCTGGCGTCGAGGTCGGCAACGCGCAATCCGATATGGTCGTACATGAGGAAATCTCCAGTCGCTAAGCGCATCGAAAGACGCGCGGACTGGAGTAGCCTAGCTATTGCAGCGCGAGACGTTCTTGGAAAATCTTGCGGTCGCCGCGCGAGGCCCGGCGGAACTTCAGCGGCGAGGCACCCGCAGCGCGGTGGAAGCTGCGCACGAAATTGGAGAGGTCGCCGAAGCCGACGTCATAGGCAATGTCGGTGACCGGGCTGTCGTCATCCGCGAGCCGCCGCGCCGCATGGCGCAGCCGCGAGCGCACGAGATATTGATGCGGGGTCACGCCGAGCACGGCGGAAAACAGCCGCAGGAAATGGAAGGTGCTCAAGCCGACCTGCTCCGCGGTATCGTCGAGGTCGATCTGATGGTGTGAATTGGCGTCGATCCACAGCGCGGCCTCGACGGCGCGGCGGCGATCGCGCAAGCCTGCGGTGAGAGGCTTTGCCTTGCGGTCGGACACCAGCTCGACAAGGCGGCTGGTGAGGAGGTGGCCGATCTCGTCGAGACCGACGTCGCTGTTGCCAGCTGCCGCCGTTTGCGCGAGCTCGCCGATCACCATCAGTTCCGGCAGCGGCGGCACCGACCCGACCTGCCAGACCGCCGCGCGGTCGCCGATGGTCTCGACCAGCACCGGGTCGAGGAAGAACGACAGGCATTCGTCGCCGACCACGTGGTCGTGCGTGCAGGTGTATTCGTCGCCGGGATGGCCGACCAGGATCGAGCCTGCCACCAGCTCATGGAAGCGGCCGCGGCAATGGCAGCCGAAGCTGCCGCTGCGCACATAGGACACCGAGTGGGAGGCGAACTGCTCGGCGAACGGCTTGTCGCCGGGTTCCGCCGTGCAGCGGAACTCGTTCACCGTGATGCGATCGCGCTGCAGCAGCGTGGTTCGGACCATACCCCGGATTTAAGCTTGCGGCCGGAGTCGTGCAACGGGCAGCAGCACATCAAAAAGGGTCTTGCTGGTGGTCGGCTGGGCGCCCTCGATCGAGAGCAGCCGCCGTTTCGAGATGCTGCCGCCGTTCGGCGAGATCCGGTCGGCATAATTGCCCGCCTCGAGCACGCGGTGGCAGGGCACCATGACCCTGAAGGGATTGCGGCCGAGCGCCTGTGCCACCGAATAGACCGCGCCGGACGCGCGCAAGGCGCTCGCCACCTCGTCATAGGTCCGGGTTTCGCCGCGGGGAATGGTGCGGACAAACTGGTAGACGCGCGCGTTGAAGGCCGGGATGCCGCTCATGTCGAGCGCAACGCCGGCAAGGTCCCCAATGCCGCCGCGCAAGGTCGCGGCGATGCCCTCGATCGCGACAGCGACCTCCTCGGGAGGCCGCATCTCGCGCGCGTCAGGATAAAGCTTGAATAGCCGCTTGCGGGTCTCGATCTCGCGCAGCTCGGGAAGCTGCACGCCAGCCACGCCGAGCTCGCCCCACGCGATGCCGCATCGGCCGATCGCCGTGTCGAAAATGGTATACCCACGCCCCGTCATGACGCCACCAGCCCCCATGCGCGCGATCCTAACATTGTCGCCGGCGCGCGCATCCGGAATCTTGACGTTTAGCTAACCATGTCGCGGCCCGTTCTGTGTGACCCCGCCAATTACCAGTCACGCATCTTAAAGGCTTTGCCCGCTATCTGGTCGTCAGCATGCTGCTCCACGGTACGATCGGCGGAACGATGACCAGCACCGGCGCGGATATCGCGCGCGGCGGCAAAGCTGTGGCCGGGACATCGGCCGGGCATCTTCATCCGCTGTTCGCATTGTTGTTGCTGGCATTGGTCCTGCGCCTTGCGGCCGCGCTCTGGCCCAACGTGATGTATCCGGACGAGATCTTTCAGTATCTCGAGCCGGCGTGGCGGATGCTCGGCCATGACGGCATTTTGACGTGGGAGTGGCGCGAAGGCATTCGCGGCTGGTTCCTGCCGACATTGCTGGCCGGGCCGGTCGCGGTGGGCGGCTTGATTGCGCCGGGCGGCGAGGGCGCTTTCCTGGTGCCGCGCCTGGTCGCCGCATCTGCGTCACTGTCGATCGTGGTCAGCGCCTGGTTCTTTGGTGCACGGATTTCGCGAACCCATGCCATCGTCGCGGCGTTCGCTGCGGCAGTCTGGTTCGAGTTGATCCTGCTCTCGCCGCACACATTGGGCGAGCCGTTGGCGACGGCGCTGGTCGTGCCGGCGGCGCTGCTGGTGACCGGCCGTCCGTCGCAGCGGCATCTGGCGATCGGCGGCGCGTTGCTCGCTTTTGCCTTTATCTGCCGCTTTCAGTACGCGCCGGCCATCGCCGTGCTTGCGCTCGGCGCCTGCTGGATGCGTTGGCGAAACCTGATTCCCCTGATCGCGGGCGGTCTCGCCGCGCTGGTGCTCTCCGCCGCGATCGACCTTGCGCATGGCGCCGTGCCGTTCGCCTGGCTGATCGGCAACATCAACGAAAACCTGCTGCACGATCGCGCGACCGAGTTCGGCGTGACGCCCCCTTCGGCCTATCTCGTCAACTTCCTGATCGTGTGGTCGGCGGCGATCGTGTTGCCGCTCGCCGCGATCTGGCGCGGCGCGCGGCATGCGCCGCTGTTGCTGGCCGTGGCGCTGGTCAACCTCGTCTTCCACAGCCTGATCGCGCACAAGGAATACCGCTTCGTCTTCCTGTCGGTGGCGCTGTTCATCATCGTCGCGGCGCTGGGATCGGCCGATTGGGTGCAATGGCTGCGCGCAAAACCCGGGTGGCGCCGCTGGGCATTGCCGATCGTCACCGGCGGCTGGGCCTTGCTCTCGGTGACGCTCGCCGGCGCCAGCGAAGGGATGCGCGACTACTGGACGCGCGGTGTCGGCGCGGCGCGGCTCGCCGCCGAACTGCGCAGCGATCCGCAGCTGTGCGGCCTCGCACTTTACAATGTCCGTTTCCAGCTGTTGCCAGGGCGGGAACGATTGGTCGGCCCAGTACCGCTTTATGCGCTGGAGCCCGCCGATCCGCTCGCCGAGCTGATCCTGCCGCCGCTGTTGCAGGCGACCAGGCCGGCCTTCAATCGCATCCTCGCGCGGCCCGCGGCCGCCGGTGATCTGCCGGCGAATTATTCAAGGCAAAGCTGTGCCCGCGTCGGCATCGCCGATGCCTGCATCTATGCACGAAGCGGCACCTGCGACGCATCCGCCGCCGCGGCTTTTGTCATCAATGACGTGCTCGTGAGGATGGGCCATTAGCGGGGGCGGTGCGGCGATCGGCTCCAATGCGCGCTTGATCCGCTGCCTCCGCCCGGGCTATGGTCCGGCCGGGTCGCACCCGTGAGGTGCGACCTCAAGCATTGAGATCGCGGGCGTAGTTCAATGGTAGAACGGCAGCTTCCCAAGCTGCATACGAGGGTTCGATTCCCTTCGCCCGCTCCAGCCTTCAGGCAAATGTCGCGGGACAGTTTGTCGGCACGGCGATGTATTTGGCGACAGCAGGAGACGTGACGTGAGGTTGCTTGGAGCGCTGCTGCTTGCGCTGGGCGCGCTTTGGATGACGAGGCCGGCATCCGCGCAAATGTATGATCCGCGCTATCCCGTCTGCATGCATGTTTACGGCGAGTTGGTCGGCGAGCGCATGGACTGCATCTTCACGTCGATAGATCAGTGCCAGGCCAGCGCTGTGGGCATGCCGGCGACCTGTCTGGTGAACCCTTATTATGCGCCAAGGTCGGCGCGTCCTCATCGGCCTGAACGATGACTTTTCCGGCGGTATCG
Source organism: Bradyrhizobium sp. 33ap4 (assembly GCF_032654765.1). Lineage (NCBI taxonomy): Bacteria > Pseudomonadati > Pseudomonadota > Alphaproteobacteria > Hyphomicrobiales > Nitrobacteraceae > Bradyrhizobium > Bradyrhizobium sp. 33ap4. The sequence continues at coordinate 26,016 of NZ_JAUMTJ010000071.1, read as the reverse complement.
CGAGCGTTCATTTGAGATCAGTGCATGGCATGGTGGTACTACGCGTTCTTCGCGATCGTTCTGCTCGGATGTTGTGCATTGGTGGTTCGCGCCCGTCGCGGCAGCAATACGCGAGAAGACGAGGAGCTGAACCGGCGGATCGACGAGCGCGTCGATCGGCTCGATCTCACCCGGCGCAATCGCGACAGGGATTCCTGACCCAAGGAATCCGCAGACGGCCTTCGCTATTATCCCGGGATATTACGGCGATCTGTTCACGCAACGTGCGCGCCTAACGCACCGTACTCGACCTGTTCTTCTCACAACGCGCAGTTATGTTTCCGTAGTTCTCCGCGTTTGAGAACGAAGTTCCGCCGGAACGATGTCGCGGGTTCCGGCATTGGTCGAATAGAGCCGACCGACCTCCGGCGAGAACGGTCGGTTCAAGCCCGCGCCTGGCCGTTCCCTCTCAACAGCCCCCTAGAAGACGGCCGGCGCGGGTCCTTATCCCGGTCCTGCTCGATGTGACGAGGCTGCGCGCCGGGCGAGTATCGCTGACGTTGTGCGATAGATTCAGCGCCAGCCCAAAGCGGGCGCGATCTGGGTCAAGATCGTCTCGATCACATGCGCGTTGTAATCGACGCCGAGCTGATTGGGGACGGTCAGAAGCAAGGTATCGGCCTCTGCGATCGCCTCATCCGTCTTGAGCTGCTCGATCAGCCTGTCCGGCTCGGCGGCGTAGCCGCGGCCGAAGATTGCGCGCGTCCTCTCGTCGATGAAGCCGATCTGGTCTTCCTCCTGGCCGTTGCCGAAATAGGCGCGGTCGCGATCGTCGACCAGCGCGAAGATGCTGCGGCTCACCGAGACCCGCGGCTCGCGCGTGTGCCCGGCTTCCTTCCAGGCGGCACGATAGGCCCGGATCTGGGCGGCCTGCTGGACGTGGAAAGCCTCTCCGGTCTCGTCGTTCTTCAGCGTCGAGCTTTGCAGGTTCATCCCGAGCTTCGCCGCCCACACCGCGGTGGCGTTCGAGCCGGCGCCCCACCAGATGCGCTCGCGCAGGCCTTCCGAGAGTGGTTCGAGCCGCAGCAGGCCAGGAGGATTGGGAAACATCGGCCGTGGATTGGGCTGCGCAAATCCCTGGCCGCGCAGCATGTCGAGGAAGATCTCGGCATGACGCCGGCCCATGTCGGCATCGGTTTCGCCCTCGCCCGGCTGATAGCCGAAATAGCGCCAGCCATCGATCACCTGCTCGGGTGAGCCGCGGCTGATGCCGAGTTGCAGGCGTCCCCTCGCGATCAGGTCGGCCGCGCCGGCGTCCTCGATCATGTAGAGCGGATTTTCGTAGCGCATGTCGATCACGGCGGTGCCGATTTCGATCCGGCTGGTCCTGGCGCCAACGGCCGCCAGCAGCGGGAACGGCGAGGCCAGTTGGCGCGCGAAGTGATGGACGCGAAAATACGCGCCGTCCGCGCCGAGCTCTTCGGCCGCGACCGCAAGGTCGATGGATTGCAGCAGCACATCCGCGGCCGAGCGGGCCTGCGACTGCGGCGAGGGCGTCCAGTGCCCGAACGAAAGGAATCCGATTTTCTTCATGCCGACAATGTAGGGATGTCCGCGACGAATTGCGATCCGTGACGTGACCCGGGGATGACCGAAAGTGTCTACCAGCCGGGAAATTTTCTGCGGCAGATGTTGCCGGTTTTGCAGATCGCGCCGCTCCGCAAGTGCTGCATGCGTGCAGGTCTTGCCGCCTGCGCCGCGGCATGACTTGCGATCCCGGGGCGCGCCGCCTAGCTTTCCGCCACGATTTCTCCCGCCAACACCGTCCCGCAGGTCCCGATGTCGCAGCCGCTTCTGTTTCAGCCGATCACGCTTCGCGGCGTGACCTCCCGAAACCGCATCCTGATCTCGCCGATGTGCCAGTATTCGGCAACCGACGGCTTGGCCAATGACTGGCACCTTGTCCATCTTGGTAAATTTGCCCAGGGCGGCGCCGGGCTCGTGATGGTCGAGGCTGCGGCGGTGACCGCGGAGGGCCGCATCACCCATGGCGACGTCGGCATCTGGAACGACGAGCAGATCGCGCCGCTCGAACGGATCGCCGCCTTCCTCAAGGACAATGGCGCAGTGCCCTCGATCCAGCTCAAGCATGCCGGCCGCAAGGCCAGCATGCAGCGTCCCTGGTACGGCAATGCCGCCCTCGATGAGGCCGACCGCGGCCGCGGCGATCTGCCGTGGCGGACGGTGGCGCCGAGCGCGATCCCGATGGAAGACGGCTGGCTGATGCCGCACGCGCTCGACGCGGCCGAACTCGCCGCGCTGCGTGAGCAATGGCGGCGCGCCACCTTGCGCGCGGTGGAGGCCGGCTTCGAATTCGTCGAGGTGCATTGCGCGCATGGCTATCTGCTGCATGAATTCCTCTCGCCATTGTCGAACCGCCGCACCGATGCCTATGGCGGCGATCGCCGGGCGGATGCGCTATCCGCTCGAGATCATCGAGACCGTGCGCGCGGCCTGGCCGGCGGAGCGGCCGCTGTCGGTGCGGATTTCCTCGGTCGACGGTATCGACGGCGGCCTGACGCTCGAGGACCAGGTCGCGTTCGCCCGCGAAGCCAGGGCGCGCGGTGTCGATTTGATCGATTGCTCGTCGGGCGGCCTGCTCGGCTCGGCGACCGCGGCGCGGATTCCGCGCGGCTACGGCTTTCAGGTGCCCTATGCCGATGAGATCCGCCGCGCCGCCGACATTGCGACCATCGCGGTCGGCCTCATCCTGCATCCGCAGCAGGCAGAAGATGTCCTGGCCAACGGCCAGGCCGACCTGGTCGCGATCGGCCGCGAGGCGCTGTTCGATCCGAACTGGCCGCTGCACGCCGAGCTCGCGCTCGGCGGTGCAGGCGGCGAGGTGTTCGCGTCCTGGCCGAAGCAGTATGGTTGGTGGCTTGAGCGCCGCGAGCCGGGCCTGCGCCGGCTCGATGGCCCGCCGCTGCCGTTCCGCCAGAGCTGACAAGAAAATCCGACAACAACCTGGGAGGTCGTTATCATGACATCAGTCGCAAAGCGCCCCTATCGCGGCGTCTTCCCCGTGGCGCCGACCATCTTCGACGCCAACGGCAATCTCGACCTCGATGGCCAGCGGCGCTGCGTCGACTTCATGATCGACGCCGGCTCCCACGGCATCTGCATCCTCGCCAATTTCTCCGAGCAGTTCGTGCTGACCGACGCCGAGCGCGAGACCGTGATGCATACGGTGCTCGAGCATGTCGCCGGCCGCATTCCCGTCATCGTCACCACCACGCATTTCTCCTCGGCGGTCTGCGCCGCGCGCAGCCGCGAGGCGGAAGCCGCCGGGGCTGCGATGGTGATGATCATGCCGCCCTATCACGGCGCGACCTTCCGCGTCGGCGAGCCAGCCATCTATGAGTTTTATCGGATCGTGTCGGATGCCATCAACATCCCGATCATGATCCAGGACGCGCCGGTCGCGGGCACGCCGCTCTCGGTCGATTTCCTGGCGCGGATGGCGAAGGAGCTCGCCAATATCAGGTACTTCAAGATCGAGGTGCCGATGGCGGCGAACAAGCTGCGCGGCCTGATCGAGAAGGGCGGCGCCGAGATCGAGGGGCCGTGGGACGGCGAGGAGGCGATCACGCTGATGGCCGATCTCGATGCCGGCGCCACCGGCGCGATGACCGGCGGCGGCTATCCCGACGGCATCCGCCAGATCATGGATCCGTTCTTCGCCGGCCGGCGCGACGAGGCGGTCGGGGCCTATGCGCGCTGGCTGCCGCTGATCAATTACGAGAACCGGCAATGCGGGCTGCAGGCCTGCAAGGTGCTGATGCGCGAGGGCGGCGTCATCAAGTCCGATGCAGTGCGCCACCCGCTGCAACCGCTGCATCCGGCGACGCGCGCGGGGCTGATCGAGATCGCGCGGACACTCGATCCGGTCGTGCTGCGCTGGGGACGGTAACGGGGGCTATGCGTCCCACGTCACCGGCAAATCCAGCAGGCCGCGGAACGCCCAGCCGCCGATCCGCGCCGGCTGGTGCTCGATCAGGCACAGATTCTTCAGCCGCTTGAAGATCGCGGGCAGCGCGACGTCGGCGACCATGGCGCGCGAGGCCCAGGCGCCGGCGCAGAAATGTGGACCGGCACCGAACGCGATGCTCTTGCTGGCGTCGCGGCGCACATCGAACGCGTCGGGCTTGTCGAAGTGCTTCTCGTCGCGGTTCGCCGAGCCGAACATCAGGAACACGCGCTCATTGGTCTCGAATGCGACGTCCCTGATCGTCCAGGGCTTTGCGATCCGCCGCGGCGACATCCCGATCGGCGAGATCCAGCGCGCATATTCCTCGAACACCTGCAGCCACGGGATCGTGCCGCTCGTCGCCAGCGCAAGCTGGTCGGGATGAGTCAGCAGCGCCCATACCGTGCCGGCGATCGCATCGCGCGGCTCGTTCTGGCCGCCCGAGATCGCAAGCTTGATATTGGCGCGCACGCTCTCCATCGGCATGTCGGTCTGCAGCATCACGCCGAGCAGGCTGAGGTCGGGCGTCTTGCGCAGCCTGGGGGCCATGTCGTCGATCGCGGCATCGATCCCGGAGGTCGCCGCATGGCACCGCGCCTCGATCGCGGGATCGCCGACATAATTGGCGATGCCGTCGATCATACCCTGCGACCACGCGTTCATGTCCTGGAAGCGCATGTTGGTGAGGCCGGTGATCGACTTCAGGCATTCGGCCGAGAACGGCAGCGCGAACGCCTGCACGAAATCGACCAAGCCGTCCGGCTTCAGTTCGTCGAGGATGCGCGTCGCGTGGGCTTCGAACTGCGCCGTCCAGTGCGATCTGACGGTTTTGGGCGAGATCGCCGGAAAGATCGCCTTGCGCTCGTTCATGTGCGCATCGCCGTCCTTGCGCATCATGTTGTGGCCCATCAGCTTGTTCATCAGCCCCTCGGGCTGGTGCGACGAGAACACGTCGATCTGCTTCTCGGAGATGAAGATGTCGTCGCGGCTGCACAGCAGCGTGCTGCCGAGTTGCGGCACGAAGGCGATCGGCGCCTCCTTGCGCATACGCGCCAGCGCCGGGTAGGGATCCTGCCAGAAGGCGGGGACGTCGATATTGAAATGGGGCGCGGTGCTCACGACGTGATCTCGGTTTGGCCTCGGGTTTTCGGACCGAGCATAGGCCGGGCGGCGCGGCCCGTCTGTCCCCACCGCTGGGGACAGCGGGAGACCATCGCCTGGAGCGCGCTCAGTTCAACTGACGCGCCGACGCCATCAGGCGCAGCGCGATCGCGAACAGCTCGTTCTGCGAGGAGATGCCGAGCTTGTCATAAGCGCGCTTGCGATAGGTGAGGGCGGAGTGCAGCCCGATGCCGAGCTCGGCGGCGATCGCTTCCGAGCTGAGGCCGGAGAGGATGCGCAGGCAGACCTCCTGCTCACGCCCGGTCAGCCTTGCCAGCGGCTCGGCGGTCGCAAACAGGATCTTCAACCGCTCGATCGGATCAACATCCGGTGCCGGGTCGCGCTGGAAATGCCGCGCCACGGCCGCCGTCAACGCCGGAGCGACCGCGGCCAGGCGCGCGATCTGCTCGCGGCTGAAGCGGCCTTGCGCGGTGATCTGGTAGAAGTTGACATAGAAGCAGGTGTCGCCGGTCCAGATCGCGGACGCGAACTTGTCGACGATGTCGGAGTCGTCGAAGAAGATCTTGCGGTAGCCGTCGCTGTACATGCGGCGGGCGAAGGTCGGCAGCACGATCGGTGCGGGCTGCGCCCGTCCCTCGAACACCGCATCGCGGTTCGGGTCGGCCTGATGGAAATGTTCGGAATAGGCGATCCCGAGGTCGCGCCCGGTCGGGATGTTGCCGACATCGAGCAGGCACGCGGCGGTCCGCGGGCCGGTGAACGAGAATACCATGCAATGACCGACACCGGCGACGCGGCGCAGCGCGCCGATCAGGGCTTGCGGAAAGCTGTCGCGGCCGATCGCCAGCAGCGCCGGCGTGATGTCGCTGACGACAGAAGTCTCGAAGGCGTAATCTGCCTTCATGGCGTCCTCCCTGTGTTTCGGGAAGACTAGAGCCTTTTCCGTTCCGAAGGAATCGGAACGGGGCTCTGGATTCTTTGTTTTGACGCGTTTTCCTGGCGCGAACCGGGATCCACTTCGCTCGAAAACGCTCTGGCAGCGACATCGCCGGCGTGGAAGCGGCGCCTCAGGCGCCCGGCACCTGGTCGAGGAAGCCGGTGATGCTCCTGATCCGGCCGTCCTTCAGCATGGCGAAGTCGGTGCCCTTGATCGGGCTGTCGACGCCGTCAGGGCCAAGGCCCCAGGAGAACCGGACATGGTCGCCGAAGCCGTTCGGCTCCCCGATCAGCTTGAAGCGGAAGTCCGGAAACTTCTGCTGCACGCCCGCGATCAGTGCGTCGACGCCCTCATGGCCGTCGCCGCTCATCAGCGGATCGATATAGCGCGCATCGGCGGTCCAGTTCTCGCTCAGCATCTCGCGGCGCCGGCTCGGCGTCCGCTCGTTCCAGAGATCGATATAGCGGCGGGCGATGGTGGCATGGTCGGTCATGGTGCTCTCCTTCGATAGTGCCGGACTGTACGGCGGTCCGGACTATCGAAGGTTCGCGTGCGCCGATCGATTACCTCTGAGGTCATCGCGCGGGCTATGGTGCGATCGTCAGCACCGCCTTCATGTTGGGATGGTAGCGGCAGTAATAGTCGACCGTGCCGGCCTTGGTCAGGACCGACTTGACCGTCTTCTTGGGCGCGATCGTCACGTCGAAGTCGCCGTTCTTCGCGGTGGCGGTGTGCGCCAGCACGTCCTTGTTGACCCATTCGATGGTGTCGCCGACCTTGGCCGACACCTCGGCCGGGGAGATCACCAGATTCTCCATCACGATCTGGATGGTCGCCGCATGCGCCGGGACAGCCATCGCGCCGAGCGCGAGCAAAGCCAGCGTTGCGAGACAGCGTCCTGGCAACATCGCGCGCCTCCTTACTTCAGGCCGGCCGCAACATGTTCGGCATGCTGCTGGTGGCCCTGGAAGATCTTCAGGCCGGTTTGCAGCAGGCCCTTCAGCTCGGGATTGCTGGCCGAGGGGATCAGCTGCGTCTCCAGCGCGGTGTTGACGGCCTTGTGGTAGGCGACCTCGTTGTCGATATAGGCCTTGTCATAGGCGGCGCCCTTCAGCTTGCCGAGTTCGGCGAGCTTGTCGGCCGCCTGTTTCGACAGCGCCTTGCTGGTGTCGTTGTCCTCCGGCGTCACCTTCAATTTCTTGACGAGGTCGAGCGCCTGCTTGTTCACCGCCTCGTGGTCGCGCGCCATGTCCTTGGCGAACGCCTTGACCTCCTTGTTGGAGGCCTTCTCTTCCGCCTGCTTGGCGGCATTGATGTCGATCACACAGGCCGTATAGGCGATGTGCGCGATCTGCGGATCGGTCGGCTTTGCGCCCTGCGCCAGCGCAGCGCAGTTGAGGAGGCTGAGCGCGGCGACCGCGATACCCAATCGAACGAACATGGTTTGAAACTCCTGTTGAGCCGGGCGTAGCGCGCGGCGCGTCGTTGCTTGCACAGGAGTTGGATGGTGCGGGCGAGCAGAGGTTCCCGAAAAATTCAGGCCGTGGCGCGCAGCCGTTTCAGAACCGCCTCGGTCAATCGCTCGCAGCGCTTGCCCGCGAAGGGAAAGGCCTCCATGACGACGGGGCCGATCTTCCGCTCGACATTGTCGCGCAGCATGGTGCGGGCGCGGTGCAGGCGGGTCTTCACGGTTTCCGGCTTGAGGCCGAGGATCTCAGCGGTCTCCTCGACATTCATGCCCTCGATCACGCGGGTGATGAAGACGAGGCGGAACGCCTCGGGCAGCTCGTCGATCGCGTGCTCGACGACGCGCTGGATCTCACGCTGGGCCATGGATTTTTCCGGATCGTCCGTTGACGACAGGGGGAACTGGATGATCTGGGCTTCAGGAGCGCCTTTCGGCAGATCGGACCATTCGACGCTGCTGTGCCTGCGGCGCAGGCGGCCGAGCGCCTCGTTCATCGCGATCCGCGACAGCCAGGTCGACAGGCTGGAGTCGCCGCGGAACTGGTCGAGATGGGTAAAGGCGCGCACATAGGCGTCCTGAACCACGTCCTCGGCCTCGTGGTCGTTGCGCAGGATGCCGCGCGCCAGCCGGAACAGCCGGCGATTATTCGCCTGCATGATGGCGCGGATCGCGGCCTCGTCGCGGGCGAGCGCGCGTTGCACCAGCTCGGCATCGCCCGAGCTGGTCGGCGGCAGGGACGTTACATGGGCCTGGCGCATGGCGGGTCGCCCTCACTGTTGGCGGAATAATATCATTGGATGCCGACCGGCCGTGCAGGTTCCCGGGAAAATGGTCATCGGCCAAAAAGACCGCTACGGCCTGATATAGGCCTCCGGATCCCCGCGCGCATGCGCCTCCATCGCATCGAGGAAGCAGCGCACCTTCGCCGGGACAAATTGCCGCGCCGGCAACAGCGCATGCACGTTGAGCGGCTCGCAGGCATGGTCGGGCAGCAGCCGCCGCAACTCGCCGGCCGCGACGACGGCGCGGGTATAGCTGGCGGTGACCCGCAGCACGCCATGGCCGGCGAGCGCGGCCTGCAGCCGGACATGGGCATTCGAGCTGGTCAGGCGCGCGCGATCGACCGCGAGATGCTCGACCGCGCCGCCGGGAACGGTGATCGCCCATGGCGGATCGCTGGGGCCGGTGAGCAGCGGCAGCTTTCTCAGATCATCCAGCGTGCGCGGCTCGCCGAATTTCTCCAGCAGCGCGGGTGCCGCGAACAGGCCGCGCTCGAGCGTGAAGACGCGGCGGATCACGATGCCGGCCGACGGCAGCGGTGCCTCCAGCATCGCAAATACGATGTCGTAGTTCTCGGCGATCGGACTAACGATGTCATGCTCGACATCGATCCTGATCGCGAGTTCCGGATAGCGGCCCATCACCGCGCAGGCGACCGGCCCCGCATGATGCGCGCCGAATTCATAAGGCGCCTTGATGCGCAGCGTGCCCGCAACCGCGCTGGACATCGCCAGCGCCTCGCTGTGGGTGTCGTGCAGCGCCGCGAACAGCGGGCGCACCTTGCGATAGATGGTCTCGCCGGAATCGGTCAGCCGCAGGTGCCGGGTGGTGCGCTCGATCAGCCGCAGCCCGAGATTGGCTTCGAGACGCTGCACCGCAGCACTGAGACTCGATTTGGGATGGCCGAGCACGCGCGCAGCCGCTGTGAAGCCGCCATGCTCGACAACCTCGCAAAACAGCTCCCAGTCGCGCCACTCCATGGCCGATTGTCCATCCACCGGTACAGTGTGTCCAGCCAAATCGGATTATCCCGGTGACCGCAATCACCTAACCTCGTCGCAACCAAATCTTGCATCGGGAGGGTGAGATGGCTGACGACGGAATTTTCCTGCGCAACACCTGGTACGTGGCGGCGTGGAATCACGAACTGATCGACGGCAAGATGGTCGCGCGCACCATCCTGGAACGGCCGATCGTGCTCTATCGCGGGTCGAGCGGCAAAGTCGTCGCGCTGGACGACCGCTGCTGTCATCGCGCCGCGCCGCTTTCGATGGGACGCATCGAGGGCGACGACATCAGGTGCATGTACCACGGCATGAAGTTCGCTGCCGACGGCAAATGCATCCAGATTCCCGGCCAGGACACGATCCCCGCGAAGCTCGGCGTGCGCAGCTATCCCGTGGTCGAGCGCTACAATTTGATCTTCATCTGGACCGGCGATCCGGAGAAGGCCGATCCGAAACTGATCCTCGACTATCCGCCGCTCGAGGATCCCAGATGGCGCGGCCTGCCGGGTTACATGCACTACAAGGCCAATTGGCTCCTGATTGTCGACAACCTCAGCGACTTCGCGCATCTCGCCTTCGTGCACACCAACACGCTCGGCGGCTCCGAGGAATACGCCTACCAGACCAAGCCGGTCGCGATCGAGAAGCTGGACGACGGTTTCCGTGTCGAGCGCTGGCACATGGGCGCCGAGCCGCCGCCCTACCACAAGAAGGTGATCTCGAACAAAACCGATAAGATCGACCGCCGCAATATCGGCCGCATGATCGTGCCCGGCATCTTCACGCTCGACACCACGTTTGCGCCGGCGGGGCAGGGCGTCGAGAAGGGCGTCCAGGTTCCGGGCACGCGGTCGTATCGCAACGCGCAGTTCATGACGCCGGAGACGCGCTCGACCACACACTTCTTCTGGAATTATCTGCACGATTTCGACATCGACAATCCGAACATCGCGCTGTCGCTGCGGCACAGCCTCGAGGAAGGGTTCAACGAGGACAAGGATATCATCGAGGCGCAGCAGCGCGTGTTCGACGCCGATCCGGACTATCAGCTGCTCGCGATCGGCGCCGATGCGCCGCTGACCTATTTCCGCTGGCTGTTCGCGCGCAAGCTCGAGGCGGAGAAGGGCACGGCGCGCGCCGCCTAGAGCATGATCCGGAAAAGTGTGGAGCGGTTTTCCGAAAAGATCATGCTCAAACAAGGAGCTAAAGCGCGATGATGATTCAACCCAATCTCATCGCGCTTTGGTCCGCTGAAACGACGGACGTTTGCTGCTTGGCAGCAAGCGGCGCCGGGGTCGCGAGATCGTGACATCCCGGCGTGGCTGCCGCTCCAGCCGGTTTGGCGTAAACTGATCCGACCTGAATTTGTCGGCGTGAAGGTGACCCGCGTTGGCCAGACCATCCCGGTAGCGATCAATCGGTGAATGAGCTTGCCCGAAAAGACGGATCGATCGGATCGAAGTGCGAGCACCGGCTGGGCGCAGGACGCCTGGCTATGGCCGTTTGAAGCCGCGCGATTGGCGCTGGACATATACTCGCAGTGGTACCCTAACCGTCCGCCCGAGCCCACGGATTCGCCGGGCGAAGCGGCGGCGCTGCCCTGGACGACAGCCCATTCGGTCGCGCTTCAACTGCCGTCGATGTGCCTGCTGGATTTCTCGAGAGCGGCCGAAGGCCGGCCGCTGCTGGTCTGCGCGCCCTATGCGCTGCATCGCGCGCAGATTGCGGATCTTGCCCCCGGCCACAGCCTGATGGAGGCGTTCCAGAAGGCTGGCGTTGCGCGTCTCTATCTCACGGATTGGCGCTCGGCGGCACCGGAGATGCGATATTTCTCGATCGACACCTTTCTGTCCGATCTCAACGTGGCCGTCGACACGATCGGGCCGCCGGTCGACCTTGCAGGTCTCTGTCAGGGCGGCTGGCTGTCGTTGCTCTATGCGGCGCGCTTTCCCGGCAAGGTACGGCGGCTTGTGCTTGCCGGCAGCCCGGTCGACGTCTCGGTACCGTCGGAGCTTTCCCGGATGGTCGCCTCGCTTCCACCGCAAGGCTTCGAGGCGCTGGTCCGTCAGGGGGATGGGATCATCAGCGGCAAGCACATGCTGCAGGCCTGGAGCATCCCGTTCACCATGCGTGACGCGGAAGCGGCGCTGCAGAGGCGGCTCGACCGCAATTCGGAGGATGCGCGGGCGTTGCTCGATCGCTTCACGCGCTGGAATGACGAGACGCTCGATCTGCCGGGCACCTACTACCTCGAAGTGACCGACTGGATCTTTCGCCAGAACCGGATCGCGGCTGGAGACTTCGTTGCGCTTGGCTGCAAGGTCGATCTCGCTGCCGTGAAGCAGCCCGTCTTCCTGCTCGCCGCAGAGAACGACATCGTTGTTCCGCCCGACCAGGCATTTGCGACAGCGCCGCTCTTGGCCACGCCGCCCGCGTGGCTGCAATGCCATACCGAGCCGTGTGGTCACCTCGGACTGTTCATGGGCTGCAAGGCTCTCGCCGGTTCATGGCGCCGGATTGCCCGCTGGCTTCAGTCCGATCTCGGTGAGGCTGCGGGCGAGCGAGCGCGGATCAGCGCGTGAGTGCTAGATGAAAATGCCCCGAATTGCGCTTTGCAATCCGGGGCATCCGGTATCCTTTGGATGACGTGCGTCGCGTCTATTTCGCCGCGACAACCATGATCTCGACATTGTACTGCGGCGCCGCCAGCTTGGCCTCGACGGTGGCGCGGGCCGGGGTGTTGCCCTGCGAGACCCAGCCGTCCCACACCGCGTTCATTTCCGGGAACGTCTTCATGTCGGTGATGTAGATCGTCGCGCTGAGCAGCTTCGACTTGTCGGTGCCGGCCTTGGCGAGGTGGCCGTCGATGATCGACAGGATGTCCTTGGTCTGGTCGGTGACGCTGCCGCCCGCGGCTTTGCCGGCGACGACGCCGGCGAGATAGACGGTGTTGCCGTGCACGACGGCCTGGCTCATGCGCGGGCCGGTTTCGAAACGCTGAATGCTCATTTGGGTCTCCACTGAATGGCGGGCACTGTCTAACCTGCCAGAGCGAGCGCCGCCACTGCACAATTTGCAGCGCCGTTCACCGAAATCGCTCGAAATTGCTCCGAGATCGGCTCGGCGCAATCAGGTCGGCGGATTCTGCCCATTCGCCCAGCGCGCGAACAGTGCCACTCGCTCGGCCGGCCATGCGCCGTCGCACGGCATGGTGCCGGCCTCAAGGCGGGCCAGTATCTGCCGGCAATGCCTGGCGACATCCGCCTCGTTCCAGAGATCGAAGCCGAACAGCATCGAACTGCGGTCCATCGGCCGGAACAGCGGTCGGATGTGTTGTTCGAATTGCACGGCCTCGCCGGGGCCGGGGAGTGCCACGCTGATGTCGTTTGCGGCCTGCGTATCGCTCGCGGTTGTGGACGGCCGTGCGGCCGGCGTCGCGTTGCAGACCCACCACCAGCGCGGCACCGGCATGTTCGGCGGCGGTGCCGCGCCGGCGCCGGAATTCTCCACCGCGATCCGCGAGCCCCATTCGATATAGGCGACGAAGGCGGCGCGGAATTCCGGATCGCTCGGTAAGCCCGCATCGTCGGCGCTCTGCACCATGTAGGTCGCCCACAATGTGCGCTGCTCCGGCCGGATCTCCTTGCCGATGTGCTGCGACACCATCCGCCGATAGCCGCCATAGCGCTCGGTGTAGAAGCGCGGGCCGCCGAACACCTCGCTGAGCCACGCCGCCACCCGCTCCGGATGGTCCGGCGACATCTCGGCGAACAGCGGACCGAGCAGCGGATCTTCCGGCACGTAACGACTGTAGAAGATGCGCGTCATGTCGAGCAGCGCCGGATAGCCGCCGGCCCATTCGAACAGCGTCGGCTCGCGCATCGGATCGGGATCGGGATCGCGAAACGCGACGTTCCAATGCATGCCGCTGCAAAACGGCTTGTTCAGCGACGCGCCGCAGCGGCACAGGCTGACATGCTCTTGCGACGCGCCCGCGTTCTGTGTGATCGGCGCGCCATCCTCATCGACCAGTTCGACATCGCCGGTGACGCGATAGGGCCCGTCTTTCGACACTTCGATCTGCGGCGGCCTGCTGACGTCGGACAGGCTGGCGTCACGCTTGGGGCCGATACCGATGCCAAGCGCGCCCGAGGGGCATCTGCGCACCGCGTTGAGGAGGTCGTCAAACCGCGCCCCGCTGGGTGCGATGAAAGGCTGCTCGCCGAGACGAAACACGGAGGTGAGACGGTCGGTGCAGAAGCCGGAATGCGCGCAGGTGCCGCGATTGTCGAACACGAACGCCTGCTGCCCGGCATAGACCTCGAGCCTGTCCGGCGCGCGCCGCGGATCCCTCGCGTCGGTGAAGCCGCGCGCGACGTGGCTGTCGTCGCAGAACGGCCTGGTCTGCGATTGTCCGCAGCGGCACAGCCGCATTGGCGCCTCGGCTGCGATCGGCACGCCGAGATGATCGACGATCGGAATGCCGGGCTCCGGTTCGTAGGGCCCGTTGCGTCTGACGACGATGCGTTTGCGCGGCTGTTGCTTGTCGCTTGGACCTTGGGCGGAATTGTCGTCCGTCATGCCTTGCAATGATCCCTGAACTCGCCCAACCCGTGCAATGCGTGCTTAGATGGATCAATGGCGGCTCTCAACGAACCAGATGGAAAGTGCCGCGGGAGAGTTGCAATGATCCGCAAGACCAAGCGCAAATATGGTTGCCTGGTCGAGTTCTCGATCGATCAGCTCAGCGGCAAATGGAAGACCGTGATCCTGAGCCGGCTGAAGGTCCGGCCGATGCGCTACGGCGAATTGCGCCACGACATCCCGCAGCTCAGCGACAAGGTGTTGACCGAGCGCCTGCGCGATCTCTGCAATTCAGGCTTCGTCAGGCAGGAGCGCGGCGGCGGCTCCTCGCGCTATTGCCTGACCAAGCGCGGCGAGATGCTGAAGCCGATGCTGCAGGCACTCTACGATTGGGGCGAAGCCAACGCCGATACGTTCGGCGTCCGCTTCCTCAGCGCGGAGGCGGACTAGAGCAAGAATGCGTAATTTCGGAATATTAGAATAATACCCCTGAGTTGCCGGACGTGTCAAGTTGTCTGGTCGAACGCTGGCTACCGCCGGCTACTTTGCATGGGGTTGTTTTCGATATTTTGGCAGCGCCCCTGCGACGAACGGATTTCCGGCCGGAACCTTAAGCGAGAAGAGTGCGTTCTCGCCGGATGTTGGGGGCAATCAACACAAGGAATGCTCATGCACATCCGTATCTCTACGGCATCCGTCATCGTTGCGGCGCTCTCGCTTGGAACACCTGCCTGGGCGCAGGTGCAGGGAACGCAACCGAAGGCGATGCCGCAGGCTCAATCTGATCAGCCCACCGCCATCCGGAGCATCCAGGTCGTGGACATCAAGGAACTCAAGCCCGACGCCCGGTCGAAGGTCGAGGCTGTCGTCGCAAAGGCAAGCGAAGACGACCTGCGGAACCTTCGCGGTTCCATCGACGCGTCTGAAGAAGCGGTATCCGCGCTGAAGGCGAAGGGCCTCAGCTCGGCACAAGTTGTCGCGGTCAATCTCACCAACGGCATCCTGACGCTTTTCACCAAGACGGCCTGATCGCAACACGGCTCGGGGAACTTCCGCTGAAAAGCCCGCCGGTTCACGCCGGCGGGCCAACGACTGAATCTCGGAGTAGCACGCCTCAGTTCACCGCCTTCGCCGCCGCACGTCCCGCGTTGCGGCCCGAGAACAGGCAACCGCCGAGGAACGTGCCTTCCAGCGAGCGATAGCCGTGCACGCCGCCGCCGCCGAAGCCGGCGGCTTCGCCAGCCGCGTAGAGGCCGCGGATGATCTGGTGATCGTTGCTGAACACGCGCGACTCGAGATCAGTCTCGAACCCGCCGAGCGTCTTGCGGGTGAGGATGTTGAGCTTCACCGCGATCAGCGGGCCGTGCTCGGGATCGAGGATCCGGTGCGGCTTCGCGGTGCGGATCAATTTGTCGCCGATATAGCGCCGCGCATTGTGCAGGTTCATCACCTGCGCATCCTTGACGTAGGGGTTGGTGATCTCGCGATCGCGCGCCTCGATCTGGTTTTTGATGGCGTCGAGCTGCAACAGGTCGTTGCCGGCGAGCTTGTTCATGGCGCCGACCAGATCGGCGAGATTGTCGCGCACGATGAAGTCGGCGCCGTGCTGCTTGAACGCCTCCACCGGCCCCGGCGCGCCCTTGTTGGTGGCGCGCTTGATCGTCATGCGCCAGCTCTTGCCGGTAAGGTCCGGGTTCTGCTCCGAGCCCGACAGCGCGAACTCCTTCTTGATGATGCTCTGGGTCAGGATGAACCACGAATAATCGTAGCCGGTGCCCATGATGTAGTGCAGTTGCCCGAGCGTGTCGGAGCCCGGGAACAGCGGTGCCGGCAGCCGCGTGCCCGTCGCGTCGAACCACAGCGACGACGGACCCGGCAGGATCCGGATGCCGTGACGCGGCCAGATCGGGTTCCAGTTCCGGATGCCCTCGACATAGTGCCACATGCGGTCGCGGTTGATCAGCCGGCCGCCCGCCGCCTCGGTGATGCCGATCATGCGGCCGTCGACATGTTCGGGCACGCCGGAGATCATGAATTTGGGCGGCTCGCCAAGCCGCTTCGGCCAGTTCTGCCGCACCAGATCATGATTGCCGCCGATGCCGCCGGACGCGACGATTACCGCAGGCGCACGGAAGGAAAAATCGCCGACGGCGTTGCGCGAGGAACTCTTGCCGCGCTCGACCGAGCTCGGTTCCAGGATCGCGCCGCTGACGCCGTCGACCACACCGTTGGTGACACTGAGCGCATCGACGCGGTGGCGGAACTTGAATACCAGCCGTCCGCTTTTCGCGGCTTCGCGCGCGCGGCGTTCGAACGGCTCGACGATGCCGGGTCCGGTGCCCCAGGTGACGTGGAAGCGCGGCACCGAATTGCCATGGCCCATCGCGTCGTAACCGCCGCGCTCGGCCCAGCCGACCACCGGGAAGATGCGATGGCCCATGGCACGCAGCCAGTCGCGCTTCTCGCCCGCAGCGAATGCGACATAGGCCTCGGCCCATTTGCGCGGCCAGTAATCCTCTTCGCGATCGAAACCGGCGGTGCCCATCCAGTCCTGTAATGCGAGCTCGACCGAATCCTTGATGCCGAGCCGGCGCTGCTCCGGCGAATCGACCAGGAACAGGCCGCCAAACGACCAGAAGGCCTGGCCGCCGATGCTTTGTTCCCCTTCCTGGTCGAGCACGATCACGCGCTTGCCTGCGTCGGCGATCTCGGTTGCGGCCACGAGACCGGCAAGCCCCGCGCCAATCACGATCACATCTGCATCGTCAGCCATGTTCAGGTCCCCCGTCCCGCCGAGATTCAAGACCGCCTCATTGCGTGCGGTCAACGCCAAATGGACCTTGCCTGTGGCGGCGGAGCACCAAGCACGTGCGCCGCGCTGTTCCAGTTTGGGACCTTTCCCCACTTTCACTGCAGCGTGCGCGCAACACCCAATTTGAATTTGTTTTGACCGGCTTCACTCGTCTGGACAAAAATCCGCGCGCGCAACACGCTCACGATTGTCTTGCATCACAGACCAAACAGATTCGGTTTCGACTGGGGCTGGCCAAAATGAAGTTGATGACGGGGTTGCTCGCTGCGGTTCTCCTGCTGGCGGGAATGGGGGTGTCTCAAGCTGTAGTCAGGATCGCCGACGATCGCGGCGGCAAGATCGGCGTCTATGTCGACAGGTATCAGGACCTGCGGACTTCGGGCGAGACGGTCATCATCGACGGGCTGTGTGCCTCGGCCTGCACCATCGTGCTCGGCAAGGTTCCTCACGACCGGATTTGTGTGACCTCGCACGCCAGCCTCGGCTTCCACGCAGCCTGGGATTACGGCGATAACGGCCGTCCGGTCCCTAATCCCGAAGCCACCCATATGCTGTACCTGATGTATCCGCCGGCGGTACGCAGATGGATTTCGGGGCGTGGTGGCCTGACCCGGCGCATGATCTTCCTGCGCGGCAAGCAACTGCAGGCGCTGTACAAGCCGTGCTACCTCAACGCCCAGGCCTCGGCGCCGAAGCCCGCGCACTAAGCTCCGGCTGCTTCTCTGCTTGACCCTCGTCGGCCATTGGCCTCGGCAGACGCCGGGGCATGAACGCGCCGGCACCGGATTAGCTCGCCATCATTTGACGGCCTGCGACCGCCATTGCGCTTGCTGCCTGCCGGAACCCGGCTTATCTCAGCCTCATGGTTCAGCCGATCTCCACCCGATCCGAGCTCGTAACGGCTCCACAGACCCGGGTGGCGTCTGCGATCCTGTGGGGTGCGGCCGGCATCGGCGGATTGGCCCTGCTTGCCGCTGCCGCGCTCTGGTTCCACTACGGGACCGCGGTGTTTTTCGAAATGATCACGGCCGGCATCTCCGCCTGCTTCTGACAAGGACGCCCTCGCATCATGCCCCGGACCACGCGCCCATTGGTGATCTTCGCTGCCTTCGCGGGCAGTCTGGCGGTCGGCCTGTTCCTCATGCTGTGGGCGATCGGCGGCTTGCGCACCGTTGCCGCGCCGGCCGCGATCGGCGGGGCGTTCCAGCTCACCGACCAGTCCGGCCAGACCGTTACCGACAAGAACCTCCAGGGCAAGCCGACCCTGATTTTCTTCGGATTCACCCATTGCCCGGACATCTGCCCGACCTCGCTGTTCGAGATCTCGGAGGTCCTGAAGGCGATGGGCAAGGACGCCGATCGCGTGAATGCCTATTTCGTCTCGGTCGATCCGGAACGCGACACCGCCACCGCGATGAAGGATTACCTGTCGAGCTTCGATCCGCACCTCAAGGGCCTGACCGGCGATCCCGCCGCGATCACCAAGGTCCTGTCGAGCTATCGTGTCTACGCCAAGAAAGTGCCGCTGAAGGATGGCGACTACACGATGGACCACACCGCGCTGATCTATCTGATGGACCGCGACGGTCATTTCGTCGCGCCGTTCAATCTGAAACGGACGCCGGAAGAAGCGGCGGCCGATCTCAAACGGTACCTCTGATCGCCATTTCCGGTTCAGAATTAACCCAATCGGCGCTCGCTTCAGGCGCCGATTCGGCTATAAGCCGTTCAATTTCCTGAAATTGCCGGTTATGCCAAATCCGCCTGTCCAGCCCTTTGCCGTCCGTTCGCGCCAGCTTCGCCTGGCCGCGGGCATGATCGCGGCTGCCTTGCTGGCCTTGGCGTACCCTGCAATTGCACAGACACCCCCCGCACAGGCGCCGGCAGCCAAGACGGCTCCTGCTCCGGCTCCGCCCACCAAGGCGGCCCCTGCGCAAACGGCGCCCGCAACACCACCGGCCGCTGCCGCCCCGCCGGCCCCGACCATGCCCTCCAAAGCTACCGAGGCCGCGCCGCAGGCGGTGCCGGGTTTCTGGGACCCGCGGCGCCGGCCGGACCGCCCGGACCTGTCGCGCCTCACCGTGATCCGCTTTCTGACCGAGACCGACTATCCGCCGTTCAATTTCACCGGTCCCGACGGCAATCCGGCCGGTTTCAACGTCGACCTGGCGCGCGCGCTCTGCGACGAGATCAAGGTCACCTGCACCATCCAGATGCGCCGCTTCGAGACCCTGATCGATGCCCTGGCGACCAACCGGGGCGACGCCATCATCGCGTCGATGGCCGTGACGCCGCAGCTGCGCGCCAAGGTCGATTTCACCGATCCCTATTACCGCGCGCCGGCCCGCTTCGTGTCGCGCCGTGACAACGCGATGCCGGAAATCCGCCCGGAATATCTCGAGGGCAAGAAGGTCGGCGTCATCGCCGGGACCTCGCACGAGGCCTACCTCAAGGCGATGTTCACCGACGCCGAGATCCATTCCTATCCGGATAACGACGCGCTGCGCGCGGCGCTGCGCCGCGGCGAGGTTGACTTCATCTTCGGCGATGCGATCTCGCTCGCGTTCTGGATCAACGGCACCGATTCCGCCGAATGCTGCGCCTTTGCCGGCGGCCCCTTTGTCGAGAGCCGCTATTTCGGCGAGGGCGTCGGCATCGCCGTCCGCAAGGGCAACGACCTGCTCCGGCAGTCGCTGAACTGGGCGCTGTTCCGGATCTGGGAAAAAGGCCGCTTCACCGATCTGTGGCTGCGCTATTTCTCGGTCAGCCCGTTCTGAGTTCGTCATTCCGGGATGGTCCGTAGGACCAGACCTCAGGGGTGCAATTGCACCCCGGGGAATCTCGAGATTCCGGGTCCGATGCTGCGCATCGCCCCGGAATGACGACAAACGTCCCGTCGTTTTGCATTTTGCCGCGAAAGCGTTAGTTTTCGCGGCCTTTTTGGAGAGAACCTGAGGAATGTCCGTGATTGATCCTTCTGCCAGCCCGAGCGACCTGCGGGCGCTCGCCGAACAATCCAACGCCTGGCCGTTCGAGCAGGCGAAAGCGATTGTGGCGCGGCTGAAGAAAAATCCCAAGGACGAGGTGCTGTTCGAGACCGGCTACGGCCCGTCGGGCCTGCCGCATATCGGCACGTTCGGCGAAGTCGCGCGCACCACGATGGTGCGCCACGCCTTCCGCGTGCTCACCGAGGACAAGATCAAGACGCGCCTGCTCGCCTTCTCCGACGACATGGACGGCCTGCGCAAGGTGCCGGACAACGTGCCGAACAAGGAGCTGCTGGAGCGGCATCTCGGCAAGCCGCTGACCAAGGTGCCCGATCCGTTCGGCACCCATCCGAGCTTTGGCCAGCACAACAATGCGCGGCTGCGCGCCTTTCTCGACCAGTTCGGCTTCGACTACGAGTTCGCGAGTTCGACCGAGTACTACACCTCCGGCCGCTTCGATGCCGCGCTGCTGCGCATGCTGGAGCGGATCGAGAAGGTGATGGCGATCATGCTGCCGTCGCTGCGTGAGGAGCGCGCGGCGAGCTACTCGCCGTTCCTGCCGATCTGTCCGCGCACCGGCCTTGTGCTCTACGTGCCGGTGACGGCGCATGACGCCAAGGCCGGCACGATCTCGTATGAAGACCCCGATAGCAAGGAGACCGTCACGGTTCCTGTCACCGGCGGCCGCTGCAAGCTGCAATGGAAGCCGGACTGGGCGATGCGCTGGTACGCGCTCGGTGTCGACTATGAAATGGCCGGCAAGGACCTGATCGACTCGGTGAAGCTGTCGGGCAAGATCTGCTCGGCGCTCGGCGGCACGCCGCCGGAAGGTTTCAACTACGAACTGTTCCTCGACGAGAAGGGCCAGAAGATCTCGAAGTCGAAGGGCAACGGCCTGACGATCGACGAGTGGCTGCGCTATGCCTCGCCGGAATCGCTGTCGCTGTTCATGTATCGCGAACCCAAGGCGGCGAAGCGGCTCTATTTCGACGTCATTCCGCGCAATGTCGACGACTACCAGCAATTCCTCGACGGCTTCACGCGGCAGGAAGCGCGGCAGCAGCTGCAGAATCCGGTCTGGCACATCCATTCCGGCAAGCCGCCGCAGGCCGACATGCCCGTCACCTTCCAGCTGCTGCTGACGCTGGTGTCGTCGTCGAACGCGGAGAATGCCGAGACACTGTGGGGCTTCATCGGCCGCTACCGGCCGGGCGTGACGCCGCAGACCCATCCGAAGCTCGATGCGATGGTCGGCTACGCCATCAACTACTATCGCGACTTCGTGGCGCCGACCAAGCAGTTCCGCGAGCCGACCGAGGGAGAGCGCGCCGCGCTGCAGGATCTGCGCGATGCGCTCGCCAACATGCCGGCGAACGCGAGCGCGGAAGACATCCAGAACGTGGTCTATGAGATCGGCCGCCGCGAGCCGTTCCTCGACATGGTCAAGAAGGGCAAGGACGGCCGTCCGGGCGTCTCGCTCGACTGGTTCAACATGCTCTACCAGGTGCTGCTCGGCCAGGAGAAGGGCCCGCGCTTCGGCTCCTTCGTCGCGGTCTACGGCGTGCAGAACGCGGTCAACATGATCGACGGCGCGCTGGCGCGGTCGTCGTAGGGATCGCGCCGCTCATCGCCGCTCGGCCTGCGCCGCGTCGCGCAGGCCGTCGCTGGTGGCGCGCAACAGCGTCAGCAGCAGGCCGTTGAGCGGCGTCGGCACGCCGTGCCGTTCGCCGGCCGCGACGATCGCGCCGGTGAGAGCGTCGGCTTCGAACGGGCGTCCCGCGACACGATCGAAATACATCGAGGTGCCGGCGTCTGGCGGATAGGTCAACAACGTCGCCAGCATCAGCTCGGCCTCGTCGGGCGCGAGCTGGGCGCCGTCGGCGCGGCCGACATTCGCGGCCTCCTCGAGGATGGCGCGGCACAACGCCTTGACGTCCGCGCGGCGGAACACCGCCTGCCGCTGCAAGGTGAGCGCGGTGATCGGATTGGCGACCGCATTGAGCAGAAGCTTGCGCCACGCCAGCGTGGTGAAATCGGCGGAGCGCCGCACGCGCATCGCCGTGCCATCCAGCAGCACTTCGAACGCGCGTCCGTCTGTGTCATCGGCAACCGCGAATTCATGCTCGCCGGCGCGGCGGAAACGGACGCGATCCGGCGCCAGCCGCTCGCCGTTGTAATAGACGATGGTCGGCACGACCGTGGCGGCGCCGACCAATGGCGCCAGCCGCTCCGCGTGGCCGATGCCGTTCTGCAGCACCGCGACGCGCGTCCGCGGCCCGCACAGCCTTTGCAGCCAGGGCGCGCTCGATTCCGTGTCCTGCGCCTTGGTCGACAACAACACCCAGTCGACCGGCGTAGCCGCTGCCGGATCGGTGAGGGCGCGCAGCGGCACTTCCACCGTGCCCTCCGCCCGCTCGACCGTGAGCCGATCGAGCGGCCGCCGGACACAGGCGATCACGTCATGCTTGTCGACCGCGCGCAGCAGGCCGGCGATGATGCCGCCGATGCTGCCGAGGCCGACGATGGCGATGGTCTTGCGGTCGGATGGTCCTGTCATTGCGTAACTCTGGGCTTTGCGGAGTGTGTTACGTTGGGTTGGAAAGTGCAGGCCGCTCATGTGGCTTTCCGCCGCAGCCAACGAAGCCGCCGATCCGCGGTCTTCGCAGCGCATCATCACATAATGACGCCGAGCCCGCAAAATTCGGATAGCAGGCCATCGGCAATTTCACCGGAGCCTGGCGCCGGATTGCGCTACACTTGTATCCATAAAATCAGCACGGCCTCCGCCGAGAGGCCGGCACAGATGGGAGCATGCGCATGCAGTTCAGGGTTTCGCCGACATCGCTGCAGGACAGTTCGAGCGCCGAGGAATGGCAGGCGCGGGTCGATCTCGCGGCGGCGCATCGGCTCGCCTACATCCACGGCTTTTCGGAAGGTATCTTCAACCACCTCACCTTGGTGGTGCCCGGCCGCACCGACCGCTACTACCAGATCCCGTTCGGCATGCACTGGTCGGAGGTGACAGCATCCTCCTTCATGGAGGTCGGCATCGACGATGCCGAGGTGAAGCGCGGCGAGGGTGAGGTCGAGCGCTCCTGCTATTGCATCCATGCGCCGGTCCACAAGGCGCTGCCGCAGGCCAAGGCGGTGTTCCACACCCACATGCCCTATGCGAGCGCGCTGACGCGGCTCGAGGATCCGCGGATCAAGGAGATCGGCCAGACCGAGGTCGGGCTGTCGGAGGCGATTGCCTATGACGATCTCTACACCGGCCCCGCGCTTGATCCAGAGGAAGGCGCGCGGCTCGCCAGGGTGATCGGCAACAAGACCATCCTGTTCATGGCCAATCACGGCATCTCGACCGTCGGCGAGACGGTCGCCGATGCCTATGACCGGCTCTATTACATCGAGCGCGCGGCACAGGTGCAGATCTACGCGATGTGGACCCAGCAGCCGCTCAAGCAATTGCCGCAGCATGTGGTGGAGAAGACCAAGCGCGATTTCCGCGACGACCATCTCTACAACGGCCCGTCCCCGGCGCAGCGGCATTTCGATGCGCTGAAGCGGATGCTGGATCGCAAGGAACCGGACTACGCGACGTAAGGCTGGCAGGGAGCGCGCCGCAACCTCCGCCGTCGTCCCGGCGAAAGCCGGGACCCATAACCACAGGGTCATGTTGTCGAAGCCAGCTGTGGCCCCAGCTCGCTCAAGCACAATGAGTGGTGGTTATGGGTCCCGGGTCGCGCTTCGCTTGCCCGGGACGACGTCGGCGTTTACCTGCCCAATCACTGGCTCGCCCACACCACGCGTGCGATCCACGCGACTTCCTCGGCATCGAGCATGCGGTCGGGGTGCTCCGGATTGAGTGATGCGAGTTCGAGCATCTTGGCGGTGCGGCGTCTCAATTCTTTCACCATCACCTCGCCGCCGGTCGTGCGCACCACCACGCGGTCGCCGCGGCGGATCGCGGTCGCGGGTGACACCACGATGATGTCACCTTCGCGATAGGCCGGCTTCATCGAGTCGCCCTCGATCTCCAGCGCATAGGCGTGTTCGTCTGACGTCGCCGGTAGCGCCACTTCATCCCAGCCCTTGCCGGCGGGAAAGCCGCTGTCGTCGAAATAGCCGCCGGCTCCGGCCTGCGCGAAGCCGATCAGCGGCACCGACTGTCCGCCGCGCGCGCCATCGCCGAGCAACTGCACGAAGGTCTCCATGCTGGCATTGCTCGCGGCCAGCGCCTTGGAGAGCGATTCGGTCGAGGGCCAGCGCTCGCGCCCGTCGCCGGTCACGCGCTTGGATTTGTTGAAGGTGGTGGGGTCGAGGCCGGACTGCTTGGCAAGGCCCGACGGCGACAGCCCGGCGCGTTCGGCGAGCCGGTCGAGCGCGGCCCAGACCTGCGCGTGGGTCAGCGGTCGGGTGGCTTTGGGCTGTTTGGCCATCGAGGGTATCCCGGATGGTAGGAATTATTGCCTGAAACTTGGCGTTTTCGCAAATCTGTCGGCCGATGTGCCCCGGCACCGCTTGAGTTGCGCCGCCGCCGCCGATACGGTCCCTCGCTCGCCAGATGGCGTCTGGGGCATTTCCCCTCAAATCCGGATAAAACCCCAAGGGACTCAAGGACAAAAGGGAAGGCCGGCCCGTGCCGATGATCTACAAAATCACCCTCGCTTCGGCCTGGCGCGAGGCCGAGCGGCAGGGCGTATACCGGGGCAGTGCCGACGACAAACGCGACGGCTTCATCCATTTTTCCACCGCCTCACAGGTGGCCGAGACCGCGCGCAAGCACTACCACGGGCAAACCGGCCTGTTCCTGGTCGCGGTCGATGCCGATGCGCTGGGCGATGCCCTGCGCTGGGAGCGGTCGCGCAATGACGAGCTGTTCCCGCATCTCTATGGCGAGCTCGACCTCGGCGCCGTCACCGAGATCCTCGACCTGCGCGCGCGCTCCGACGGTGGCCACGACGTTCCGGAGCTCAAGCCGTGATCCGTGCCTTCGACGCCTTTTCGCTGCCGCTGCTGCGTTGGTTCGATCCCGAGGATGCCCATCGCATGGCGATCCAGGGCCTGAAGCTGCTGCCGCCGATCCGGCAGCGGCCGGATGATCCCAAGCTCGCGGTGCGCGCCTTCGGACTCAACTTTCCAAATCCGATCGGCATGGCGGCGGGCTTCGACAAGAGCGCGGAGGTGCCCGACGCGCTGCTGCGGCTCGGCTTCGGCTTTGTCGAGATCGGCTCGGTGACGCCGAAGCCGCAAGGCGGCAACCCGCGGCCGCGGCTGTTTCGCCTGGAGCGCGACGAGGCCGTCATCAACCGCATGGGCTTCAACAATGACGGTGCGGAGGCCGTGCTGCGGCGGCTCGCCGCGCGCGCCAGCGCCGGCGGCATCGTCGGGGTCAATGTCGGGGCCAACAAGGATTCGCCCGACCGCGCAGCCGATTATGTGAAGCTGATCGAGACGTTTGCGCCGGTCGCGAGCTATTTCACCGTCAACGTCTCCTCGCCGAACACGCCCGGCCTGCGCAATCTGCAGCAATCGGCGGCGCTCGACGATCTGCTGGCGCGGGTCATCGATACCCGCGAGCGCGTGCGCAAGAACGCCGGCGATTCGCCGGTCCTGCTCAAGATCGCGCCCGACCTCAGCCTCGCCGAGCTCGACGACGTCGTGCACATCGCCCGCTCGCGCCGCGTCGACGGCATGATCGTCGCCAACACCACGCTGGCGCGGCCCTCGACCTTGCGCGAGGAGAATCGCGCCAAGGAGCAGGGCGGCCTGTCGGGCCGTCCGCTGTTCCGGCTGTCGACGCGGATGGTGGCCGAGACCTATGTCCGTGTCGAAGGCGCGTTTCCGCTGATCGGCGTCGGCGGCATCGATAGCGGCGGCGCCGCACTGACCAAGATTCGTGCCGGGGCCAGCCTGATCCAGCTCTATTCCTCGCTGGTCTACAAGGGCCTTGGCCTCGTCGACGACATCAAGCGCGATCTGTCCTCGACCCTGCTGCGCACCGGCCGCGACTCGCTGTCGGAAATCGTCGGCGCCGATGCGGCGACGATTACAGCCGAGGAGTGGCCGGTGAGGTAGGTGCGGGTAGCCCGGATGAAGCGAAATCCGGCTGCGCCCTAACCTCCCCTTGAAAAGGGGAAGTCGCTTTGCTCGCCAGAGCAAAGCGGGTGGGGATCAGCTCTCTCCATGAGCTGCGTCGCCTGCGGCTGACCCCCATCCCGACCTTCCCCCTTTCAGGCAGGGGTGTCCGGGGAAATTCAGGCATAGTGGAGCTCCATCTGGTCAGGTGAGATGGTTGATTTCCGACGGCTGG
>NZ_JAUMTJ010000070.1:0-47397 GCF_032654765.1 Bradyrhizobium sp. 33ap4 | reverse complement strand
CAGAAAAGACCGATTTGCCTCGGTCCTGCCGAGCATGCACCGCGACACAGTGAATCATTCCCCGGACACCCCTGCCTGAAAGGGGGAAGGTCGGGATGGGGGTCAGCCGCAGGCGACGCTCCAAGTGGAGACAGCCGATCCCCACCCGCTTCGCTCTAACGAGCGAAGCGACCTCCCCTTTTCAAGGGGAGGTTTTGGAGACGGACGACGCCGGTTCGGAACCGAGAATAAGCGTGAGCCCCATCCAAAAGTTTACCTGTAATTCAAAACTGCGCCCGATTCCGGCGACATATGGCCTATAACATCATAATACCTTCTGCTAAAACTTGACGCAGTATTCAAAGCGAAAGTTGCGAAGGCTCGGCGATTGGGGTTATGAGACGGCCTCGATCGCTAAAGATCAAGAAACACGAGCAAGGGAGAACGCAGGATGCATAGGCTGATCGTTGCCGCCGCGGCAGCGCTGACGGTGTTGGGAGGCGCGGCGTCCGCGCAGGAATCCATCAAGATCGGCTATATCGATCCGCTCTCCGGCGGCGGCGCCAGCGTTGGCGAAGGCGGCCTGAAGACGTTTCAGTATCTCGCCGACGAGTTGAACGCCAAGGGCGGCATCCTCGGCCACAAGATCGAGATCGTCCCACTCGACAACAAGACCAATCCGCAGGAAAGCCTGGTGCAGGCGCAGAAGGCGGTCGACGCCGGCGTCCACTACATCACCCAGGGCAACGGCTCGTCGGTCGGCGCGGCGCTGGAAGACTTCGTCACCAAGCACAATTCGCGCAACCCCGGCAAGGAAGTGCTCTACTTCAACTACGCCGCGGTCGATCCGGCGATGACCAACGAGAAGTGCAGCTACTGGCACTTCCGCTGGGATGCGAACTCGGACATCAAGATGGAAGCGCTGACCAACTACATGAAGGGCCAGCCGTCCATCAAGAAGGTCTACCTGATCAACATGGACTATTCGTTCGGCCAGTCGGTGCGCACCACGGCGCGCAAGATGCTGGGCGAAAAGCGGCCGGATATCCAGGTCGTCGGCGACGAACTGCACCCGATGCTCAAAGTCACCGACTTCTCGCCCTACATCGCCAAGATCAAGGCGTCCGGCGCCGACACCGTCGTGACCGGCAACTGGGGCCAGGACTTCGCGCTGCTGCTGAAGGCGGCGGCTGACGCCGGCCTCAAGGTCAACTGGTACACCTATTATGCCGGCGGCGCCGGCGGACCGACCGCAGTCAAGCAGGCCGGCCTCGAGGGCCAGGTGTTCCAGATCAGCGAAGGCGTCCCGAACTCCGGCAACAAGGCGGCGATGGATTTCGAGAAGGACTTCCGCGCCAAGACCGGCATTTCCGTCTGGTATCCGCGCGCGGTCAACGAGATGCGGATGTTCAAGGCGGCCGCCGAGAAGGCCAATTCGATCGATCCGGTGAAGGTCGCGGCCGCACTCGAAGGCATGAAGTTCGAAGTGTTCGACGGCGGCGAGGGCTTCATCCGCAAGGACGACCACCAGTTCTTCCAGCCGATCTACATCTCCTCGTTCGGCGCGCTGGCCGACAAGACCAAGGAGCCGTTCGACGAGGAAAACACCGGCTGGGGCTGGCGCATCGTGTCCAAGATCGACACCGCGCAGACGATGCTTCCGACCACCTGCAACATGAAGCGGCCCTGATCGGCCGCTCTCTCCCGTCATTCCGGGGCGGTCCGCAGGACCGAACCCGGAATCTCGAGATTCCGGGTTCGGTCCTGCGGACCGCCCCGGAATGACAGGTAAGCTCCTTTCCTTCGACAGGTCTTTGATCACGTGAACCGTTCCAGTCTCAAGCGAGTGCGCCGTGGCTGAGCTGATCGTCATCTCGACGCTCAACGGCGTCCTGTTCGGCATGCTGCTGTTCCTGTTGTCCAGCGGGCTCACCGTCATCTTCAGCATGATGGGCGTGCTGAACTTCGCGCATGCCAGCTTCTACATGCTCGGCGCGTTCTTCGGCTTTCAGCTCACCCGCTGGATCGGATTCTGGCCGGCCCTGGTGCTGGCGCCGCTGCTAGTCGGCGCGGTCGGCATGGCGGTCGAGCGCTACGGTCTGCGCAACACCCACAAGCACGGCCATGTCGCCGAACTGCTGCTGACCTTTGGTTTAGCCTTCGCGATCGAAGAGATCGTCTCGATGATCTGGGGCAAGAGCCCGGTCGACTACCGCGTCCCGGCGGCGCTCGACTTCCCGGCCTTCACCGTGTTCTCCACCAATTACCCCGCCTACAAGATCTTCATGCTGGTGATCTCGGTCGTGATCTTCATCGCGCTGCTGGTCACCTTGAAGAAGACGCGCGTCGGCCTGATCGTGCAGGCCGCGCTGACCCATCCGAGCATGGTCGGCCATCTCGGCCACAATGTCGGACGCGTGTTCATGCTGGTGTTCGGCGTCGGCAGCGCCCTTGCGGGTCTCGCCGGCGTCATCGCCGGTCCCTCGCTGGTGACGCAGTCCGACATGGCCGCGCTGCTCGGCCCGATCCTGTTCGTCGTCATCGTGTTCGGCGGCCTCGGCTCGCTGCCCGGCGCCTTCATCGCTTCGCTCCTGATCGGCTTGATCCAGACCTTTGCAGTTGCTTTGAACGGCTCGCTCGCCAGCGTGTTCGGCCCGCTCGATCCGAGCCTCGGCCCCTCGCCGCTCACGGACATCTGGAACGTCACGATCGCGCAGATCGCGCCGATCCTGCCTTATGTGCTGCTGGTGCTGGTCCTGATCTTCCGCCCCATGGGCCTATTGGGGACGCGCGAGTCATGAGCAACGCTTCCACGCCCTCCATCGCTGCGGCCAAGCAGGAGCCCGGCAGCGCCTTGAGCGTCTATGGTGTCTGGCTGCTCGCCGCGGTCGCGCTGGTCGTGCTGCCGCTGGTGTTCGGCACCGGCGGCTCGCTGACCTCCTTCAGCCTGATCGGCATCGCGATCATCTTCGCGCTGTCCTACAACATCCTGCTCGGCCAGACCGGGCTGCTGTCGTTCGGACACGCGGTGCAGTACGGCCTCGGCGGTTTCCTCGCCGTGCATGTCATGAACGCGGTCGCGAGCCACAACTGGCCGATCCCGCTGCCGGTGATCCCGCTGGTCGGCGGCATCGGCGGCATGGCGTTCGCCCTCCTCGTCGGCTGGGTCATGACCAAGCGCGCCGGCACCGTGTTCGCGATGATCTCGCTTGGCATCGGCGAGCTGGTCGCCTCGTCGTCGCTGATCCTGCGTAGCGTGTTCGGCGGCGAATCCGGCATCACCACCGACCGCACCTCGCTGATGCCGATGTTCGGCTGGACCTTCGGGCCGCAGATCCAGGTCTATTACCTGATCGCGTTCTGGGTGATGGTGTCGGCGATCGCGATGTATGCGCTGACCCGCACGCCGCTCGGGCGGATCTGCAACGCGGTGCGCGACAATCCGGAGCGCGTCGAGTTCATCGGCTACGATCCGCATGTGGTGCGCTATCTCGCCTACATGTTCGCCGGCTTCTTCGCCGGCATCGCCGGCGGGCTGACCGCGATCAATTTCGAGATCGCCAACTCGGCCTATCTCGGCGCGACGCAGTCGGGCCTCGTGCTGTTCTCCGCGTTCATCGGCGGCACCGCCTATTTCTTCGGTCCGATCCTCGGCGCCATCCTGGTGACCTATCTGCAGCTCGGGCTGACCAGCGTCACCTCGGTCTGGCAGCTCTATTTCGGCATCATCTTCATCGGCATCGTGATGTTCGCACCCGGCGGCATCGCCGGCATCCTGATGAAGCACCGCCCGCTGATCCGCGCCGGAACGCTTCGTTCCGTGATCCCGTCCTATCTGGTCGCGACGATCCCGACGCTGGCGCTGGCGCTCGGCATCATCCTGACCATCGAAACCGTTGCGCGCTTCTCGGGCGGCGATGTGATCAACCTGCTCGGCGTTCCCTTCGTCGCCACGGCGCCGACGACCTGGGCGGCCGCGGCGGTCCTGCTCGTCGGCGGCTTCCTGGTCGCGCGCATCACCTGGCGGCGCGTTGCGGAAGCCTGGGACCGCGCCGCGACGGTGGCCCGTGACCGGGGGTATCTCGCATGACCGCTGCCATCCAAGTCAACGCCGTCGAGAAGAGCTTCGGCAATGTCGCCATCATCCGCGATCTCAACCTGAGCGTCGCCAAGGGCGAACGTCACGCCATCATCGGCCCCAACGGCGCCGGCAAGTCGACGACGTTCAACCTGATCAGCGGCCACATCAAGCCGACCTCCGGCGAGATCCGCCTCAACGGCGAGGTGACCTCGGGCTTGCGGCCCTTCGAGATCAACCGGCGCGGGCTGTCGCGCTCGTTCCAGGTCACCAACGTGTTCGCCCGCATGACGGTGTGGGAGAACGTCCGCTGCGCCGTGCTGTGGGCGACTGGCCACCGCTACGCGTTCTGGAAGAACGTCGACAATCTGCCCGAGGTGAAGCAGCGCACCGCGCAGATCCTCGACGACATCCATCTCAGCCACCGCCGCGACGTGCCGGCGGGCCTCTTGACCTATGCCGAGCAGCGCGAGCTCGAGATCGGCATCACGATCGCGGGCGGCGCCAGCGTCATCATGCTGGACGAACCGACCGCGGGCATGAGCCACGCCGAGACCGAGCGCGCCGTCGCGCTGATCCGCCGCCTCACCGAGGGGCGCACGCTCGTGATCGTCGAGCACGACATGAGCGTGGTGTTCGGCCTCGCCGACCGCATCTCGGTCTTGGTCTACGGCCACATCATCGCCTCCGGCACGCCGGAGGAGATCCGCGGCAACCCGAAGGTCAAGGAAGCCTATCTCGGCGAGGAGGTCGACTGATGCTCGAGGTCAGGAATCTTCACGCCTATTACGGCAAGAGCCACATCCTGCAGGGCGTCGATCTCGACATCGCCGCCGGCGAGGTCGTCAGCCTATTGGGGCGCAACGGCGTCGGCCGCTCCACCACCGTCAAGGCGATCATGGGCGAGGTGCCGCCGCAGGGCACCATCCGCTTCAAGGGCCAGGATATCGCGGGCCTGCCGAGCCACAAGATCGCACGCCTCGGGCTCGGCTATGTGCCGGAGCATCGCGACATCTTCCCGAGCCTGACGGTTCGCCAGAACCTGATCCTCGGCATCAAGGACCCGCGCCGCCCCGGCAAGTGGCGGCTGCAGGAGATGCTCGACATGTTCCCGAACCTCGCCGCGCGCGCCGACACGCCGGCGGGCGTGCTGTCAGGCGGCGAGAAGCAGATGCTGACCACCTGCCGCACGCTGCTCGGCGACCCCGAATTGATGATGATCGACGAGCCGACCGAAGGCCTGGCGCCGCTGATCGTGCAGCAGGTCGGCGAGCTGATCGCGCGGATCGCGAAAGCCGGCGTTGCGATTCTCCTCGTCGAGCAGAAGCTGTCGATCGCGATGAAGATCTCGAACCGGGTCTACATCATGGGCCACGGCCGCGTGGTGTTCGAAGGCACCCCCGACCAGCTCAAGAGCAATGCCGCCGTTCGCGAGGAATGGCTCGAGGTGTGAGGCGGGTGACGGCGATCGACGAAGCAATCGAACGTCGACGTAGCAGCGCCATCAGTCAGTTCGCGAACACGACCCAGACCAGCGCGACCAAGAGACTGTGGAAACAAATTATCGAAGCCAGGAATAGCCAGTCGTCCCCGGTCATGGGGCCGAAAACCACGGTCGAAGCGCGGCGACAGCGACACGCGAGCTGGGAAAAGAGGTTCGACTGCATGGGACTGCCCTAGCGGAGTACGCTCCGCCAGGTCTTGCTCGTCTGTGCCAGCTAGTTGAGAGCTGGTGTCAGCCCATCACCGATCGCCATTCGAGCTGCGATAGGCCCTCGGCGTGAGGCCGGTCCAGCGGACGAACGCATGCGTGAAGGAAGAGACCTCGCTGTAGCCCAATAGCCATGCGATCTTGGAAATCGGCAGCTCCTCATCTTCGAGGTAATGGCGGGCAAGGGCAATTCGAAACGCCTTGAGAACGTCTGAGAAGTCCACCCCCTCCGACGACAATGCGCGAGCGAGAGTTCTCCGGCTCATGCCAAGACGACGCGCGACCGCCTCGGCATTGGCTTTGCCGTGCGGAAGCAACTGGGCGATGTGTCCTTCGACGCGTGACTGCACGCTGCTTCGTCTCGGTGCCCGGTTACGAAGCGCTTCGTCGGCATATTGAAGCAACATCCTGTTGAGATGCAAATCGGCCCCCACGACAGGCAATGCGCCGATCCGGGACGGAAACAAGAGCTCGTCGCTGTCCGCTGCAAATTCGATCTCGCATCCAAGAAGAGATCGCACATCCGACGGCGTTTCTCGTCTGGAGTGCTTCAACTTGATTTGCTTTGGGACCAGCCTGCCGTCAGTCAGTACGCGGCAAATACGGATCAGCGCAACCAGCCAGAATTCCGCATGGTGACGATCCGACGACCGATCGATGTTGACATATTCGAACCCGATGGCGAAGCCGCGATCCAGAGAGCTTCGCAACCGCACACCCTCGTTGTTGATCGCGCAGTAGCGTCCGCCGATTTGCAAGGCGTCAACGAGATGCTCCGATGAAGCCATGACGTAGTACAGAAGCCCGATCTCGCCCAGCTCGAAGCCTTGAGCCAGATGGAGTCCGAAGCAGTCGTCCTGCAATTCCCTTGCGGCGAGTTCGAGCAGCCTGACCTGCGCTCGTGCATCGATGCGGCGCTTGCGGTCCTCGACGTCGTCGATTTCCAGGCCTGCAGCTGACACGATCGGGACCGGATCAACCTGCGCATCGCGCAGCCGGGCACATGCGAGACGCGCGATTCCCCCGGCAGAGCTCGGTATCGACGGCAAGGCGCTAGCAACGCGTGTGGCGGCTTTCATTCGGCACCGAACTGTGTTCGTGGCTCAACGTCGGGAGCTTCCGGGATCGTATTTTGACCTATGTCAAACGAGCTCATGGGTACGAGGCATCCGGTCTGACACCATCTCGCAATTTAACGACCCAGGATCACAAGACGCAACGGGCGCAAATCGTCTAGCCGATTGCTCCGCGGCCACTCCATTTCTGCCTTGAAACGACGGCAGTCAGCTTCCAATGGGCCCGCGCAGGGGCGAACGCGTCATGGGCTTGGTCAAGCATGCAAATTCGCTGGGACAGGCGATTGGTGCCCAAGCGAACAGCCATATGAGCTAGGTCGTGGTTGGACAAACACCTGCCCAGCATAGCGGCATTCATCGTTCAATTCATTACACGATCATTGAAGGCGAGGCCGCCGGCACCTGGCGTTACTCGTTCTCCATCGGCGATCGCAACTATTCGGGAACGGTTCAGGCGGTCCTGGGATTGCTGGCGGCACGCCGCGTGAGGATGAAGATCGATCGGGCGCTAAGGCAAAACGCGTCAATTGATCATCAAGGCCGGCAGCGGGTGGAGAAAGAGGCCGAGACGCCCGCTCCGCTCGTCCCACCGGCCGATCCCAAGGACTAGCGCGACTGTAGCCACCCTAGCCCGGCCGGAGCAACGCCACGACATCGCCCGCGCGCAGCGTCTGGCCGGGCTTCACCGGCACCGAGGCGATGCGGCCCGCCGCGGGTGCGTGCACGGAGATCTCCATCTTCATGGACTCGATGATGGCCAGCACGTCGCCGGCCGCGACCTTGGCGCCTTCCTCGACCAGCACCTTCCAGATGTTGCCGGGCACTTCGGAGAACGCGCCGATCTGACCGTCGGGAATCCCCGTCGCGGCGGCTGCCGCATCGATCGTTTCAGCCGGCGCCTCGTCGAGCTTCATCTCGCGCCAGCGCTGGCGCTCGGCGTCGAACGCGGCCTGCTGCGTTGCCTTGAACGCGGCGATTGACGGCTTGGCGTCGGCCAGTGTCCTGGCATAGTCGGCGTAGGAGAACTCGCCCTCTTCGATCCTGATGTCATACTGCCCTTGCGGGAACGCGGCGCGGGCGTCGAGGAGTTCATCGGCGTCGACCGGGAAGAAGCGGATCTTGTCGAAGAACCGCAGCAGCCAGGGATGGCCCGGCTCGAACACCCGCGTGGTGCGCCAGGTGTTCCAGACCTGGATGGTACGGCCGAACAGCTGGTAGCCGCCCGGCCCTTCCATGCCGTAGATGCACATATAGGCGCCGCCGATGCCGACCGCGTTCTCCGGCGTCCAGGTCCGCGCCGGGTTGTACTTCGTGGTCACCAGCCGATGCCGCGGGTCGAGCGGCGTCGCCACCGGCGCGCCGAGATAGACGTCGCCGAGGCCGAGCACGAAATAATCCGCGTCGAACACGATACGGCGGACATCGTCCTCGCTCGCAAGTCCGTTGATGCGCCGGATGAACTCGACATTCGACGGACACCATGGCGCATCGGCGCGCACCAACTCCTGATATTTGCGCATCGCAAGCTCGGCCTCCGGATCGCGCCACGACAGCGGCAGATGCACGGTGCGGCTCGGCACCCGCATCGCGTCGACCGGCGGCAATTCGCGCTCGATCCGCCTGAGCACGTCGAGCAGCTTCGTTCGCGACAACGCGGTGCCGTCATAATGGATCTGCAGCGAGCGGATGCCGGGCGTCAGATCGATCAGGCCACTGAGCTTCGCCTCTTCCAGCGCCTGCGCCAGCACATGCACGCGCAGCCGCAGCGCGATGTCGAGCTCCATCGGGCCATACTCGACCAGCAGATTGTCGTCGCCGGCGCGGCGGTAGACCACCGGAATCGGGCCGTCGTCATTCCGACCGATGATCGCCGATCCGAGCTCGGGCGCGCGCAGCACCGTGGGGCCGGCAACCGGATCGTCGCGTTTGACCGGCACGAAGCGGACCGTGTCGCCCGGCCGGAGCTGGCCGACCTTCCATAGCTCGTCGCGAGCGACCACGGCCGGACAGACGAAGCCGCCGAGGCTCGGTCCGTCGGGCCCGAGAATGATCGGCATGTCGCCGGTGAAGTCGATCGAGCCGACCGCATAGGCGTTGTCATGGATGTTCGACGGATGCAGCCCGGCCTCGCCGCCGTCGGCGCGCGCCCAGCGCGGCTTCGGCCCGATCAGCCGCACGCCGGTGCGGGCGCTGTTGAAATGCACCTCGTAGCTCGCCGCGAACAGCGTCTCGATATCCTCGTCGAGGAAGAAATCCGGCGCGCCGTGCGGGCCGTAGACGACGCCGATCTGCCACGCCGATGTGAGTTGCGGCCGCTCGTGTTCCGTGGCGCGCCGCGGCGCCGCAAGGCCCGATGGCTCGGCACCGATATGCAAGACGTCGCCGGCCTTCAGCGATCCCGTCGCATGGCCGCCGAAGGCGCCGAGCGCAAACACAGCACGCGATCCGAGAATTTCGGGTACGTCGATGCCGCCGCGCACGGCGAGGTAGGTGCGCTGCCCAGGGCCCTTGATGCTGCCGATCGCGAGCGTCTGGCCGGCGCGCACGGCGAGCGGCTCATCGTAGGCGACATCAGCGCCGTCGAGCGATGCCTTCATCTGCGCGCCCGACAGCGCGACGATCGCATCGGTGTTGAAGCGCAAGGTCGGCCCGTTGACCGTCAGCTCCAGTGCGGTCGTCGGCTCCGGATTGCCGACCAGACGATTGGCGAGGCGAAACGACCGTTCGTCCATCGGGCCGCTCGGCGGCACGCCGACATGCCAGAGATGCAGCCGGCCGGGCAATTCCTGCACGCCGCTCTGCGCGCCCGGCGCGACAACGTCGATGGTGCGGGGGCGATAGCCGAATTCGCCAAGCACACTCGTCGCCACTTGCCCGCTGCGGAACACGTCGGACGCCGCGATCGCACGCAGATAGTCCAGATTGGTCTCGATGCCGGCGACGACCGTATCGTCCAGCGCTTTCGAAAGCCGGGCGATCGCGGCCTCGCGCGTCTCGGCTGAAACGATGATCTTGGCCAGCATCGGATCGTAGAACGGCGACACCTCGGTGCCGGTCTCGATCCAGCCGTCGATCCGCGCATCCGGCGAAAAGCTGACCTGCGTCAGGCGGCCCGCGCTCGGGCGAAAGCCCGCGCCCGGATTCTCGGCATAGAGCCGCACCTCGATCGCAGCTCCCTTTGGCGTGAGCGCGCCCGCCTGGCCGAGCACGTCCTCGCCGGCCGCCTGCCGGATCATCCATTCGACGAGGTCGACGCCGGTGACCTGCTCGGTGACGGGATGCTCGACCTGCAGGCGGGTGTTCACCTCGAGGAAATAGAAATCGTCGCGCTCGACGTCGTAGATGAACTCCACCGTGCCGGCAGATTCATAAGACACGGCCTTGCCGAGCGACACCGCGGCCGCATGCAGCCGCCGGCGGATGTCGGCGGACAGCCCCGGCGCGGGCGTCTCCTCAAAGACCTTCTGGTTGCGCCGCTGCAGCGAGCAATCGCGTTCGCCGAGGGCCACCACGCCGCCCTTGCCGTTGCCGAAGATCTGCACCTCGATATGGCGGGCACTGGCGACGAACCGCTCGAGATAGACCCGGGCATCGCCGAAGCTGGCCCGCGCCGTGCGCTGCACTGATTCGAAGCGCTCGCGCAGTGTCGCCATGTCGTGGCACAGCTGCATCCCGATGCCGCCGCCGCCCGCCGTGCTCTTCAGCATCACCGGGAAGCCGATCGTTTCGGCCTGCTGCACCGCCTCGTCGATGGTCTCCAGCAGGCCCGAGCCCGGCAGCAGC
Organism: Bradyrhizobium sp. 33ap4; assembly: GCF_032654765.1. Classification (NCBI taxonomy): domain Bacteria; kingdom Pseudomonadati; phylum Pseudomonadota; class Alphaproteobacteria; order Hyphomicrobiales; family Nitrobacteraceae; genus Bradyrhizobium; species Bradyrhizobium sp. 33ap4. Next base: position 36,770 of record NZ_JAUMTJ010000070.1, on the reverse strand, counting down.
GGCACGCCGCTGCGCTCGGCGATCTCCCGCGCCTTGTGCTTGAGACCGAAGGCGTCGAGATGCTCAGGCCGCGGCCCGATGAATTTGATGCCGTGCCCGGCGAGCCGCTCGGCAAAGCGGCGGTTCTCCGACAGGAAGCCGTAGCCGGGATGCACCGCCTGCGCGCCGGTGGCAAGGCACGCCGCCATGATCGCATCGACATTGAGGTAGCTCTCCGCGGCGGGCGCAGGACCGATCCGCACCGCCTCGTCGGCGTCGAGCACCGGCCGGGTGAAACGGTCGGCGTCGGAATAGACCGCGACCGAAGAGATGCCCATGCGGCGCAATGTTCTGCCGATCCGCCCGGCGATCTCGCCGCGGTTGGCAATCAGGACCTTGCTGAACATGCCTCACGCCTCCGGCTCGAAGATCGTCACCTGAACCGGCGTCGGAAAGAATCCGTTGCAGGGGTTGTTGATCTGCGGACAGTTCGAGATCAGGCACAGCACGTCCATCTCGGCGACCAGCTCGATGGCGTCGCCCGGCTTGGAGACGCCATCGACCACGGTGAAATTGCCGGCGGGATCGATCGGCACGTTCATGAAGAAGTTGAGATTCGGCACGATGTCGCGCTTCGACATGCCGTATTTCGCGGCCTCGATCACGAAATTCTCGCGGCAGGCGTGCTGGTAGCGGGTCTGGTGCCCGAACCGCACGGTGTTGCTTTCGCACGAGCAGGCGCCCGCCGAGGTGTCGTGCAGGCCGCAGCTGTCGGCCGTCACACGCAGCATCACGCGGCCTTCGTTGGACATGATCGTGGTTCCCAGCCCGACATAGGCCGAGCCCTGCGCGCGCAGCGTATCCTGGCCGCTGTAGCGCTCGCCGAAATCACTGGCGCAATAGAACAGCGTGTCGACCGCCTGCTGGCCATGGCTATCGGTGATCCGCAGCGTCTGCCCCTTGCGGATGATCGCCGACCACGGCTTGCGCGCGGGAATTTCGACATCGAGAACGATGCGGCCGGCGGTGCGAACAGGTTGCATGGTCATCGCACGGCTCCTTCCAGGGCTTCGCCGAGATACAGCGCATTGTTCTCGTAGGCGCGGGCCGCTTCCGCGGTCGCAGTCCGGCACAGATCGTCGGCCGCCGGCGCGGCCGCGCGGTAGCGCACGATCTCCACGCTCGCCTGCGGATAGATTTTGGCGGGATCGAGCGGATGCGGGCAGTTCGACAGCGCGATCAGAAGCTCCATCTCCGCGCGCAGATCGACGAAATCGCCCTGCTGCCGCCGCTGCTCCGACCAGACGAACTTGCCGTCGGCGTCGATCGCGACCGGTGCGAAGAAGCTGACGCAGGGATGCACGTCGCGGCGATCAAGGCCAAACTTGGCTGCGGCGAGAATGAAATTGTCGCGCGTGTTGCGGAAATTCCCGTCGCCGTATTTGGCCAGGTTGGTGGCCGCAGTCGAGCCGCCGACCACGGCATCATGTGCGGCGCTGCTGTCCTCGGTGATCCCGAGCAGCGCGCGCCCCATGTCGGACAGCAGCACCCGCCCCTTCTGCAACCGCGCCGCCCACTGCACCTTGATGGTGTCGGCGTGGTTGAGCCGTTCGGTGGTGTCGGTGCTGTTCCAGGCGAGCAGGCTGACGGTTGACGTCCCCGACGTGTTGACGATGCGCAGCGTGTCGCCGCGATTCAGCCGCGTGGTCCAGTACCAGCCGGATGGGATCGTCTCGCGGTGAATGACAGTGTCGGCATCGATCGACGCGGCGTCGCGCGCAGTCGGCGCCGGCAGTGCCCGCGGCGCGTGCTCCTGCCCCGCCGCCTTCACCTCGTTATACCGCCGGGTATGCGCCGCGATCTCGGCCTTTTGTTCCTCTGACAGGATCATGGTTGCTCCTTCAAGACGAGAGCGCCGGGCCGTCCCGGCTGGTGCTCCTTGCCTGACCGGGTCGTCCCGGTCGGAGCTGGTTGAACTGACGACCGCAGCTCCGCACTGCGGCGCGGAAATATCTCGAGGTCGCGCGACACCGTGGCGCCGTAGCGCTCGCGCTCCTCGGGGCGGTTGCGCTGCCGCTCCAGCGCGATCACGCGCGTCGCGAGTCCGAAGGCTTCACTGAGGTCATGCGTCACCATCACGACCGTCAGATGGGTCTCGTTCCAGAGCCGCTTCATCAGAAGGTGAATGTCGGCGCGGATTCCGGGATCGAGCGCACCGAACGGCTCGTCGAGCAGCAGGATCTTCGGCCCGCGCATGATCGCCTGCGCCAGCGCGAGCCGCTGCTGCATGCCGCCCGACAAAGCGGACGGATATTTGCTCTCCTGGCCGGCGAGCCCGACCTCGGCGAGCAGCTTCATCGCTTCGTCGGCGGCGGCGCGGCGCGCGGCGCCGAACAGCCGGCCGGTGAATTTGGCGTCGCGCAGTTCGCGCCCGAGCATGACATTCTGCAAAACCGTCAGATGCGGAAACACCGAGTAGCGCTGGAACACCACGCCGCGGTCGGCGTCCGGCTCGCCGGGCAACGGCTTGCCGTCGACCAGGATCTGGCCGCGGGTCGGCTGCTCCTCGCCGAGCAACATGCGGAGCAGCGTGGTCTTGCCGCAGCCGGACGGGCCGACCAGCGCAATGAAGGCACGCGGCTCGACCTCCATCGTGATGCGCTCGAGCACGATGTGGTCGCCATATTCCTTCCAGACGTCGTCGAAGCGGATCGTGCTCATTCCGCCCTCACCGAGGCAAACCACGGAAACAACCTTCGCTGCATGACGCGTAGGCCGACATCGATCAGGAACGCCAGCAGCGTGATCCAGGCGACGTAGGGGATGATGACGTCCATCGCGAGATAGCGGCGCACCAGGAAGATCCGGTAGCCGAGCCCGGAATCGGAGGCGATCGCCTCCGCTGCGATCAGGAACAGCCATGCCGGCCCGAGCTGCAGGCGCAGCACGTCGATCAGACGCGGCAGGGTTTGCGGCATCGCGACGCGCAGCGCGATCTGCCAGGTCGAGGCGCCGAGCGTCTGTGCCTTGACGATCTGCTCGCGCGGCAGCTCCTGCACTTTCATGGCGAGATCGCGGATCATGCAGGGCAGTGTCCCGATCACGATCAGCGCGATCTTGGAATTCTCCCCGAGCCCCATCACGATGAACAGGATCGGCAACAGCGCCAGCGGCGGCACCATCGAGGTCACCGATACGAACGGCCCGAGCAGGGCGTTGGCGCCCGGCAACAGCCCGATCACGATCCCGAGCACCAGCGCAGCCGCCGTCGAGATCGCCAGCGCCGAGCCCAGTCGCCCCAGGCTGGCGACGGTGTCGGAGGCCATCAGATAGCCGCCGGTGCGCGGGTCGACCTCGAACGCCATCTGCTTGACGGCCTGCACCATGCTCGGCAGCGCCGGCAGCAGCTTGTCGTTCGGGTTCTGCGCGAGCCGCGCGCTGGAGCCGGCGAAGTAGGCGATTGCGACCAATACGAACGGCAGCGCGAGCAGATAGAATCGCGTCTGCCGTCCCGGCCGTATGTTCACAAGTCGCATGGGCAGCTCCTGCTTGGGGCGACGCGCTGCGCGTCAGAGCTTGGCGTCAGAGCTTGCCCTTGGCGGCCTCGTCCATGTAGGTCGGGTCGAAGCGCAGCTTGACGTTCGACTTGTCGCCCAGCACCGATTTGTCGGCGAGCTCGATGCCGACGGCGTCGGCCGACTTCGCGCCCTTGCCGAGCAGGTCCTTCTCGAACAGGAACTTGCGCACGCGATCCATGGTCGCGCCGACGGTCTGGCTGCGCGTGAAGGCTTCGGCGTCGGTTGCCTTGTCGAACAGTTTTGTGGTCGAGAGCTGGCTGTCGAAGCCGGCGAGGTCGGTGCCGGAGGCCTTGGCCATCGCCTCCTTGGCGGCCTTCGCCGCGGCATCGTTCGCCGTCATTTTCGACAGCGTCTCGTACCAAATGCCGACCAGCGCCTTGGCGAAGTCCGGATTGTCCTTGGCGACTGCGGTGTTCACCACCATCAGGTCCATGATCTCGCCGGGGATTTGCGAGGAATCGAACACCTTCTTCGCATCGGGCGAGCCGAGGATTTCGGTTACGATCGGATTCCAGGTCACCACCGCACTGACGTCAGGCGTCTTGTAGGCGGCGGCGATATCGGCGTCGGAGGTGTTGATGACCTTGACGTCCTTCTCGCTCAGCTTGCTGGTCTCAAGCGCGCGCGCCAGCAGATAATGCGACACCGAGAACTCGACCAGGTTGACGGTCTGGCCCTTGATCGCGGCGAGATCAGACTTGTTCTTCAGGATCACCGCGTCGTTGCCGTTGGAGAAATCGCCCATCACGACCGCGGTGGTGTCGACGCCGCCGGCTGCCGGAATCGACAGTGCGTCCATGTTGGTGATGGTGACGGCGTCATAGCCGCCGGCGGTGTACTGGTTGATCGATTCGACGTAGTCGTTGAACTGCTTGACCTCGATCGCGATGCCGTATTTGTCGGCCCATTTCTTGACGATGCCGGTGTCGGCCGCATAGCCCCACGGCATCCATCCGACATAGATCGACCAGGCGACCTTGAAGCTTTTCTTCGGCGCGGCGTCGGCCGCAGGCGCAGCCGCCAGCACGACCGCGCAGCCGATGACAACAGAGCGAAGGAAGAAAACGAATTTGTTCATTGCCGATCCCTCTTGCGAAATTTCACAAAAAGGGACTGGCGAAAAGACCATCGCTCCGCCAATCCCTTGGCTGACGAGGTCTCCCGGGCTTTTATCCCGCCGTGCACCTGCGGGGATGTCTCCCCCGCAAGCGGCTGCTCTCGGACCAGCACCTTGCTTCGCAAGATCGGAACCCTAGCGGCCAACTCGACGCCATTGATGCACGAGGCGTGCCAGCGGGCGGGCAATTGAATCTCATGAGATTTTTCCGCGCGCGCGGCGCGGCCACGACAGTGTCTTGCTTAAAGATTGCGCAGATCTGCTCAGAATTGGCTCTGTCCTTTCGCCACCGGCATCAGCAGGATCGCACGATGGCTGATGTCGAGGGAGTTCGATGCGCAAGCTTCTGAGCGTTCTGTGCGCCGGCCTCTGGCGCGGATTGCACGGCCGGTTCGGCCTGGTGCCGAATTCCGAACTAAAAGACTGATCGCAAGATCGCAAAAAAAGAGCCCCGCTCTGCAGCGGGGCTCCTGCACAGAGATCCTATTTCCGATCGGAGTTTTGCGCCGGCGTCTGCGGGCTCTGGCCTGAGCCTGACGACGGCGGGTTGTTGTTCTGGTTGGGCTGGCTGGACTGCGTGTCCCGGCCGGCATTTGACTGATTGCCGCTACCCTGACCGACGGTCGACTGGTTCTGCGGTGCAGCCTGGCCCGTCGTATTCTGCTGCGGGGCCTGCTGCTGAGCGGACGGCTGATTTCCGCTCTGGCCGGTTGTCGACTGGTTCTGCGGCGAGTTCGCCTGACCCGTGGTCTGCCCGGTCGTGTTCTGCTGGGCAGGCTGCTGAGTGCCGGTCTGGCCGGTCGACTGGTTCTGCGGCGCGTTGGTCTGACCGGTCGTCTGTCCAGTCGTGTTCTGCTGGGTGCGGCTCTGGCCGACCGTCGACGATGCGCCCGCGCCCTGACCGATCCGATCCGACAGGCCGAGTGCGGCCACCGTGCGCGTGTCGACGCTGCCGCTGGTCGTGATGCCCTCCTGACGCTGGAAGGTGATCAGCGCCTCGCGGGTCCGCGATCCCAATACACCGTCAGCCTCGCCGACCAGCAGGCCGCGGTCGATCAGCACCTGCTGCACCTCGCGGATCTGCTGCGGGTTCAGGTCCATCATCGCAACGCTACCGCTACCACCGCCACCGCCACCGCCGCGATGGCTGAAGCGCGTCCGCGGTCCGACCGGGACGACGTCGACGACACGGCGCTCGCGATCGAGGAACACGACTTCATCCTCGACGACGAAGAAGCTGTCGTCGCGATAATACGGGAACGCATCGATCAGCGCCGGGAAGGCGGCAACCGACACCGCGTTGAACCTCCGCGGCACCACCACGCCCGGATTGACCGCGAAGTTGATCGTACTGACATTGACACGTGGTGCGTTACGCGCCGACAGCACCGAGCGCTGGATCGTGCTCTGCTGCTGCGCGGTCACGGTGCGCCCGGCCTCGGTCTGGACCGTGGCGTTCGACTGCGCCTGGGTCTGAGCGGTTGTCCCGGCTTGTCCCTGAGCCTGACCGGTGGTCTGTCCGGAGTTCATCCGGTTTTGCGTCGTACCGGACTGCGGAGCGGCCGCGCCCGTGGTCTGGCCGGCTCGCGTATTCGGGGCTGCCGTTGTGCCCTGGCCGGTGGTCGTGTTCGCGCCCTTTGCCTGGCCCGTGGTCGTGCTCTGGCCGGTCGTCATGCCCGGCTTGCCTTGAGTCTTGCCTTGAGCCTTGTCCTGAGCCGTGCCCTGGCCGGTCGTGGTGCCCTGGCCGCGGTTCGCGGTGTTGGCGCGATTCTCCTGCTGCTGGCTTTGCCGCGTCGTGGCGCTGCCGCGTTCGCGGGATTCAGATCGCCCCATCTGCTCGCGCTGGTCTCGGCCCTGGCCGACGGTCTGCTCTTGCTTGCTCTGGCTGCGCTGACCCTGCTCGGCGCGGCCGCTCTCGCGGGCCTGGCCGGTGGTCTGGCTGCGCTCGGCGGCACCGCGGCCCATCTGTCCTTCAGCCCTGCCGGTTTCTCGTGCGCCGCCCTGGCCGCGACCGACCGTCATGCCTTCGCTTCGCGATGCCCCGGGACTGCCATGCATTGCGCCGCCGGAACTGCCGGCCGACGAGCCTGCGGAGCGGCCGTGTTCACCACCGCCGCCACCGCCCGCACCGACGCTTCCGCCGCCGCCCGGGCCGCCACCACCCATGCCGCCCCCGCCACCCTCGCGCATGCCCTGCGCCGATGCGAGGCTGACGCCTGCCAACAGCACGGCCGTCGTCAGCAGAAATTTGCTCTTCATCATCTTGCTCTGCATTACCGATTCCTCCTGCAGTTTGGCGGCTATCCGGATCGCGAAGCTGGCGCCGATGGCTGGCACGCTCCGCGCCGGGGCCGCGTTCCAACAAAGCCGGCGAGCGACGCGACGCAACGGTACGCGCGTCTCGCCGGTGAACTCTGAGAAAACAGCGGCGCCGCCCGCACCGTTCCTAGACACCGCCGCGACGCGACATTTCGCGCCAAGGGAACACCACACGTTCATCTTGAGTTCATCTTGAGCCAGCGGCCTGATGTCTGGTCACGCTTCAGGAACCGATGGCCACGCTTTCCCGTTTTTAATCGAAGTGTGCGTTCGTCGTCATGACGATGCTCAGCGAGCTCACGCGGATCATCGTCCGCTGCGACTGGCGGTGGATCGAAACAGGCTCCGTTCGGCTTTGAACATTGGATTCGCCGTCAACGGCAGCACCACTGCGCCCACCTCGCCGCCGGGCCCGGATCCCTTGCAGGCGCGCGGCCATACGCAACCAATGCCACTCTCCTCCGTTGACCGGCTGGGCATCATCATCGAGGAGGATCACATGCGGAAAACAGGGCTTGTTCTTGCAACCGTCGGTACGCTTGGGGTGAGCGCCATCGCGGCCCCGGCGCCCGCCGAAGCACGGTGGGGACACGGAGGGTGGGGGTGGGGTCCGGCGGTCGCGGGCGGATTGATTGCCGGCGCAGTCGTCGGCGGCCTCGCCTCGTCAGCCTACGGCTATCCCGGCTATTCCTATGGTTACGGCTACCCCGGCTACGGCTACGGTTATGGCTATTCGCCCGCCTATTACGGCAGCTATGCCTATGACGACGGCTATTACGCTGCGCCGTATCGTTGGGGCGGCGGCTACACGACGACATATTATAGCGGATACCGGCCGGCCTATTACGGCTACCGCTATCGTCACGTGGTGCGGCCGGCATACGCCTATTATCGCGGCGGCTATCCGCGCTGGCGTCATTGGTGAGATCGGCCAGAGCAACCCGGCGCGGCCAGCCGAGCTGACTGGCGCCGGCAAGAGGCCGACAAGGGTCGACCGGGTTGAGCGGCAGCGTTACCCGGCGACCCGCAGCGCGGTCACGGCGACGCAGGCGTTGCCTAACGGAATCAGCACCACCTGCGCGCCGTGCGGCAGCGCCATCGGCGCGATCATCGAGCGTGCCGGTCTGTCCGTTGAGCTTGGCGAGTTCGGCGGCCGGTGCTCAAGCCTGCACGCGCGCGGACTTCCTGTACTGCGCGGTTTCGGCGCGCAGCAGATCGCAGAATTGAAGTGCGAGACGGCTTCGCGGCCGCTGCGAAGGAAGCAGCAACATGGTGGCGATCTCCAGCCGTGGCACGAACGGCTTGAGTACAATTTTGGAGCTTGCAAAATCCCGGGCCACGATCGGGTCGACGATTGAGAAACCCAGTCCCTGCGCAACCAGGGCACAACGCTGCATGCTGTACTGGATCTCCGCGACCGTCTTGATCTCGACCTTGGCCTCATCGAGGACGCGCTCAAAGCGGGATCGATGCGGTGCGCTCGGGGAAGCTGCGATCATGGGCTCTCCCCGCAGATCTTGCGCTGCGATCGATCGCTTCGAGCGTAACCGGTGCTGGCGGGGCAGGACGCAGACCGCCTCCGTTGTCATGAGGAGCTCGTCGTCGACCGCGGCAAACCCCGCCTGCGGCCGCGCCAGCCCGACGTCGCATTGTCCCGAGGCCACCAGGCTCCAGACGCGCTCGGGGCTGTGGACGGCCACCGATACGACGATGTCGGGATTCTTCCTCAGGAAGCTGCTGACGATCTGCGGCATCAAGGAATAGGTGAACGCCGGAAGACATGCGATCCTGAGCGTCCCGCTGCCGCGCTCGCGAATGCCGCGCGCGGCGCGCGCCAGATACTCGAGGCCGGCCTGGTTTCTCTCGACCTCGCGCAGGAATATCTCGCCTTCCGGAGTCAGCGTGACGCCGCCTCGCCCGCGTTCGAACAACGCAAAGCCGATCTCGCGCTCGAGACGTGCGATCGCGCGGCTGATGAAAGGCTGTCCCACCCGAAGGCTCAAGGCGGCCTTGGTGATTCCGTTGTGGCGCACGACCTCTCGAAACAGGTCAACATGTCTTGGATTCAAGGGCATGACTAATTTGCATATGAACTGGCTTTCCGGTCATTTGACGGCATGCGCATCGGGTGCGTCAATACGGCATGTACCCGTCGAGCAACCATGCAAGCTTCGCCACCGACCGCATCCTGTTGACCAGGATCACCGGCCCGGAGTCTTCGCGCGCACAGCAGCTTCGCGAGGCAGCGATGCTGCGGCGGCTCGATCGCGGCACATCGGATCGGCCGAATGCCGCACGCCCGGCGGCGGCACGGGACCAGGTCGACACCGCGGCCGCGTTCGCAATCGAGGCCGCGGGATCGGGAGACCTGCTCGGCGTGTCCGGGTTCGGCACGATCGACCGGCACGAGAAGCGGGCTACGTTCGCTCCAATCTGGAGCATCGGACGACTGGACGAGGCCGTGCTCGTCAGTCACGTTGCGCATCTGATGACGCGGTATGCGTTCGAAGTGCTCATGGTCGAGCGGGCCGAGGTGCATCTGGACTGGCGCCTGAGGCACATGCTTGATCTCTACGCCGACCTCGGTTTCCGCCGCGAAGGCAGGCTTCGCGCATACTTCGCTGCCGATGAAGAGCCGTCCGCCGATGCTGCGGTCCTCAGCGTGGTTCGCTCTGAATGGCCCTCCGTTGTGCGTCGGCAGCGCGGGGTTCTCGCCGGCGAAACGTGGCGCTACCGGCTTCCATCCGACCGCCCTCCGTAGCGGCGGCCAAGCTCGGACAAAACGATGTCACAAGAATGCGGGCGTATGACTCAACGGTCGAGCCACCCACTCAGTGTCGTCCCTGCGAAAGCAGGGACCCATAACCACGAATGCTGATTGTTGAACGATGCTGGGACGACGAGTCCCGTTCCCAACACCCGCCGCGGGGTATGGGTCCCTGCTTTCGCAGGGACGACGTGTGGAGGGAGCCGCGGTCCCTCGGTTCAAACACTGCTGTCTCTGGAATACTGGGTCACCCGCATGCGACGGGTGATGACACCAAAGTCGGAGGCCAAGCGGTCTTAGGAAGACAACTATAACACTCAACTCCTTGGCTCACAGAACGACATGGCTACGATCCGACTTATGACGGGTCGAGAGATTTATGGAGGTATCAAGAAACGGCTTGCCGAGCCGGAGCTCGCGGCCAAGGGCCCGCCTCCGCCCATTGGGCTTCGGCGCGGCATCCTTCTCTCGCTGCGCGAGCGAAGGATGGTGGGTGCGACAGGGATCGAACCTGTGACCCCTACCATGTCAAGGTAGTGCTCTCCCGCTGAGCTACGCACCCAAAGCGTATTTGGATCGGGTCCCTATAACGGACGGCGGCGGGGCAGGCAAGGATACAAAGTGAAGGTTTTTTGGCGAATCAGGCCGCCAGCAACTTGTTCACTTCGCTGACCAATTCCCTGAGGTGCACGGGCTTGGCCAGCACTTTGGCGTTTTTCGGCGCCTCCGAATCGGAATTGAGGGCCACCGCGGCAAAGCCGGTGATGAACATGATCTTGATATCGGGATCGAGTTCCGAGGCACGGCGCGCCAGCTCGATACCGTCCATCTCGGGCATCACGATGTCGGTGAGCAGCATTTCGAACGGCTCCTCGCGCAGCCGCTGGTAGGCCGACATGCCGTTGTCGTGCGGCGAGACCTTGAAACCCGCGTTTTCGAGCGCCTTGACCAGGAAGCGGCGCATATCGGTGTCGTCTTCGGCGAGAAGTATTTTCGGCATGGCAGGAATCGTCGAATCCGGCTTGAGGAGCAGTCCGAACAGTAAGCCCGACAGACGGTAAATTTCGGGTGAAATTTGCGTCAAGCCAGCGGCAAATGCGCGCCATCCATTTGTGGACCGAACCGGACATCGAATCAACCGGGTGCCGCATTTGCTGCTTTTAAGACGCGTTCCAGCTGAAACCACACTCTTTTCACTTGGCAGAATGATCGCGATTACCGACAATGCGTGCTCATAAATCTCCGCTTTTCCGGCAAACTCAGTTGCTGCGGGGCGAGGCGGACGCAAGGGACGGCGCCAAGGGAATGACCGAATTTGCTGGCGAGTTGTCGCCCCCGTTCGAGATCGTTGAGCCGCAGGCCTGGCGCGCGCCGATCATCTTCAATTCCCCGCATTCGGGCTCGGTCTATCCGGCCGAATTCCTCGACGCGTCGCGAATCGATGTGGTGTCGCTGCGGCGCTCCGAAGACTCTTTCATGGACGAGCTGATCGCGGGCCTCAGCGATCGCGGCTTTCCGATCGTGCGGGTCAACTTCCCGCGCTCCTATGTCGACGTGAACCGCGAGCCCTACGAGCTCGACCCGCGCATGTTCACCGGGCGGCTGCCGAGCTTTGCCAATACGCGTTCGATGCGGGTGGCCGGCGGGCTCGGCACCATCCCGCGCGTGGTCGGCGACGGCCAGGAGATCTATCGCGAGCGGCTCGACGTCGACGAGGCGCTGCGCCGGATCGAGGTGCTCTACAAGCCCTATCACCGCGCGCTGCGCCGGCTGATCAACAAGGCGCACCAGGCGTTCGGCGCCGTGATCGTGGTCGACTGCCATTCGATGCCGTCGGTCGGCGTGTCGCGCGACGAGCCGCGCCGGCCCGACGTCGTGATCGGCGACCGCTACGGCACGAGCTGTGCGGCGCTATTGCCCGACCTCGTCGAGGAGATCATGAGCTCGCTCGGCTATTCGATCGGCCGCAACAAGCCCTATGCCGGCGGCTTCATCACCGAGCATTACGGCAATCCGGCGAGCGGCCTGCACACCGTGCAGATCGAGCTCAACCGCGCGGTCTATATGGATGAGCGCCGCCGCGAGCGCGGCCCTCGCTTCGCGCAGGTGGCCGCCGACTTTGCGACCCTGGCGGATGCGCTCGCGAAAATCCCGTTCGGCGATCTCGGCCCGTTCCAGGCGGCAGCGGAGTAATCAATCCTTCGTCGGGCACTGCGATCCCGACGAAGTCATGAACTAGGAATTCAAGTTGGCGGCGCGATAAGCGCCGAACTGGATTCTCAGTTCACTTGCGGAAACGACGGCCCAAGAAAAAAGGGCCGCTTGAATGAACAAGCGGCCCAAGTCTAGGGAGGAAACGCCCAAGGAGGGCAGCGATAGCGCGAGGCGCTACCGCACCGCAACAATATGCGACCGCGCTGCACAAAACGCAAGAACTTTCGAAACATTTCTTGGGTAATGTTGGAAAGTCTGGCGAAACTGCAACAGGCCGGAAGGAGCGGCTTTCCGTATGTAGGATCAATATCTTACAAGGAAAGCCCCGGGCGGCCAGCGCTCTGCGCATAGCTTGTATACCAGAATTCGCAACTTCGTGATCGAGACCGGGACCCGGGGCGCTTTCGAATCCGAAGCCAAATCGAAAGTCCGGAACCGCGTCATCGGGCTGGATAACACTCCGTTAATCGTGCGCGCCGCGCCGGATTGAGCTAGGCAAGACCGCATCCGATTTCTACCGCGTCGTTTGCGCAGTTCAGGGACATGCCGTGACGGTCATCGACTTTACCGCCTTCATCGGCCGCCTTGCGACCGCATCCGGCGAAACCATCCTGCCCTTCTTCCGCACCTCGCTCTCGGTCGACAACAAGAGCTCGAACGATTTCGATCCGGTCACCGAGGCCGACCGGGCGGCGGAAGCCGTGATGCGGCGGCTGATCAAGTCGAACTTCCCCCAACACGGCATCGTCGGCGAGGAGTTCGGCAATGAGCGCGAGGACGCCGACTATGTCTGGGTGCTCGATCCGATCGACGGCACGAAATCCTTCATCGCCGGCTTTCCGATCTGGGGCACGCTGATCGCGCTGCTGCACAAAGGTACGCCGGTATTCGGCATGATGCACCAGCCCTATATCGGCGAGCGCTTCTCCGGCGACAACGGCTCGGCGCATTACTCCGGCCCGTCGGGCGAACGGCGGCTCTCGGTACGGCGCTGCGCCTCGCTGAAGGAGGCGACCGTCTTCACCACGAGCCCGCTGCTGATGAATCCGGATGACCGCGCCCGCTTCGGCCGCATCGAGAATGCAGCGCGCCTGTCGCGCTATGGCGGCGACTGCTACTCCTATTGCATGCTCGCCGCCGGTCATCTCGACCTCGTGGTCGAGACCGAGCTGAAGCCTTACGACATTGCCGGCCTGATCCCGATCATCACCGGCGCCGGCGGCGTCGTCACCACCTGGGACGGCAAGCCGGCGCAAAGCGGCGGCCGAATCATCGCGGCCGGCGACCCGCGCGTGCACGAAGCGGCGATGAAGCTTTTGAACGCCTGAGTTCCCTGCCTGATTCTTGAGTTGCCGGGCGTCTGATCTGCGCCCATCCTGACCGCAACCAGAAAAGCCAGGGATGGGCGACATGACGATGCGCGGCAGGCTGCTGGCAGCCCTTCTCCTGCTTCTCGCGCCCGTCACGGCTTTCGCCCAGGATTTCCCGACCAAGCCGCTCCGGCTGATCGTGCCGTTCCCGCCCGGCGGGCCGAACGACATCATCGCGCGGGTGATCGGGCAGAAGATCTCGGAGCTCGCAAGGCAGCCCGTGATCGTCGACAACCGCGCCGGCCAGGGCGGCGTGCTCGGCACCGACGCGGTCGCGAAGGCGGCGCCCGACGGCTACACGGTGGCGATCGCGAGCGCCGGCGCGCTGGCGATCAGCCCCAGCATGGAGAGGGTTGCCTACGACACGCTGAAGGATCTCGCGCCGGTGACGCTGGTCGCGACCGTGCCGGAGATGCTGGTGGTCGCCGCCAACGTGCCGGCGAGGAACATGAACGAACTGGTCGCGCTCGCCAGGGCGCAGCCGGGTAAGCTCAACTTCGCCTCCTCCGGCCCCGGCAGCCTGCCGCATCTCGCCTGCGAATTGTTCAAGCTGACGGCCAAGATCGACATCGTGCACGTGCCCTATCGCGGCGCCGCGCCGGCGGTGAACGACCTGTTGGGTCAGCAGGTGCAGATGACCTTCCTCGACCTGCCGGTGATCCTGCCGCAGATCAAGGCGGGCGCGCTGCGGCCGATCGCGCTCGGTGGGCGCGAACGCGCGCCGACCGCACCCGACGTGCCGACCACCACCGAGGCCGGCATGCCCGAACTGGTCATCGAGAACTGGTACGGCATGGTCGCGCCCGCACGAACGCCGCCCGCGATCGTCGCAAGGCTGAACCAGCTCGCCACCGCGGCGATGGCCGATCCGATGGTCAAGCAGAAGCTCGCCGAGCAAGGCCTGACGCTGGCCGGCGACACGCCGGAACATTTCCGCGACTTCATCGCCGCCGACATCAGGAAATGGGCGAAGGTGATCCAGGACGCCGGCGTGGTGACGACGAAATGAGCCAGCCGTCAGCGCTGCGCTTCGGCGCGCAGATAGTCCACAAGTTGCTTGGCCGCCCGCGGCAGCGCCTTGAAGCTGCGCGCGCAGATCGTCAGCCGGCGGTTGGCCCAGGCGTCGCGGATCCTTATCGTCGTGATCGGCATCGACGCCGCGCAGCGCCGCGCCGCGGTCTCCGGGATCACGGCGATGCCGACATCGGCGGCGACCATCTGGCAGATCGCGTCGAAGCCGCGCAGGCGGGCGCGGAAGCGCAGCCGCGCCCCGAGCTTTGCGGCATGCCGCGAGATATGAACCTGCAGCGCGGATGTTGCCGTGAGGCCGACGAAATCGCGGCCGACCACTTCCTGGAAGTCGATCTGGCGGCGGCCGCCGAGATCGCCGCGACGCGACGCCACCAGCATCAAGCGGTCCTCGCTGAACAGGAACCGCTCGACGCTGTCGGGCAGCGCGTGTTCCGCGGCGAAGCCGAGATCGGCGGCGCCGCTGGCGATCGCGGTCGCGATATCGGTGCTCTCGCGCTCCTCGACGTCGACGCTGATGTCGGGATGCTCGTGCAGGAAGGCCGCGAGCGCGCGCGGCAGATGCTCCGAAAGGCCCGAGGTGTTGGCGAGCAGCAGCACGTTGGCGCGCACGCCGCTGGCATAGGCGGCGAGATCGCTTTGCAGCGCCTCGACATTGTGGATCACGATGCGGGCGTGGCCGAGCAAGCTCTCGCCCGCCGCAGTAAGTTCGACGCCGCGGCGGCCGCGCTTGAGCAGCGCGACGCCGAGCGCTTCCTCGAGGCCCTTGATCCGCTCGCTGGCCGAAGCCAGCGCAAGGTTCGCGCGCGCCGCGCCCTGGGTGATGCTGCGCGCATCGGAAACCGCGATGAACAATTGCAAATCGGTCAGGTCGAACCGCATGACGTTTCCCACCCCATACCTTCGGGTCGTCCGAAGGCTAACTCCGTAACCTCCAGATTGTGCCGTTCGCATCGATCGGTCAATGTGCCGCCATGGTCGACCATCTCCTGATCTTCATCGCTTTCGCCTTCCTGCTCGCCGGCTTCGTCAAGGGGACGCTCGGCCTCGGCCTGCCGACGGTCGCGATGGGGCTGCTCGCAACCACGATGGCGCCGGGCCAGGCGATTGCTATCGTGATCGTGCCGGCGATCGTCACCAATATCTGGCAGACCTTCGTCGGCCCCTATCTGCGCGACATCATCAAGCGGCTGTGGCCGTTGATGCTCGGCACCGTGGCGGGCATCTGGATCAATGCCGGGCTGCTGACCGGGCCTTACGCGGCCTACGGCACCGTGGTGCTGGGCGTGCTGCTGGTGATCTACGCGATCGCCGGGCTGAGCCGGTTCAGCTTCAAGGTCGCGCGGCGCGACGAGAAATGGATCGGCGGCATCGTCGGCGTCATCACCGGGCTGATCTCGGCGGCGACCGGCGTTCAGGTCATCCCCTCGATGCCTTTCATGCAGGCGATCGGCATGGAGAAGGACGAACTGGTGCAGGCGCTCGGCGTGTTCTTCACCACTGCGACCGTGGCGCTCGCGTTCAACCTCACGGCATCGGGCCTGCTGACGGCAGCCACCGCGCTGCCGGGCGCGGTCGCGATGGCGGCGTCGTTCACCGGCATGTTCATCGGCCAGGCGGTTCGCACACGGATGCACCCCGAGGTGTTCCGCCGCTGGTTCCTGATCGCGATGATCCTGCTCGGCATCTATCTCGCCGGCAGCGCACTGCTCAAGATCCACGGCTAGAGCGGCAAAGCGAGAGCCTCAAGGCGCGAGCTAGCGCGCCTCCAGCGTCGCGACGCGGACGCCGAGATAGATGAAGAGCGCGCCGAGCGAGCGGTTGATCCAGGCGATCACGCCGGCCGATTGCCTGATGTGGCCGGCAGCCCGCGCCGCGAAGGCCGCAAGACCAAGGCACCACAGCGTGCCGCCGGTGATGAAGATCAGCCCGAGCACCAGGAAGGCGAGCGTCTTGTGCGGCGAATCGGCCGCCACGAATTGCGGCAGGAAAGCCAGGAAGAACAGCGCCACCTTGGGGTTG
Organism: Bradyrhizobium sp. 33ap4; assembly: GCF_032654765.1. Lineage (NCBI taxonomy): Bacteria > Pseudomonadati > Pseudomonadota > Alphaproteobacteria > Hyphomicrobiales > Nitrobacteraceae > Bradyrhizobium > Bradyrhizobium sp. 33ap4. Next base: position 20,375 of record NZ_JAUMTJ010000070.1, on the reverse strand, counting down.
AGGATATTGGTCAGCGCCCCCTGCCAGAACACACGCGAGATCGAGGTCTCGCCGCCCTGCCCCGTGATGTCAGCGACTGGTCTGGCGCGCGCCAGCAGCATCTGCAGACCGGTCAGCACCAGATAGGCCGCGCCGACCAGCTTGACGGCCAGGAACGCGGTCGACGAGGCCATCAGCAGCGCCGACAGCCCGATCGCCGCACCCAGCACATGAACCAGGCAGCCGCAGCTGATTCCGACCGCCGCAGCGGCTCCGCCGCGCCATCCGAGCTGAATCGTGCGCCCGATGATATAGGCGGTATCCGGCCCCGGTGTGACGTTGAGCAGCAGGCCGGACAGGACAAACAGCCAAAGTTCGTGAATTCCCAGCATGGCAGTGAGATTAACCTATGCAAGTAACCGCCCGGAAAGGATGATCAGCCAGCCGGCGCCATCCCAGCGACACACGAATTCAGTAGAGAAACCACTGTACGATCCGTTGGTCGCATGCCAATTCCTGCTACTATGCATTATAGGTGCCTGCAAACCGGGCTTCCGCCGGACCCGGCCTGTCTTGTAAGTATCGGATTCGGTCACCTCGGCTAAGTGGCCATTCCAGGGCACAGGAGACATGGAAAGACGGCTCGCTGCCATTCTTTGCGCTGACATCGCCGGCTATTCCCGCATGATGGGTGCCGACGAGGCGGGGACGCATGCCTCGTTCAAGGCGCACCGCAGCGCGATTTACCCGATCATCCTCAATCATGGCGGCCGAATCGTCAAAAACACCGGCGATGGCTTCCTCTTGGAATTTCCGAGCATCATCGGCGCGATCGAGGCCGCCGTCGCGATGCAGACCCTGATGGCCGAGCGCAACGAACATTTGCCGGCCGACCGCGCCATGCACTTCCGGATGGGCGTCCACATGGGCGACGTGATGGCCGACGAGGACGAGGTGTTCGGCGACGACGTCAACATCGCAGTCCGTCTCGAGACGGTCGCAACGCCCGGCGGCATCGCGGTGTCGGACAAGGCCCGCACCGAAGCGGGACGGCGGCTTGCCGTCACCCTCGTCGACGCCGGCCCGCACCGCTTCAAGAACATCGCCGAGCCGGTCAATGTCTGGACCTGGGCGCCGGCCGGATCCGATGCCCAGGAGCAGGTTCCGGACGACGGCCCGCATCTGCCGGGGCAATACCGGACCGCAATCGTCGGCGTGCTGCCGTTCGACAATCTGAGCGGCGGCGCCGACGAATATTTCTCGGACGGCCTGACCGAGGACCTGATCCACGCGCTGTCGCTGCAATCCTTCTACCGCGTGCTGAGCCGCAACTCGACCTTCGCCTACAAGGGCAAGAACGTCTCGACGCGGCTGATCGCGCGCGAGATCGACGCGACCTATCTGATCCAGGGTTCGGTACGGCGCGCCGGCAACAAGATCCGCGTCTCCGCCGAGCTGATCGCGCCGGAGAAGGGCGAGCAGCTGTGGACCGGCCGCTACGACCGCGACATGGGCGACCTGTTCGCGATGCAGGACGAGATCACCGCGAATCTCTCCGCCGCCGTCGCGCAGGAGATCTATCGCGCCGAAGCATCGGCACCGGCGCGCTCGCCGAACGCCGAACTGACGGCGTGGGATCGCTTCCTGAAGGGGCTGTCGCACTACTACCAGCAGACCAAGGACGATTGCGAAACCGCGATCGCGCTGTTCAAGGAAGCGATCGAGCTCGACCCCGCGCTGTCGATCGCGCGCGCCTATCTGGCGCTGATTCAGATCCAGAGCATCCAGTTCGGCTGGATTCCGAGCACGCGCGAATTGTGGGCCTCGTCGGTCAGCCTGGCCGAGAGCAGCGTGCGGCTCGACCCGCGCTCCTCGTTCGCGTTTTCGCTGCTGGCCTATCTGCACGCGATGCAGGGCCATTACGAAGCCGCGATGGACGCCATCAAGCGGGCGATCGAGCTCAACCCCTACGACATGGGCGCGCGCGGCGTGCTGGGAATCTGCCACATGGTGATCGGCGACCATCGCAAGGCGGTCGATCTGTTCTCGACGGCGGTCCAGCGCGGCAACAGCGACCCGCGCTACCAATGGGCGGCGCTGAACGCGTTCAGCCATTATCTGCTCGGGCAATATGACGCGTCGCTGTCGTGGTCGCGCGAGGGGCTGTATCTGAACCCGAACCATCTGCAGTGCCTTGCGGTGCGCACCGCAGCGCTCGCCCAGCTCGGCCGCGCCGACGAGGCCGCGCAGGCGGCCGAGGCCCTGCTCGCCAACCATCCCGAGCTGACGGTCGAGCGTCACTTGCGCAATTTCCACTGGAAGAACCCGGCCGACATCGCGCATTATCGCGACGGCCTCTTGAAAGCCGGGCTGCCGTTCGGCAAACTCGCTCTGGTTGCATCCACCTCGAAATTCGCCGTCGACTCCTGAGCGAATTCATCCACCGGTAATGGATGCTTTTTAAGCTGAAGCTTTTCAGGATGTGGTTTGATGTCCGATACGGCTGCAAGCGCGGCGCCCGCCCCGCAGATTTCTCCTGACAATCCGTGCCCTTTCCTGCGGGCGCTCGCCGCCGGCAACTATGTCGGCGGCCATATCGTGCCGCTGCCTGAACTGACCGGGACCATCGGGCGCGCAACCGGCAAGACCGGGTTCGAGGGATTCACCGCGCGGGCGAAGATCTTCATGGTGGCGCAGATCGCCAACGGCCTCGGTCCTTTCAGCCAGCTGCGCAGCCTGTTCCAGGGCGCCATTCTCGACGCGTTACGCAACGGCCCGCTCGACAAGCACGGCGCCGGCTCGCGCATCCTCGACCAGCACGCGGTGGTCCATGAGGACGAGATCGCGCGGCTCGCGACCTTCGGCAGCGACCACAAGGCACCCGACGGCAGCGTCGAACGCGGGCTGTCGGCCGCCGAGATCAAGACCTTCATGGCGGCGAACTTCCAGCGCGCCAAGGACGAGCATCCGCCGTCCTACGGCATCCTGCACTGCTACTATCCGCTCCTGATGCTAGGCGAGTGGCCGGTGCTGCTCGACATCATGGGCAAGGGCGAAGGCAAGGACCGCTATCTCAGCGTCGCCGAGGTCAGGACGCTGTTCGTGGACAAGCGCTTTCCTGACCGGATCGTCGCGCTGCTACAGCGCTAGATTTTTGTTGGACGCGTTTTCTTCACGCGAACCGGTTTCCCCTTCGCTCGAAAACGCCATGTTTCACTTGAACAGCGGCGTGCCCGGCACGAACGCATCGAACGCCGCCCAGAATTGGCCGCGGTAGCGGTCCTGCTCCTGCAGGATTTCGTGCTTGGAGCCGGCGATCACCAGATGCGAACCGGCGCGCAAGTGATAGGCGAACTCCTCGATCGCGGCCGTCGACACCACCTCGTCATTGCTCGCCGCCAGCATCAGGATCGGCTGGCGGATTTCGGACGGATACGACGTGCCGCGGAAGGTGCGCATCGCGGTGAACGCGGTGTCGGCCCATGCGATCGTCGGCGCCGCGATGCCGAGCGTCGGATCTTCTTCCAGGATCGCCGCGTTGCGGGCATGGCGCACCGGATCGCTGGTGACGGGATTGCCGATGAAGGGCGCGAGGCCGACCAGTTCGTCGCTACCGCCGGGAACATAGCGGCCGCCCTGCCCGGCCAGCCGCATGATCCGAAGCAGCGCGCTCGGGAAGAACGACACGCGGCGGCGCGGCAGGTCGATCATCGGCGCCGACAGCACCATGCGGTCGAACCAGCGCTTGCCGGCATGCGCGAGGCGCAGCATCACCGCACCGCCCATCGAATGCGCCAGCGCGAAATAGGGCGGCGGGCAATCCGGCAGCACCACCTGCTGCACGAAGGTCTCGACGTCGACCTCGTAGTCGGCGAAGTCGCGCACATAGCCCTTGCGGGGATCGCGCAGCCGGCGCGACGAGTGGCCCTGCCCGCGCCAGTCGATCATCGCCACCGCAAAGCCACGGTCGCGCAGATCGCGCACGGTCTCGAAATATTTTTCGATCATCTCGCCACGCCCGCCGAACACGCAGACCGTGCCCTTGCGGCCGGGCGGCGGCGCCCAGCGCGCAAAGCGCAGCTCGGCCCCGTCTGGTGTCTTGATGGTACCACTGACAACGTCGTCCGGAACCGGGTTGGCGGGAATCGAGACGAGCGTCATGAAGGGGACCGGAGTGGTGAGACAGGGTGGAGATCAAGGACGCCGGCGCCGAAAAATGCGACGCGGTTTCCGCCTCTTGAACGCGACGTGACCCCTCCCATATCATTTCCGTGCAGGCCGCTACCAGTGCTTCGGAACCGAAACATCAGGCTGCACACATCTAAGCCCGGCCCGATGGCGGGCGGGTAACTGAAACAGTCGCTCAATGGAGGACTATTCCTATGCGTAGCTACGACCTCACTCCGTTCTATCGTTCCACCGTCGGCTTCGACCGCCTCTTCAACCTGCTCGATCAGGTGACCTCGGACGGCAGCCCCGGCTATCCCCCCTACAACATCGAGCGCACCGGCGAGAATGCTTACCGGATCAGCGTTGCGGTCTCCGGCTTCTCGCAGGCCGAGCTTTCGATCGTCGCGAAGGAGAACACGCTGACGATCAAGGGCGAGAAAACCGCCAACGAGAACTCCGGCAACGGCGCCGAAGTGCTCTATCGCGGCATCGCCTCCCGCGCCTTCGAGCGCGTCTTCCAGCTTGCCGACTTCGTGCAGGTGAAAAACGCTTCGCTCGAGAACGGTCTGCTCCACGTCGATCTCGTCCGCGAGATTCCCGAGGCCAAGAAGCCCCGCAGCATTCCGATCGGCGGGGGCGAGAAGGCTCCGCAGGTCGTTGACGGCTCGGGCGGCAAGGTCGCCGCCTAAGCAACAAATCCCGCGTCAGCAGATATTGGCTGATCGCGAAAACGCCCCGGGAAACCGGGGCGTTTTTTGTTGCCGGTAAACGCTACTCCAATCCCTGCACCTTGGGCATTGCCTGGGTCGGCAGGATCGCGGGCGCCGGCGGCGGAGCACCCTGACCGACGGTCGGAGCCTCGGCTTGCTGGACGGCTTGCTGCGCAGCCTGGGCCTCGGCCGGCTTCGGGGCTGCGGCCTGCTCGGCCGTCGCGGGTGTCGCTGCCTGAGCAGGCTGCGGCGTGGCCGCCTGCGGGACGGCGGCCTGGGCCGCCGGGGCCGGAGCCTGGGCTGCCGCCGGCGCTTGGGCTGCCGCCGGAGCCTGGGTCGCCGGAACCTGAGCCGCCGGAACCTGGGCTTTGGCCCCCAGCGGGTTCCGCTTCGGCACCGGCACGCGGCTGGCGACATGCGGGATGGGGAGTGGCGGGCGCGGCACCCGGGCCTGGATCGGCCGCGGCATCGGCCCGACGGGACCGTCGGTCGCGCTCATTTCCTCTTCGTAATTGTCGCCGAGCCGGGAGGCCGGCGTGAAGCGGATGATGTGGCCGTCGCGGGCATCGATCACCAGCCGGCCGTCGTCGCCGCCCTGGTCGATCACCGAGATCGTGTAGACGAACCCGCGCTGTCGGGGCGCGCCAAGCGGCAAATAGCCGTTCTCGCGGAGCACGGTATAGACCTCGACCGGCGGCAACAGGCTCGGGACCCGGCCAAAGCGCGGCGGCGGCGGAACCTCGGGCATGGCGGCATAGGGCCCGTCCATGTCGGATACCCTGACCAGAAGCGGGCTGCCGATCCGGGCGGACGTCGCCAGCTGGGCCTCGGCCGAGGCTGCGCTGAGCGCGAGGACGGCGGCAGCAACCGAACCTGTGAACAACTTCATCGCCGTAACTCCTGTCTGCCCCGCCCTGGAGCGTTTCCGCTCTCTTGCCGGCTTGCCCGGGGCAAAACTTCAGTTTCAAATTCGGCGGTCCTTGGTCCCTCCTTGGGCCAGATCACGGCGTGTTTGCTTCGAATCGGGGGCGCCACATGCCCGTCGAGCCGTTCGATCCGAGCATGCGGGCGAGGACTTCCTCGCGCTTGTGTGATAGACAAAAATTTGGCAAGGTCTAAGTTAGGACAGTAGAGCTGTCTCAATTTCGAGGCCATCCCGGCATAGGGATTGCAACGAGACCTCGGCGCCCCGAGCTCCGAGAATGCTGCAGGCAGGGCCGTTCCTCAGGGGACGTTGAAACGCCCGTCGTCTGAATTTAGGAAAATGCGGCTCGCGGCGGACGAGCGGTGGCCCGGTGGGTGCCGCAACGTCCAAGGTGCGCCAAATACGGTGGGGCCCTTACGAAAGGGAGAGGACACATGAGCGGGTCGGAATTCGAGCGCGAAAACATCGTGGCAGGAACGCTGTCGGCGACCGCGGACTCGAAAGCCGCCGAGCCCGCGCGTGAGTTGCATACTTGGCGCCCCGAAGCCGAGGGCCTGTACGATCCCAGCCTGGAAAAAGACTCCTGCGGCGTCGGCTTCATCGCCAACATCAAGGGCCAGAAGTCGCACCAGATCGTCTCCGACGCGCTGAACATCCTGTGCAACCTCGAGCATCGCGGCGCCGTCGGCGCCGACCCGCGCGCCGGTGACGGCGCCGGCATCCTGGTGCAGATCCCGCACGCCTTCTTCGCGCGCAAGACCGCGGAGCTCGGCTTCAAGCTGCCGCAGCCCGGCGAATACGCCATCGGCGCGCTGTTCATGCCGCGCGATGCCGCGTGGCGGAACGTGATCAAGAGCATCATCGCCGACGAGATCAAGAACGAGGGCTTCAAGCTGCTCGGCTGGCGCGACGTGCCCAGCGACAATTCATCGCTCGGCGTCACCGTGAAGCCGACCGAGCCCTACCACATGCAGGTCTTCATCGGCCGCAATGGTGCGGCCAAGACCGAGGACGATTTCGAGCGCCACCTCTACATCCTGCGCAAGTCGATCTCGCAGGCGATCTATCAGCGCCGCGACCGCGGCATGGCGGGCTACTATCCGTGCTCGCTGTCGTGCCGCACCGTGATCTACAAGGGCATGTTCCTCGCCGACCAGCTCGGCAAGTACTATCCCGACCTGCATGAGGCCGACTTCGACAGCGCGCTGGCGCTGGTGCATCAACGCTTCTCGACCAACACCTTCCCGACCTGGTCGCTGGCGCATCCCTACCGGATGATCGCCCATAACGGCGAAATCAACACGCTGCGCGGCAACGTCAACTGGATGGCGGCGCGACAGGCTTCCGTGCATTCGGAGCTCTACGGCAAGGACATCAGCCGCCTGTGGCCGATCTCCTATGAGGGCCAGAGCGACACCGCCTGCTTCGACAACGCGCTCGAATTCCTGGTGCAGGGCGGCTACTCGCTGCCGCACGCCGTGATGATGATGATTCCGGAAGCGTGGGCCGGCAATCCCCTGATGGATGAGCAGCGCCGCGCGTTCTACGAATATCATGCCGCGCTGATGGAGCCGTGGGACGGCCCGGCCGCGATCGCCTTCACCGACGGCCGCAAGATCGGCGCGACGCTCGATCGCAACGGCCTGCGCCCGGCGCGCTATCTCGTCACCAAGGACGACCGCATTGTGATGGCGTCCGAAATGGGCGTGCTGAAGATTCCTGAGGACCAGATCGTCACCAAGTGGCGGCTGCAGCCCGGCAAGATGCTGCTCGTCGACCTCGAGCAGGGCCGCCTGATTCCCGACGACGAGATCAAGGCCGACCTCGCCAAGAGCCATCCCTACAGCGACTGGCTGCATCGCACCCAGATCCAGCTCGAGGAACTGCCGGATGCGCCGGCCAAGGGCGTGCGCTCCAACCTGCCGCTGCTCGATCGGCAGCAGGCGTTCGGCTACAGCCAGGAAGACATCGCGATCCTGATGACGCCGATGGCCGCCACCGGCGAGGAAGCCGCCGGCTCGATGGGCAACGACACGCCGATCTCGGCGCTGTCGGACAGGCCGAAGCAGCTGTTCACCTACTTCAAGCAGAACTTCGCGCAGGTGACGAACCCGCCGATCGATCCGATCCGCGAGGAAATCGTCATGAGCCTCGTCTCGATCATCGGGCCGCGGCCGAACCTGTTCGACCTGCAGGGCGTCGCCTCGACCAAGCGCCTCGAGGTGCGGCAGCCGATCCTGACCGACGCCGATCTGGAAAAGATCCGCTCGATCTCCGACGTCGCCGAGACCCACTTCAAGTCGCGCACGCTCGACACCACCTTCCACGCCGGGTTCGGCGCTGCGGGCATGGAGCAGGTGCTCGACGAGCTCTGCGCGCGCGCCGAGGGCGCAGTGCGCGAGGGCATCAACATCATCATCCTGTCGGACCGCATGACCGGCACCGACCGGATTCCGATCCCGTCGCTGCTGGCCTGCGCCGCCGTGCATCATCACCTGATCCGCACCGGCCTGCGCACCTCGGTCGGCCTCGTCGTGGAATCCGGTGAGCCGCGCGAGGTGCATCACTTCGCCTGCCTCGCCGGCTACGGCGCCGAAGCGATCAACCCCTATCTCGCGTTCGAAACCATCCTCGCGATGAAGGACCGGCTGCCCGGCGCGCTCGACGACTACGAGATCGTCAAGCGCTACATCAAGTCGATCGGCAAGGGCCTGCTCAAGGTGATGTCCAAGATGGGCATCTCGACCTACCAGTCCTATTGCGGCGCGCAGATCTTCGACGCGGTCGGCCTGAAGGCCGACTTCGTCGCCAAGTATTTCGCCGGCACCCACACCCGAATCGAGGGCGTCGGCCTCGGCGAAATCGCCGAGGAGACCGTGCGGCGTCATACCGACGCGTTCGGCGACGGCCAGATCTACAAAAGCGCGCTCGATGTCGGCGGCGAATATGCCTACCGCACCCGTGGCGAGGACCACGCCTGGACCGCGGAATCGGTCTCGACGCTGCAGCATGCCGTGCGTGGCAATTCGCAGGAGCGCTACCGGGCGTTCGCCAAGATCCTCAACGAGCAGTCCGAGCGTCTCTTGACGCTGCGCGGCCTGTTCCGGATCAAGAGCGCCGAGGACGACAAGCGCAAGCCGGTCAAGCTCGAGGACGTCGAGCCGGCCAAGGACATCGTCAAGCGGTTCTCGACCGGCGCGATGTCGTTCGGCTCGATCTCGCGCGAGGCGCACACCACGCTCGCGATCGCGATGAACCGGATCGGCGGCAAGTCGAACACCGGCGAAGGCGGCGAGGAGTCCGACCGCTTCAAGCCGATGCCCAACGGCGACTCGATGCGCTCGGCGATCAAGCAGGTCGCCTCGGGCCGGTTCGGCGTGACGACGGAATACCTCGTCAACTCTGACATGATGCAGATCAAGATGGCGCAGGGCGCCAAGCCCGGCGAAGGCGGCCAGTTGCCCGGCCACAAGGTCGACGCGACGATTGCCCGCGTCCGGCATTCGACGCCGGGCGTCGGCTTGATCTCGCCGCCGCCGCATCACGACATCTACTCGATCGAAGACCTCGCCCAGCTGATCTACGACCTCAAGAACGTCAATCCGGACGGCCAGGTCTCGGTGAAGCTGGTGTCCGAGGTCGGCGTCGGCACGGTTGCCGCCGGCGTCGCCAAGGCGCGCGCCGACCATGTCACCATCGCGGGCTTCGAGGGCGGCACCGGTGCCTCGCCGCTGACCTCGATCAAGCATGCCGGCTCGCCGTGGGAGATCGGTCTTGCCGAGACCCATCAGACGCTGGTGCGCCAGCAGCTGCGCAGCCGCATCGCGGTTCAGGTCGACGGCGGCTTCCGCACCGGCCGTGACGTCGTGATCGGCGCGCTGCTCGGGGCCGACGAGTTCGGCTTCGCCACCGCCCCCCTGATCGCGGCGGGCTGCATCATGATGCGCAAGTGCCACCTCAACACCTGCCCGGTCGGCGTCGCGACCCAGGATCCGGTGCTGCGCAAGCGCTTCACCGGCCAGCCCGAGCACGTCATCAACTACTTCTTCTTCGTCGCCGAGGAAGTCCGCGAGATCATGGCGCAGCTCGGCTACAAGACGTTCGACGAGATGGTCGGCCAGGTCCAGATGCTGGACCAGACCGCGCTGGTCTCGCACTGGAAGGCCAAGGGCCTCGATTTCTCCAAGCTGTTCGTGCGGCAGAAGGAGGAGAAGGGCCAGACGATCTATCACTCGGAGAGCCAGAACCACCATCTGGAAGCCGTGCTCGACCGCCGGCTGATCGAGAGGGCGCAGGCCGCGCTCGATCGCGGCGCCCCGGTCAAGATCGAGGAAGAGATCAACAACACCGACCGTTCCGCCGGCGCGATGCTGTCGGGCGCGGTGGCCAAGATCTACGGCCATGCCGGCCTGCCGCTCGACACCATCCATGTCGGCCTGAAGGGCACGGCGGGACAGGCGTTCGGCGCCTGGCTCGCCAAGGGCGTCACCTTCGAGCTCGAGGGTGAAGGCAACGACTATGTCGGCAAGGGCCTCTCGGGCGGCTGCATCATCGTCAAGCCGCCGAAGATCTCCGGCATTGTGCCGGAAGAGTCGATCATCGTCGGCAACACCGTGATGTACGGCGCGATCGCGGGCGAGTGCTACTTCCGCGGCATCGCCGGCGAGCGCTTCGCGGTGCGCAACTCCGGCGCGGTCGCGGTCGTCGAGGGCGCCGGCGATCATTGCTGCGAATACATGACCGGCGGCATCGTCGTGGTGCTCGGCAAGACCGGACGCAACTTCGCGGCCGGCATGTCCGGCGGCATCGCCTATGTGCTGGACGAGGCCGGCGACTTCGACAAGCTGTGCAATCTTTCGATGGTCGAACTCGAGCCGGTGCTGTCGGAGGAGATGATCAACGCCGACACCTACCACCACTCCGGCGATCTCGAGGCGCATGGCCGGGTCGACGTGTTCCAGAACCTGCTCGACTCCGACGTGGAGCGGCTGCACGTCCTGATCACGCGTCACGCCAAGCTGACGGGTTCGAAGAAGGCGGCGGAGATCCTCGCCGACTGGAAGAGCTGGCTGCCGAAATTCCGCAAGGTGATGCCGGTCGAGTACCGCCGCGCGCTGAAGGAAATGAAGGCGAACGCCGACGCCGAGCCGAAGATCGCGATCGGCGCGTAGGGTTCATCACGCGTCATTCCGGGGCGCGCAAGGCGCGAACCCGGAATCTCGCAAGGCAACTTCAAGATTCCGGGGCGCGCAAGGCGCGAACCCGGAATGACGGAACAACTGAGATGCAGGGGCATCGGGTTTCAATGGGTAAGATCACAGGTTTTCTCGAGATCGAGCGGCATGACCGCAAGTACGAGCCGGTCGCCGATCGACTCAAGAACTTCAGGGAATTCGTCATTCCGCTGAGCGAGAAGGACACGCGCGACCAGGCTGCGCGCTGCATGAATTGCGGCATCCCCTATTGCCACGGCACCGGCTCGACCGCGCCGGGCACGCCGGGCTGCCCGGTCAACAACCAGATCCCCGATTTCAACGATCTCGTCTATCAGGGCAACTGGGAAGAAGCCTCGCGCAACCTGCACTCGACCAACAATTTCCCCGAATTCACCGGCCGCATCTGCCCGGCGCCGTGCGAGGCGTCCTGCACGCTCAACATCGACGACAACCCGGTCACCATCAAGACCATCGAATGCGCGATCGTCGACCGCGCCTGGGACAATGGCTGGCTGAAGCCGGAGATCGCTGCCGTTAAGACTGGCAAGAAGGTCGCCGTGATCGGCTCGGGTCCCGCCGGCATGGCCGCCGCGCAGCAGCTCGCGCGCGCCGGCCACGAGGTGCACGTCTACGAGAAGTTCGCCAAGGCCGGCGGCCTGCTGCGCTACGGCATTCCCGACTTCAAGATGGAGAAGGGCATCATCGATCGCCGCGTGGCGCAGATGGAAGCCGAGGGCGTCACCTTCCATTACGGCAAGGCCGTGGGCGGCTCGACGCCCGGCGCGATCGATCCGCAGGAGCTCGCCAAGCAGTATGACGCCGTGGCGCTGACCGGCGGCGCGGAAGCCCCGCGCGACCTGCCGATTCCCGGCCGCGAGCTTTCCGGCATCCACTTCGCGATGGACTTCCTGCCGCAGCAGAACCGCCGCGTCTCCGGCGAGCCGCTGAACGGTGCCGCCGACATCCTCGCCGGCGGCAAGCAAGTCGGATCGTAGCCATGTCGTTCTGTGAGCCAAGGAGTTGAGTGTTATAGTTGTCTTCCTAAGACCGCTTGGCCTCCGACTTGCCGCCCGAGCACGAGAACAAGGGCGTGACCTGGCCGAACTGGCCGCTGAAGATGCGCACGTCGTCGAGCCAGGCCGAAGGCGCGGTGCGCGAATTCGCCGTGCTGACGACCAAGTTCGAAGGCGTCGACGGCAAGGTGACGAAGCTGCATTGCGTCAAGGTCGACGATAAGTTCAAGCCGCTGCCCGGCACCGAGTTCACGCTCGACGCCGAGCTCGTGCTGCTGGCGATGGGCTTCGTCCATCCGGTGCACGAGGGCCTGCTCAAGACGCTGGGCGTCGAGCTCGATCAGCGCGGCAACGTCCGCGCCTCTCTGCACGACTACCAGACCTCGCGCGCGAAGATCTTCTCCGCCGGCGACATGCGCCGCGGCCAGTCGCTGGTGGTCTGGGCGATCCGAGAAGGCCGCCTGTGCGCGCGCTCGATCGACACCTTCCTGATGGGGAAGACCGATCTGCCGGGGTGAGCCCTCGGCGGTTTCGGCAAGCTATCTCCACACACTGAACTGTCATCGCCTGCGAAAGCGGGCGATCCAGTATTCCAGAGACGTCAGAGAACAACGGAGAAGCCGCGGCATACTGCGTGCCCCGCGTTCGCGAGGCACGACACCTCATTTGAGATGCGACTTGCGCACCCTCGCCGCTAGTTCTGCACCCGCACGCCGAGCATCACCACCGTCGACGCCGAGCTCTGTCCCGGCTGGTTGGAATCCAGCCAGTCGCGGCGCAGCGTGCCCTTGATCCAGAGGCTGCGGGTCATCTTGTAGATCAGGTCGCCTGACACCGAGTAGATCGTGTCGTTGCGGTTGTCGCCCTGGTAGTCGAGCGTGCCGTAGGTGAACTTGCCGATGCCGGTCAGCCAGCGGCGGAAGTCGTGGTCGACCTCGACGGTGTAGGTGCGCGACAGCACGCCCGAGGTGCCGGGCAGCGTGGTCTCGCCGATCTGGGTGTCGGAATAGAATTTGGCCGTGGTCAGCGGCGTCGCGGTCCAGGTCAGCGAGGCCGTTGTGAGCAGGCCTTCGAGTCGGCTAAGCCGCGGGTCGACATAGTCGCGCATCGCATAGCCGATCGAGATCTCACCGAACAACAGCCGGGTGAACTCGAACGACGTACCGACCTTGGCATAACCGCCCGATGAATTGCGCGCGTAACCGTTGCGGTCGAGATAGAGATCGTGGAAGCGGCTGTCGCCCTCGACTTCGACAAAGGGCTTCACGGCTGGATTGAGCTCATAGCTGACGCGGCCGACGCCGCCGTATTGGGTGAAGTTGCGGTCGTCGTTCGACGAAGAGGTGCCGTCGGTGAGCTTCGACCATTGGTAGTCGGTGCGGTCGACGGTGCCGCCGAGCGAAACCTGCATGCGGTTGAAATGCTGGTCGATGCCGAAGGTGCCGCCGACCGTGGTGTAGATCGGATATCTGGCGAGGCCGGCCTGCACGTTCGGGCTGCCGGGATTGTCGGTCGAGACCAGCAGGCGGGCCTGCCCCAGCAGATGCGTGTCCTTGGTGACGTCGAGACGGCCGTCGATATGGCCGGTGAAGTTCGGACGGTCGATGTCGAGCGGCGCCGACAGCGGCGTGCCGTCGGCGTTCGGCGTCAGCCCGGAGCCATAGCCGTTGAAGGAGCCGCGCAAATCGGCGACGACGGCGTGACGCTCCCAGTCGGAGACCGCGAGGAATTCCGGCGCGACCATGTAGAACGCCCTGCCCTGCGGCGAGTAGAGCCGACCGGGGTTGGTGTCGTAGCCGGCCATCACCTCGACCGCGGTCTTGACCATGAACGAGCCGGCATAATCGCCGACCGCGCCGAACGGATCGTCGTCGATCCTGAGCCGCTTGCGCGGCGGCTGGCCGACGATGGTACCGGCCATCGCCGGCGGCAGCGGCGTCTTGTTGGCGGTCTCCGAGGGAGGGATCGACAGCCGCAGTTGTCCCGTGGCGTTCAATGGCGGCGACGTCGGCTGCGGCGAGCCCGGTCCGGCCGGCGGCTTCGGTTTGGCCTGGCCCGGGTAGTATTTCGGCTTCTGGCGTTTGCGGTTGAGCGAGTCATAGCCCGACGTCGAGGCGCCGTTCGCCGCGGGGAGCCCGTAGGTCGGGACCTGCCCGATCCGCGTCGTCGATGTTGATGTCGATGAAGACGAGGAGGAACGGCGTTCGCGATCGGCGTCGGGCAGCCTCAGGCCGTTGAGCGGATCCATGGCGTCGGCCGTGGTCCGGCGCAGCGGCGAATCCTGCGTGATCACCTGGCTCTGGCGATTGGGGCTGAACAGATCGGGCGTCACGGTCTGGGCCGCGGCGAACCCGGTGGTCACGGTCAGCGCCAGGACGGTCACGGCAGGGCATGGCAAAACCGCGCGGACGAGGCGTCCACGCCGGTCTTGGCCGCTTGCTGGCCGCCGCAACACGATGGAAAAACTCCAACGAATTCACATACTTGTCGGACGAACTCCACCGGGCGGCGGAAAACGTCGTTAATGGAGTTAAAACAATTATGGTTAATGAGCCGTTGAGGATCGGCCGCCGCGCGTCGCATCGCGGAATCGAACGTGCTAAGGGAGACGCCCGGGTGCAAAACCCTCCCTTGGAATCCTAAATGGCCAAACCGAAACCGCTGATGACCAAATCATCCGGCCCCGATGACGGCGCCGTTCAATCGGCGCTCCGCACCCTCGATGCCGAAGCAAGCGGCGTCGCAGCCCTCTCCGCGGCACTGAAGTCCGACCTCGGCGCGCCGTTCGCGGCCGCGTCCGAGTTGATCGGCAATGCCAAGGGACGGCTGATCGTCACCGGGCTCGGCAAGTCCGGCCATATCGGGCGCAAGATCGCCGCGACCTTTGCCTCGACCGGCACGCCGGCGTTCTTCGTGCACGCCGCGGAAGCGAGCCATGGCGATCTCGGCATGATCACGATCGATGACGTGATCCTGGCGCTGTCATGGTCCGGCGAGCAGCCGGAGATGCGCAACCTGATCGCCTATGCCGCCCGCTTCGGCATTCCGCTGATCGCGATGACGGCCGACAAGGACTCGACGCTGAGCAAGGCCGCCGACGTGCAGCTGACGCTGCCGAAGGCCCGCGAGGCCTGCCCGCACAATCTGGCGCCCACCACGTCCTCGCTGATGATGCTGGCGCTCGGCGATGCGCTGGCGATCGCGCTGCTCGAGGGCCGCGGCTTCACCTCGACCGATTTCAGCGTGCTGCATCCGGGCGGCAAGCTCGGCGCGCTCCTGAAATATGCCCGCGACCTGATGCATGGCGGCGACGCGCTGCCGCTGAAGCCGCTCGGCACCAAGATGTCGGATGCGCTGGTCGAGATGACCTCCAAGGGTTTTGGCTGCGTCGGCATCGTCGACCGCCACGGCCATCTCGTCGGCATCGTCACCGACGGCGATCTGCGCCGGCAGATGCGCCCCGACCTTTTGACGCTGTCGGTCGACGAGGTCATGACGAGGACGCCGAAGACGATCAGCCGCGACACGCTGGCCGGCGAAGTGCTGGAACTGCTCAACGCCTCGAAGATCACGACGCTGATCGTGACCGACGCCAAGAAGCCGGTCGGCATCATCCATCTGCACGATCTGCTGCGCGCGGGCGTGGCGTAGAGCCGCGCTTTCTTCCGTCATTGCGAGCGAAGCGAAGCAATCCATCTCTCCTCGCGCGGAGACATGGATTGCTTCGTCGCTTTGCTCCTCGCAATGACAACTATGCTGGAAATCTTGCCGCGGTTTCCTCCAGCGGCAGGGCCAGCGCGTTGGCGAGGTAGGAGACCGTGCGGTAGAAGCCGCACAACAGGATGATCTCCAGGATCTGGTCCTCATCGTAATGCGCCGACAGCGCCGCGAATTCCTCCTCACTCAATGTCGCGCGGGCATGCAGCGCGTCGACTGCCGTGATCATTGCCTGTTCGGCCTGCGACCAGCAGCCGGCATCGGCCGCACCGCGCACGGTGGCGTGGACCTGCTGCTCCGTCAGTTCGGCGGCCGCGCCGAACGCCGTGACGTGGACGCCCCATTCATATTCGCAGGCATTGAGTGCGCAGGTGCGGTCGATCACGATCTCCCGCGCCCGCAAGGGAAGCGGCCCGCGGTCCAACAGGCTGCCACCGCGAAACTTCTCCCAGGCACGCGGATGGCCGGCCAACATGCGGAACAGCACCAGCGGCGGCTTGCCGCGCATGATGCGATCGAAATGCTGTTGAACGTCCGCCGGATAAGGCGGATCGAGCGGCGCGAGGCGTGACATGGCCGGATCCAGTTGCTACATTTAATGTAGCAACACGCTACAATATCTGTAGCGGATCGCAAGAGGGATTCGAAAGGAATTCGCGACATGCCGAAGCAGGGCCCAGTCACAAGACCCGGCGTCCGCGGCTCGCGGTCCGGCCGCCCGATCATGGCGCTGCTCGATCTCTTGGGACGGCGCTGGACCTTGCGCATCATCTGGGAGCTGCGCGAGGGCGCGCTGACCTCGCGCGCGCTGCGCACCGCCTGCGACGAGGCCTCGCCGACGATCCTGCAGACGCGATTGACCGAGCTCCGCGAGGCCGGGTTCGTTGAACTATCGGAGGATGGTTACGGCCTCACCACGCTCGGCCGCGAGTTATTTGCGACATTCACGCCGCTCAACCGCTTCGCCGAGCGCTGGAGCAAGCAGGGCGGCAGCTAGACCTCGGCGGCCGTCAGTGTGTAGCCCGCATGAGCGGAGCGACATGCGGGCCCGGTTTCCCCGGGTATCACGGAGCCTGTCATCGGGCGCGCATGCGCGCGACCCGTTGGCTCACCCGGGCTACGGATTACTCGCCCGAAGCAGCATCGGACGCTCGGGGCCGAGTCGTCGTCGATGGCTCAGGCCAGACTAAGCGATCGCCACCGTCAGGCTGGCGCCGTCGGCGCGGACGACCTTCACCCGGCTGCCGGCCGGCGCATCGGGGCCGGCGACGCGCCACACCGTATCGTCGATCCGCACCGTGCCTGATCCGTCAACGATCGGCTTCTCCAGCGTGAATTCGCGGCCGACCAGGGCTTCGTTGCGGCGGTTGAGGAAGGGATTGGTCTTGCTTGCCGCCGTCGCGCCCTTCGCGAAATGCCGCCATGCCGGCACCGCCAGGGCGGCGAACACTGCGAACATCAAGAGCTGTATCTGCCAGGACGGCGTGAAGGCGAACGACAGCAGGCCGACCAGCAGTGCCGCGAGCCCGAGCCAGAACAGGAACACCCCGGGCGCCACAAGCTCCAGCGCCATCAGGATGAAGCCGAAGATCAGCCAGTTCCAGGTACCCAATGTCGAAAACATCTCGGCCATGACGTGACCTCTACCATTGCGGGCGCGACGCCGTCACGCCCTTACCGCTGCGGCGGCACCGGAGGCGGCGCCGTCGGGCCGGCCGGCGGCACCGAGCCGCCGCGCCGTGCTGCGGCCGTAGCGGACGCCGCACTCTCGCCGAAGGTAGCCCGGGCGATCTCGCCGATGCCGGCCAGCGAGCCCAGCACACTCGAGGTTTCGATCGGCAGCATCAAGACCTTCTGGTTCGGCGATTCCGCGAGTTGGCCGAACGCCTTGATCTACTTGTCGGCGATGAAATAGTTCAGCGCGGCGACGTCGCCCTTGGCGATCGATTCCGACACCATCTGGGTCGCCTTGGCCTCGGCCTCGGCAAGCCGTTCGCGCGCCTCGGCGTCGCGGAAGGCGGCCTCGCGGCGGCCCTCGGCCTGCAGGATCTGACCCTGCTTGGCGCCCTCGGCGCGCAGGATTTCGGATTGCCGCTGGCCCTCGGCCTGCAAAATGTCGGCGCGCTTGACGCGCTCGGCCTTCATCTGCCGGCCCATCGCCTCGACGAGGTCGGCCGGCGGCACGATGTCCTTGATCTCGATGCGGTTGACCTTGACGCCCCAGGGCGACACCGCGGCGTCGACCACGCGCAGCAGCCGCTCGTTGATCTCGTCGCGATGCGACAGCACCTGATCGAGATCCATCGAGCCCATCACCGAGCGGATATTGGTCATGGTCAGGACGGTGATCGCCTGGTTGAGATTGGCGACCTCGTAGCTCGCCTTGGCGGCATCGAACACCTGGTAGAACGCGACACCGTCCACCGTCACGGTGGCGTTGTCCTTGGTGATCACCTCCTGCTCGGGGATGTCGATCACCTGCTCCATCATGTTGATCTTGCGCCCGATGCGATCGAAATAGGGCACGATCAAATTGAGGCCGGGCGACAGCGTGCGGGTGTATTTGCCGAACCGCTCGATGGTCCAGTCAAAACCCTGCGGAACGGTCTTGATCCCGGCGAACAGCGTAACGATGACGAGAAGAACAAACGCGATCGCGAAAACGTCGAAGCCAGTCATAAAGTCCTCCAGGGCCGGCGAGACCGTCGCCAGTCACGGCGTGCATTGGTCGGCAGGACCGCTCCGCCGGTTCAGCCGGCTGTTGTTCTCCCTAGCACATAGGAAGCTGCTGTCGGATGACCAGATGCCAACGAATGCCCGTGCCCGGTGTCACGGATCGTTAACAATCAGATCCAGCCTTGTTAAATCCAGCCTTGTTAGATCCAACCTTGCAGCTCGCGCAGCACGAGCTGGCGGATCACGTCCATGCCGCCGTCGCTGTCGTTGAGGCAGGGGATTGCCGCAAACTGCTCGCCGCCATTGTGCCGGAAGATCTCGGCATTCTCCTGCGCGATCTCCTCTAGGGTCTCCAGGCAATCGGCGGAGAAGCCGGGCGTGACCACGGCAATGCGCCGCACGCCGTCCCTGGCCAGCTTCTCGACCGTCTTGTCGGTATAGGGCTGCAGCCACTCGGCCTTGCCGAAGCGTGACTGGAAGGTGAGGATCAGCTTGTCGGCATCGAGCCCGAGCCGCTTGCGCAGCGCATTGGTCGTGGCGATGCATTGCGCCTGATACGGATCGCCCTTGTCGACATACTCCTTCGGCATGCCGTGGAACGAGGCGACGATGATCTCGGGCTGGAACGGCAATGTCGCGAGGTGCGCATTGATCGAGACCGCAAGCGCCTCGACGTAGTCGGGATCGTCGTAGTAAGGCGGCGTCACCCGCAGGATCGGCTGCGCGCGCATGCCGGCCAGCACGCGAAACGCCTCGTCGCAGACGGTCGCCGACGTCGCGGCGGAATATTGCGGATAGAGCGGCACCACCAGCAGCCGGCCGCAGCCCTGCGCCGCGAGCGCCTCGATGCGCTCCTTGATCGAGGGGTTGCCGTAGCGCATCGCCCAGTCGACCACGACGTGATCGTGATCGGCGATCGCCTCCGCCAGCTTGTCGGCCTGCGAGCGCGTGATGGTCTTCAGCGGCGACTCGTTCTTCTCGGTGTTCCAGATCTTCAGATAGTCGCGCGCCTTGCGGGCCGGACGGACCCGCAGGATGATGCCGTTGAGGATCAGCTTCCAGAGCAGGCCCTGATCCTCGATCACCCGCGGATCGGACAGGAATTCCTTGAGATAGACCCGCACGCCGGCGGCATCCGCCGTATCGGGCGTGCCGAGATTGACCAGCAGCACGCCGACGCGTTCCGGCTTCGGCGCCGCGGCAGACTTCGCGCTCTCGAAGGGGATCACCGTGCTCATGATGGCCTTGCGCTTGATATCCTTCGCCTGGGAGCTTTGGGCTTCGCGCGTTGCTCCAACCTTGTCAAGCCGAGTGCGGGTTGGCTACGTTCCCTGCGGAATAAGGGGGAACCATGACGATCGCCGAATGGTGCGTCTTCGGGACGCTGATGCTCTCGTTGCTGACGATCGTGTCGGTGAAGTGGACCGGCTTCCGCAGCTTCGACAATGCCAGGCCGCGCGATCCCGACTTCTACGACGACCCGATCCGCTCGCGGGCGCTCGGCGCGCACCAGAACGGCATCGAGGCCTTCCCGTTCTTCGCCTTCGCCGTGCTGCTCGCCGAATTCCGCGTCGGCCCGCTGCGACTGATCGACGAGCTCGCCGTGCTGTTCCTGATCGTGCGGATCGCCTACGTCTTCACCTATATCGGCAATCGCCCGACGCTGCGCTCGATCCTCTGGAGCATCGGTTTCGCGATCAACATCGCGATCTTCCTGCTGCCGGCGATCAGGGGCTATCTGACGAGTTGAGCCTGTTTCTTCTCCCTCTCCCCGTTCTTACGGGGAGAGGGCTGGGGTGAGGGGCCGTCTCCGCAAATTCGATGGAAGCGAGCGTGCGGAGACTCCCCCTCACCCGAAATTCGCGCACGCGAATTTCGACCTCTCCCCGCAAGCGCAGGGGTGTCCGGGGAAATTCAGGCATAGTGGAGCTCCATCTGGTCAGGTGAGATGGTTGATTTCCGACGGCTG